>CANQPY010000086.1 GCA_947625835.1 uncultured Clostridia bacterium | reverse complement strand
TATATATACACCTCACTATAAAATGAGAAAAGGAAATAATGTATAAATGGAAAAGAATGGAAATTACTTACTCGACAGGAGAAACAGAAGAAGTAGGAACAAAAGCAAAAAAATAAATACCAAAATAGTATCAATAATTATTTCAGCTATAATAATACTTATCCTTGCACTTATTGGTACAAATGTAGAAATTTTGAATAAAGTTAGTAATTTATTTGGACTAGACATTGAATTCAGTAAAGAAGGAAGTCAAGAAAATCCAGAAAACATAGACGAGCAATTCACTGGAACCACTAACTTAGAAGTATATTTTATAGATGTAGGACAGGCAGATAGTATATTAATTTTAAATGACACACAATCAATGTTAATTGATGCTGGAAATAATGAAGATGGAGAAAAAGTAGTCAATTTTATAAAAGATAAAAACATTCAAACATTAAACTATGTTATTCGGAACTCATCCTCATGAAGACCATATAGGGGGACTAGATGATGTCATTAAAAACTTTAATATAGAAAATATTTATATGCCTAAAATAGGAACAACAACAAAAACTTTTGAAGATGTATTAGATGCAATTGCTGATAAAAATTTAAAAGCTACAGCCCCAAAAAAAGGAGATACATTTAAAATTGGTGAAGCTCGGTTGTGAAGTAATGACTGACCCTATCTTAGATGAAGATAACTTAAATTTATCTTCTATTATAATAAAATTACAATTTGGAAATACAAGCTTTCTATTTATGGGAGATGGCGAAACACAAAACGAAACAACTATAGATTGGCCAAAAGTAGATGTATTAAAAGTGGGACACCATGGGTCAAATACAAGTTCTTCAGTAAGATTTTTGGAGCAAGTTCAGCCTAAATATGCAGTTATCATGGCAGGCAAAGACAATACCTATGGACTGCCAAAAGCAAATATTGTATCAAGAATAGAAAACAGAAATGCAAAAATTTATAGAACAGATATAAATGGAACAATACAAATGAATTCAGATGGAAATAATATAGAAATAAAAACAGAAAAATAAAAAAGTGTAGATTTATAATATTTAAAGTAGTAAAATATATAGTAGATATTGTCGAAAAAAGGGGATAAAAAATGATATTATATTTAGTGGAACTTGCAGTTGCAATTATTGCAATTGTTATAGCATTAATTATATTAAGAAAAAAAGAAACCAAAAAATTTATAACAGCATTTATTATAATTTTAGCATTATTAATAATTAGTGAAGGAATTACATTTGCACTTGAAAAGCCAGTTGTAGAATTAAAAAAAGAAAATACAACAGTAGAAGCAAAAGTTGATAATCATTTAAAAATTGCAAAAACAACTTATCATTTTAATGATGTAACAGACAAAATAGAAATAGAAGGAAAAGTTGATTATAACAAAGTTGGAAGTTATGAAATAACTTATAAAATACCAACAATTATTGGTGTATATAAAGAAACAGAAGTAATAAATGTAGTTGACACAAAACCACCAGAAATTAATTTAGAAGGTGGAGAAGAATATAATCAGTCATATTCAAAAGAATATCAAGAGCCTGGCTATTCAGCAATAGATATATATGACGAAAATTTAACCGAAAAAGTACAAGTAGAAAAAAACCAAATCAGTGATACAGAAATGGAGCTAAAATATACAGTATCAGATAATTCAGGAAATGTAGCAACTAAAATTAGAAAAGTCCATATTGTAGATGACGTAGCACCTAGCTTAACTTTAAATGGAAGCGAAACAATGACATTAATAATAGGGAACAAATATGAAGAAAAAGGTGCAAAAGCAACTGACGAAAAAGATGGTGATTTAACAGATAAAATACAAATAGAAGGAGCAGTAGATACTTCAAAAGAAGGAACCTATGAAATTACCTACAAAGTATCTGATTTAAAAGGAAATGAAGCAACAAAGAAAAGAAAAATAATAGTATTAAAAGAAGAAATAAAAGCAAAAACCGGAATAGATGGAAAGCCAGGTGTAATTTATTTAACTTTTGATGATGGACCAAGTTCAAGTATTACACCTAAAATATTAGATATTTTGAAGCAAAAAAATGTAAAAGCAACATTCTTTATTTTAAATTACAACTCAGCAGGAGAAGCATTGGTAAAAAGAGAAATAGCAGAAGGTCATACTGTTGGAATCCATGGTTTTTCACATGATTACTATACAATTTATAAATCAGTTGATGCATATATGAGTAATATCACTAAACTACAAGAAAAAATCAAAGCATCTACTGGCTATAATGCAACAATTACAAGATTTCCAGGAGGAAGTTCAAATACTGTAAGTAGATACAACCCAGGGATAATGACTATTTTGTGTAAAGAAGTAGTAAACCGTGGATACAGATATTTTGACTGGAATGTGTCATCAGGAGATGCAGGTGGTGTTAGCACATCACAAGGTGTATATAATAACGTAACAAAAGGATTAAGCAAATCAAGGGCTAATGTTGTACTAATGCATGACTTTAGTGGAAATACTAAGACATTAAATGCATTATCTTCTATTATAGATTATGCAATTCAAAATGGATATACTTTTAGTAATATAACGACCAATACACCAATGGTAACTCATAAACCTAATAATTAATAAGAAAAAATTGTCAAAAAGGATGTCGAAGGAGACGGAGCATTTTGACAATTTTTTGTTATTTTTTTTAAATCTCTTGACAGTTTACGATAATCAAGATAAAATATAACCTGAGTTTGACAGTAAAATAATGGAAATGCACACCTGAACCAGTTGATATAACTGGATTTTAGATGCGTAA
>CANQPY010000085.1 GCA_947625835.1 uncultured Clostridia bacterium | reverse complement strand
TGAAAAAAATTGCCCCTCAGAAACGAGCAAAGCGAGTTTCAATAGAGTTTGAGCAAAGCGAAAACATAGGGCAATTTCCATATCGGTTTTTAAATGTTTTGGGCTTTTAATAATCTTTTAAGCTTTTAAATGCTTTTAAGTACGCTGAAACGCAAGCCTAGTGCGGATTTCAAGACCCATAAAGGGACAATTCCTTTGTTATAAAGGGACAATTCCTTTGTTATAAAAGGACAATTCCTTTGTTATAAAGGGACAATTCCTTTGTATAAAGGGACAATATTATTATTGACCCTTTTGTGACTTAAATATAATATGTCCCAGTATTAAAAACAGTCTTATTTAATTATGAAAAATGATCTTGTTGTTAAAGATAACGCTTTAATCAATGCTAGTTACAACCTGGAAGTAACTGAACAACGTTTAATACTGCTTGCAATCATCAATGCGAGAGAAACAGGTAACGGCATTACCGCTGATAGCAAACTTGAAATACAAGCAAGTGACTATGCTAGTCGTTTTGATATTAGTAAGGAGGGAGCGTATTGGGCTTTAAAGAATGCTGTAAATAATTTATTTGAACGTCAATTTTCATTTAAAGAAGCAGATAAAAAAGGGAATATGGGAACTGTAAAATCTAGATGGGTTAGCCGTGTTAAATATATTGATTCCACTGCAACATTAGAAATTACTTTTGCACCTGATGTTGTTCCGTTAATAACAAGACTTGAGCAACATTTCACTAGCTATCAACTAAAACAAGTAGCTCACTTAAAAAGTAAGTACGCAATACGCTTATATGAATTACTAATAGCTTGGCGTGAAGTGGGTAAAACCCCTCAAATTGATCGACAAGATTTTAGAAATAAAATCGGGGTTGAAGACAATGAGTACATAGCAATGAATGATTTTAAGAAGCGTGTACTAGAACCTGCTATTAAACAAATTAATGAACATACAGATATAACAGTCAAAGTAGAGCAACATAAGACAGGGCGAACTATTACAGGCTTTTCATTCAAGTTCAAACAAAAGCAGCAGCCTAAATCAATCGAATCAAACAGAGATCCAAACACAACCGATCTGTTTGCCAAAATGACAGATGCACAGCGACATATGTTTTCTCATAAACTGTCAGAAATGCCTGAAATGTCAAAATATTCACAAGGTGCGGAAAGCTATCAACAATTTGCTAAGCGTATTGCTAATATGCTTTTAGACCCCAAAAAATTTCAAGAGCTATACCCATACTTAGAAAAATCTGGATTTCGATAACTTAATTCAAAAGGGCTTTGTTGCACAAAGATTTCATAACTATATGATTTTAAAAGTTTTGATTATTTTTTGATCTAAAATTAAATTTATTTAAATCAGATGCTTACATATTTATGCAACAAAGCCATTCAAAAGTTAAAATATATAACTAACATCTTAAAAAACTAAAGAAATATTAATTCACTCTTAATCTTCAGTTTATCGCTCAAAGAAATAAAAAACGCATCAAAATTGATGCGTTTTTTATATAAAATATAGGAATCTTATGGCTCTTCAGATTCACCAGGAATTAATGCTTTAGCAACAAACTTTTTCATTCCTTCAGGAATTGTTGTAGCTGTAATGTTGCCATTATTCTTCATACTAAGAACAAATTCGCCACCAGCAATTTTAGAAGAAGCGCTATCACTTACAGTATAAGTCATAGTACAACCTGATTCAGCTGTGTCAGCTGAATCAGCACTCGGCTCAGCATCTTCATCAAGAACTAAAACCCCATATTTACCATTAAAAGTATTTTCTTCTTCTACAGTAGAAACACATGAATTATTCTGTAAATTAGTGGTAATAGCTGTTTTAGCTCCTCCAGCTAGAGCTGGCATTTCAGATAACTGTGACTTAGCAATATAATCTTGATAAGCAGGAATTGCGATCGCGGCTAAAATCCCGATGATAGCGACCACAATCATCAACTCAATCAATGTAAAACCTTTTTGAACGTTCATAATCTTCCCCATAGCAATATTGATGTAGTGAATAAATTCTTATACGCTAAATAGCATAAACTGTGCCAACAAATAATTCAAAATTAAATGCATACAAATCAATGAATTGTTTAATTGTTTTTTTTTCACACAACGTGTTTTTAATTTCTTAGAAAAAAAGTGACAAAAAATGTCATAAAAGACTTTTTTATGTCAAAACTGAGTCATAAAAAAAAGCTAGTTTAAAATGTGGAGTTAAACTAGCTTTTTTCATAGCATAATAGAAATTCTTTTAATGTCTACTATATTTCTAATTTACTATAAAAATAAGTTTATTTAGGGTCTATCACACACCAATCTAGAACGGTAGACCCATTCAATGAATAACATTGCTTTGACATGATATGAACTAAATTTTTTCCATCCACTCGCTTAACATCTACTCCATATTTTTCTGCTATTGCCCTACGCTCTGCAACTTCATCAAACGAGGGAATCCATAAAATAGAAAATACCGTTATGAAAAGAACAAAGAGAAACATCCCTCCAGTGACATAAGCGTAGTGTGTCCATTTGATGCTATCAAAGTCTTTAACAGCATGGGCTGCCCTTGATTCAATCTTCCTTGCTGTCAGTTCTGCTGCATTTTCGGCTGCCTGTTTTACAGCTTCGGATAACTGGGTTTTTAAACGCTCGTTATTGTGTTGAATAGCCGCTAGCTCAGCCTGAATTTCAAGTTGCTGTTTTTCAGCAATAGCCAATAATTCAAAGGCTCTATCTTCTGCATTACTCATTTAATCTCTCTCCATGCCTTTGCTTTTTGATGACCTTGTTTTTTGGC
>CANQPY010000084.1 GCA_947625835.1 uncultured Clostridia bacterium | reverse complement strand
AGTTGAAAAATCAGTGCATTTAATCGTAGACACATTAAATTTTTTGGTAAAAGTGCATTTAATTTTAAATTCAACGAAAATGAAAGCTAAAGGCAAAAATGCAAAAAAAACTTGCAATATATAAAAAAATATAGTATAATCATTGTGTCAAAAGACATACCTTTTACTTAGCTAAAAGAAAAACACCTAAAACTTTAGCTCAGTTAAAGGACAAAGAAAAAAATAGGAGGTGCAAAAAATGACAAAAGAAAGAAAACAAGAAGTCATCAATACTTATAAAAGAGAAGAAAACGACACTGGTTCACCAGAAGTACAAATAGCTCTTTTAACAGAAAGAATTAATGAACTAACAGAACATTTAAAAATTCATAAAAAAGACAATCACTCAAGACGTGGTCTTTTAAAAATGGTAGGAAAAAGAAGAAATATGCTTAACTACTTAGCAAAAAAAGACATAAATCGTTACAGAGAAATTGTTGAAAAACTAGGATTAAGAAAATAATTAAACATAAGCCCAATGCTTACTTTGGCATGGGCTTTTTATTCATTAAACAAGCAAAAGTTTAGGTAAGTAGCTTGTATCCTGTATTAAGAAAATTAATATAGAATAGAGGTTACCATCTAAACTTGCTTGAAAAGAAAGGAAGGATTTAATATGTTTAAAACTTATGAAACAGAATTAGCAGGAAGAAAACTTGTAATTGAAACAGGAAAAATGGCAGGTTTAGCAAATGGAAGTGTATTAGTACGTTATGGAGACACATGTGTACTAGTAAATGTAACAGCATCAAAAGAACCAAAAGAAGGAATAGACTTTTTCCCACTATCAGTAGACTTTGAGGAAAAATTATATTCTGTTGGTAAAATACCAGGAGGATTCTTAAAAAGAGAAGGAAAACCAAGTGACAAAGCAATACTTACATCAAGAGCAATAGATAGACCACTAAGACCATTATTTCCAAAAGACTTTAGAAATGATGTAGTAGTTTGTGCAACTGTACTTTGTGTTGACCAAGATAATTCACCAGAAGTTGCAGCTATGATAGGAGCAGCATGTGCTTTGGCAATATCTGATATTCCATTTGGAGGACCAACAGCAGCAGTAAATGTAGGAATTGTAGATGGACAAATTGTAATCAATCCAACAGAAGAGCAAAGAGGGAAAAGTGACTTAACATTAACTGTTGCAGCAACAGAAAATAAAATAACTATGATTGAAGCAGGTCGGAAATGAAATACCAGATGATTTAATGTTAGAAGCAATAAAAGTGGCTCATGAAGAAATTAAGAAAATTTGTAAATTTATAACAGAAATCCAAAAAGAAATTGGAAAGCCAAAATTTGAATATAAATCATTTGAAGTAGACCATGAAATATATGAATTTATTGAGTCAAACTTCAAAGACGAAATGAAAGAAAAAGTACAAGAAGTAGATAAAGAAATAAGAGATAAAAACATAGATGAATTAACAGAAAAAATTGAAGAAGCATATAAAGAAAAATTTGGAGAAGAAGCACTTGAAGAAAATAAAGCAGGTATTGGTGAAGCAATCTATAAACTAGAGAAAAAATGTGTTAGAGAAATGATTTTTATTGAACATAAAAGAGTAGACGGAAGAGCTTTAGACGAAATAAGACCACTATCATGCGAAGTAGGGCTACTTCCAAGAACACATGGAAGTGCATTATTCACAAGAGGACAAACACAAGTATTATCAATTGCAACTTTAGGAATGATAAGTGAAGAACAAGTATTAGATGGAATAGATACTGAAGAATCAAAAAGATATATGCATCACTATAATTTCCCAAGTTATTCAGTAGGAGAAGCAAGACCATCTAGAGGACCAGGAAGAAGAGAAATAGGACATGGAGCATTAGCAGAAAAAGCATTAGTTCCAGTATTACCATCAAAAGAAGAATTTCCATATGCTATAAGAGTAGTATCAGAAGTACTATCATCTAATGGTTCTACTTCACAAGCAAGTATTTGTGGAAGCACATTAAGCTTAATGGATGCAGGAGTTCCAATAAAAAGACCAGTTGCAGGAATTTCAACAGGACTAGTAACAAATCCAGACAATGACGAAGACTATGTTATGTTAGTAGACATTCAAGGACTAGAAGATTTCTTTGGAGATATGGACTTTAAAGTAGGTGGAACAGAAAAAGGAATTACAGCAATACAAGTAGATATAAAATGTGACGGTTTAAGTTATGACATTATAAAAGAAGCCTTTGAAAAAACAAGAATTGCAAGAAAACATATATTAGAAGATGTTATGGCTCCTGTTATAAGTAAACCAAGAGAAGAAATTTCTAAATATGCACCAAGAATAGTAGGAACCCAAATTAAAGTGGAAAAAATAAAAGACGTAATAGGAACAGGTGGAAAAGTAATCAACAAGATTATTGAAGAAACAGGTGTTAAAATTGACATTGAAGAAGATGGACAAGTATTTATCTATTCAAATGACAACGAAAAAGCAATTCAAGCATTAGAAATGATTGAAGACATAGTAAGAGAAGTTGAAGTTGGTGGCATTTATTATGGAGAAGTAACAAGAATAATGAACTTTGGAGCTTTTGTAGACTTAGACTGTGGAGGAAAAGAAGGATTATTACATATTTCACAAATATCAAAAGAGAGAGTAAAAAATGTAAATGATGTACTTCATGTAGGAGATAAAGTAACAGTAAAAGTAACTGAAATTGATGACCAAGGAAGAATCAATTTAAGCATGAAAGACTTTAATGATAGCAAAACAGAAGAATAAATAAAAAGGGGCATTTTTAAAGTGCCTCTATTTGTTTGAAAAAATATCAAAAACCTCTTTATTAATACAAAAAAATCATATATCCTGAGTTTGACAGTAAAATAATGGAAATGCACACCTGAACCAGTTGATATAACTGGATTTTAGATGCGTAATTTTT
>CANQPY010000083.1 GCA_947625835.1 uncultured Clostridia bacterium | reverse complement strand
TTTTGTGCTTCACTACAATATACATAATTATATGGTATTGCATCTTTTTGACTTATTGCTTTTGGTGAACCATCTGTAATATCAGTATGTTTTGTTCTTGCATTACTTAAATCTGTTCCTGTTGTTCCATATATTCCTGCTTCATATCTTCCTATCCAAAATCCTCCGTTTTTATATACACTTTTTATCATTTTTTGATATGTTTCCTTATATTCACTTAGTGTTAATCCACATCCAGTATTTAATCCTTGTTCGTCAGAATTTGCGGTAGTTTCTGTTACTATGTCATCTTCTCCTCTGTCTGCATACCACTCGTCTGTCCAATTATTATAATCTGGATCTTCGATTTGTTCTGCACCACCTTTTGTATATGGGGCTGCATATGTTTTTAGTGCTGCTGTTATGGAATCACAATTCGTTTTGTCATCTTCAGAATATCCTGTTTCATTTGTAAATGTTAAACCTGTTGGCATTTGTGATTTTGGCACTTCTATCCATACCCATTCATTATTTTTTGTATCTTTTATTACAATGCCTTCATTTGCATCATTTAATTCTTTACCATTTTCTTCAACTACTGTTGCTCCTTCTGGCATACTTCCTGCTGGATTTGTTTCTGCTGTGTTTACATTTTCAAATGTAGGTATTTTGGGTGGGTCTGTTGGATTTTCTGCCACTTCTCCCTCTACTGTTACTTTTCCGTTACCATCTATCTTTACTTTGCATCCATCTACTGTTAATTCTGCTGGCAAGCTTTCTATTGGTGTGCCTTGTGTTATTCCTTCTACATGTTCTAAATTTTTATTTAATACGCTCAAGTCTATATCTCCACTATTGTCTAAACTTCCTAATACTTCTACTTGCACTTTTTCTTTTGCATTTTCTTGTTTTGTTAATCCTTGTGCTGTTTGTGCTTTTGTTAAAATTCCATTTTCTCCAGTTAAGGTTGCTATTGACACTGCAGCTAAAATTAAAAGTACAATTATTGTAATTACAAGTGCTATTAGTGTAATACCCTTATTAGTTTTTTGTTTTGTTTTTACATTTAATTTTTCCATTTTTATTACATTCCTCCTCCTTTGTTTTGATATTTGTTTTTTATTATTTACATTATTTCCATTTTCATAAATAGTATGCTACTTGTTTTTATTTTTTATCTTCTAGGAAAGTCTGAATTAGAAAATGATAGACTTTCCGTAGAAGATAATTATGCGGAATTTAGATTTTCTAAGCAATTTTTTGCATAGAAAATCTTTATTCCGTTTTTTTATAAGGATATTAAATTTTCAAGGTTCACTACTATTTATAAAAATAGCAAACAACGTATATAGAAATTATACTTTAAGCATCTATAATTTTCAATACTTTTTGTAAATTATTTTATGCTTTACAAACTACTAAACCTCTTAATAATAAATTTAATGACTTATTTCTTGTTCTTTCACAAGTTTTAAATATTTGTTGTGCTGAAAAAAAATTTTTCTTTCCTTGTACCATATTACCAATATAAATTTCATTTTGTAATATTCTACGAACGACTGCTAGATGCCATATTGAATTTTGACTATCCTTTTTCATCATTTGAGATGGTGACAGATAGCAGAATATTAGAAGTATATTATAAATAAACAAAAATGATGTTGTTATGAGAGATGATTATATAAGAAAATATTTGGAATTTGACAAACTAGGTGAAATAGAAATCTTAGAAGCCTTACATCAAGAAAAAATATTACTTTCAAGATGAAATATATTGTGATTACCCACAAGAAAATGGAAAAAAGAGGCTAAAGAGAAATTAAATCAAATGAAAAAAGGAAAACTAACTGAAGATGAAGTATATGAGTGGATTAAAAAAATAAATAAATTTATAAAAAATTGAATAAAATGTGGTAAATAGTTGGTTTTAGTGATATAATAAAAATATAATAATTGAAAGTGAGGAAGTTTATGAATAATATAGATTTAATGAATTATTGGATTGAAAGTGCTAATGAAGATTATAATGTAATGAATGTATTATTTAGTAATAAAAAAAATAATTATTGCTTGTTCTTTGGACAAATGGTAATTGAAAAATTATTAAAAGCATTATATGCAAAGATTAATAAAGAAACACCACACGCACCTAAGACACACGATTTATTATATTTAGCAGAAAAAATAGACTTAGAATTAACAGAAAAACAAGAAGCGATTTTAAATGAAATAACGACATTTAATTTAAGTACCAGATATGATGATTATAAAAGAGCGTTTTATAATAAATGTACTGATGAATATACAAAAGAACAAATGAGCAAAATAAAGGAGGTCAAATTATGGTTGGAAAAGATGTTAAGAGAAGAAACTTAATAAATAAAGAAATTGCCGAAATAGTAGATAAATATATTGCTGTAGTAAAAGAAAATTACAATGTGGTAGCAATAATATTATTTGGATCTTACGCAAAAGGAACTAATCACGAAGATAGCGATATTGATATAGCAGTAATTACAGATGATATAAAAACAGATACATTTGATGAAGAAGTAAGATTAATGATATTAAGAAAGGGAATAGATTATAGAATAGAGCCACATATTATTACTGTTTCAGACTATGAAAATGATGAAACTCCTTTTGTAGTAGAAGTAAAAAATACTGGAATAAAAGTAGCTTAAATGATATTTTGTATAACCTAAACAAATCAGTCTAGGATAAATTTACCTAGACTGATTTGTTTTTTCAATTTTCTTGATTTAACCAAAAATATCGAAAAAGGATGCGCAAATGTGCATCCACCTTTAATCATAAGTTTCTTCACTAGTTCCAACTAATCCTCCAATATTAGCAGGAGTTCCAGTCAATACATTAATTTTACCATCTATAAATTATTTTATGCTTTCTCATATTTTTATTTCTTCTTGTTTTTAATTAAATTGTATTATTTCTTTTTTATTTACCATCATAATGTCTTGCAACATTTGATACATACTTGACTTATATTCTGTTCCTATACTAAATTTTTCA
>CANQPY010000082.1 GCA_947625835.1 uncultured Clostridia bacterium | reverse complement strand
AGAAAGTATACAAAAAGAATGTATGTTTGTACATCGTTATTTTCGATTTTTCATACATTCTTATTTTATCATTTTTACTAATATTGTTCCATCTTGCATTTTAAATGGTGCCTTTAACCATCTTTCAATGTAAAGTATTACCCATCGTTCTTCTGTATGTCTTTTGACCATCTCTATCAAATAATCATGTCTAATGTTATCAAATAATCCCTTGATATCAAAATCTACTACCCAGTCTTTCTTCCAACATCTTTCTCTTAATATTCCTATTGCTTGTATTGCCGATTTGTTTGGTCTATATCCATATGAGTCTTGATAAAATAACTTTTCTACTTTGGGTTCAAAATATATTTTCGTCACCATTTGTGCTACTCTATCTTCGACAGTTGGTATTCCCAACACTCTAGTTCCACCACTCTTTTTAGGTATTGCTATTGCTTTTACTGGTTTTGGAAAGTATGTTCCTGATGACATTCTATTCCAAATTTTGTACAAATTATCTTTCAAATTTTCTTCAAAATCTGCTATTGTTTGTTCATCTATTCCATATGTTCCTTTGTTTGCTTTTACTCTTTCAAATGCTATTTTCACTATTTGTTTTGATATTACAAACGGTTTTGTTTCTTCCATAAGTTCCTCCTCTTTTCAAGTTGACTTATTTATTCAAACTGATAACTCCGAGTCCTTCGTTCCATTTTCATTACAAAAATTTCTTCACTACTACAACTCAGTCTGCCCCTATGACTACATCAGTACTCTTATCTTGTAATTTACTTACTTGATATACTCCCTTATCATTAGTCCTTAGGTTCTCACGTTCCATATAAACGCCTATATTATGTTCATGCCACCTTTGCACCGTTCACCACCTAGACAGTAATCAGGTTTCTTCTAGATTTTGTCTCAAAGCAAACTGCCATACTTTGATTTTGATGAAGTCTTGCAATTTTCGATGCTTTCATAAGTGGTTCATTTGGTCATTCATCTCCATAATATTTACCTGACAACTTCTTGTTGCCTTTTCTCTAACGCTCAGCACCATACCTTTGAGCACAGCACCTTAGAGTGGTTTGCAATCTCTACCTGAATAGCGATTGCGGTAGACCTACTACCATCGTTTATACAGTTTTGAAAGTTGATTATAATGCATTTCATACATTATAATCAACTTTCGCGTGACACACGCAGTTTAGTACTTTAATTAATTTTTTATATTCTAGGGAAGTCAGAATTAGGAAATGATAGATTTTTCGTAAAAGATAAATATACGGAATTAAGATTTTCTTATCAGTTTATTCTGTTTAGAAAATCTTAATTCCGTTTTTTAGTTTCTTTTATTTACATAACTTTACTTTTTAAACGATTTCAGTATAAAGCAGGTCGAAATGAATAGTAGCTGAGACTATAATCATCAGAAAAATCAATATATGATGCCGGAACTTGATAATGGTTAGCACAGAAGTTGCCTCCTCGATTGACACCCAAATCGCTATCAAACCTCCTTGCTCTCTCTAAAGTATATTCGAATTCATTTCCAGCAAAATCATAGATATTTAATTTAGCTGTTTGCTCTGATGAACCTGTTGATAATAATATAGGAGCAACCGCACCTTGACCTATTGCGGGTTTTGAATCTTTTATTGTTGTCCATACATTTGTATTTAATGGAAATTGCTTTGCATTATTTGTATTAATCTCTACAACTTTATCTATATAGTTTCCCCATTCGCCACTATCTAAATTAATACTTGCTATTATAGTTTCTTTTTGATCATCTCCTTTTTCTTTTACTTCTTTTTCTTCTATAAATTTACATACTAAATCCCATTGAATTCCAAATAATAAACTACTTGTTTTATTACTATCTGGTGTCATTTTACTTGCTAATTTTTGTGCTTCTCTACGATATATAAAATTATATGGTATTGCATCTTTTTGACTTATTGCTTTTGGTGAAATATCTGTAATGCTAGTATATGCTGCTCTTGCGTTAATTAAATCTGTTCCAGTTGTTCCTTCTATTCCTGCTTCATATCTTCCTATCCAAAATCCTCCATTTTTGTATACACTTTTTAACATTGTTTGATAGGTATTTTGATATTCATTATAAGTTAACCCACATCCAGATGTGTCATCTAATTTTTCTGTTATCCTTGCATAATATTGGGTTCCAGATTCATAGCTTTCTGCTTGTTCTTCTCCAGCATTATCTTTATAAATTGTTCCATAATATTCTTTTGCTTTTGTAAAATTACTACTATTTATTATATATTTTACTTCGCTATATTCATTTTCTCCGTCATATGTTGTTCCGTATCCGTCATACCACTCGTCTGTCCAATTATAACTTTGTGTTGCACTTCCTTTTGTATATGGGTCTGCATATGCTTTTAGTACTTTTGTTATTTTATCATAGTCAGTTTCTCCTGATGGCTCTCCTTCTTTTGTATAATCTTGATTTTTATAGATACTTTTTGGCACTTCTATCCATACCCACTCATTTTTGTTTTCGTCTCTTATTACAATTCCTTTATCTACATCATTTAATTCTTCACCATTTTCTTCAACCACTGTTGCTCCTTCTGGCATACTTCCATCTGGATACGTTTCTGTTGTGTCTACATTTTTAAATATTGTTTCCTTTGGTGGCTCTGGTTTTTGTGGTTCTACTTCTGCTATATCTCCTAATCCATCTTCGTCACTTATTGTTGCTTCATATCCATTTTTTTGTATTGTATAGCTTCCATTTTCATTGTCTGTTACGTCGTCCAATTCTCCTTTTTCTAGTTTTTCATTTAGAAAATCTCCTAAGTCTGCACTACTATTTGCCTTTTTCTCCAACTGCCAGTCTGCTACTAATAATTTCATTTCTTCTTCTGCTTGCGCTTTATCATTTGTTGTTTTTGCATTATTTGCCTTTGTCAAAATTCCATTTTCTCCTGTTAATGTTGCAATTGACACTGCTGCTAGTATTAAAAGTACAATGATGTTTAGTATGTTATCGATGGTTAGGCTGTAGAAAATCAGACTGGTATAGAGTATTAGACC
>CANQPY010000081.1 GCA_947625835.1 uncultured Clostridia bacterium | reverse complement strand
ATATATACACCTCACTATAAAATGAGAAAAGGAAATAATGTATAAATGGAAAAGAATGGAAATTACTTACTCGACAAAGTAGGAGAAATTCAAGTTAATAAAAACTTAAACCCAAAAATAATTATAATTTTAATTATAGCATCTTTTTTAATGTTTTTGTTTTTTAGCATTAGTATAATTTCTATATTTGTAGGGACAAAAGATTATATTAAAGTTAATGCAACAGTTATAGATGTTGGACATGATAAAGTTCCATCTTCTGGTAGAGAAACTATATCTTATTATGCAAATTTAGAATATGAGTATGGCGGGAAAAAATATCAACATAAACAAACATTGTATATGTTTATATCTTATCCAGAAATTAATAGCAAAGTTAATATATATATAGATCCCCAATCACCATCTAATGTAAGAAATACAAGTATAATTCCAATAGAAGTTATTGTAATTTTAATTTCCTTAATATTTAATATAGCTATGATTAAAATTTACTTAAAACTCAAAGAATAAGTAATTTATAAATAGTATACATCAAGAACTGTAACAATTTTATTATAAAAAATCCTATAAAACTGTTGTAAAAAAAATAATTATTGATATAATAAAGAAAAAGAAGTAAAAAATTTGGTAAAGGAGGAAATGTAATGTTAAAAAAAGTTGGAATATTAGCAAATGGTGGAGATGTATCAGGATTTAATGCAGTAATTAGAGCAATAGTAAAAACTGCAGAAAATCATGGAATAGAATGTTATGGAATTATCGATGGATATAATGGACTATTAAAAAAAGACTATCAATTATTATCTACAGCAGCAAATGGAGAAGCAATTGGAATATTACCAATGGGAGGTTCAATAATTGGCTCTTCTACAAATGCAAATCTATTTAATTATAAAATTGTAAATGAAGATGGAACAGTAGAGTATAAAGATATGTCAGACGAAGCAATAAAAAACATAAAAGAATTTGGGTTTGACTGTATATTTACATTAGGAGGAGATGGAACACAAAAATCAGCAAGAGACTTTTCAACAAAAGGAGTAAATGTAATAGGAGTTCCAAAAACAATTGATAATGATGTTGCATGTACTGAAATCACATTTGGATATAATACTGCAGTATCAGTAGCAATGGAAGCAATTGATAGATTGCACACAACAGGAGCAACACACCATAGAATTATGGTATTAGAAGTAATGGGAAGGTATGCTCGGATGGATTGCATTAGAAGCAGCAATAGCAGGAGGAGGAGATGTTGCATTAATTCCAGAAATTCCTTATGATATAAATAGAGTAGCAGAAAAAATTGAAAACAGGAAGAAAAGAGGAAAAAACTTCAGTATTGTAATAGTTGCAGAAGGTGCAAAACCAAAAGGAGGAGAATTAACAATACTTGGAACGCGTAATAATGGTTCAGGTGTTGACAATACAAAATTAGGTGGTGTAGGACAAGTTGTTGCAAAACAATTAGAAGAACTAACAGGATTAGAAGCAAGAAATACAACATTAGGCTATATGCAAAGAGGTGGAACCCCAACAGCATTTGATAGGGTACTTTCTACAAAGTATGGAACAAAAGCAATGGAACTTGCGTTAGAAGGAAAATTTGGAACATTAGCAGTAATCAAAAATGGAAAATTAGATAGTGTATCTTTAGAAGAAGTAGTAGGAAAAAATACAAAAATTGGTGCTGTATCAGGAAATACGCAAGAAAGTAACTTAAGAAAAGTTCCAATGGATCATGATTTAATAAAAACAGCAAGAAATGTAGGTATAAATTTAGGTGATTAAACCCAAAATAAAAACTAAGGAGGAGAAGAAAAATGAGTACAAAATTCGTACTAAACGAAACATCATATTTTGGCAAAGGAGCAAGAGAAGAACTTGCAAATGAAATTAAAAAGAGGGGATTTACAAAAGTATTTTTAGTTAGTGACGAAGCTTTAGTAGAAGCTGGAGTAACAGCAAAAGTAGAGGAAATACTAAAAAAAGAAAAAATAAAATACAAACTATACTCTAAAATAAAACCAAATCCAACTATCAAAAACGTAACAGATGGTGTAAAAGCTTGTAAGCTTTCAAAAGCAGATGTTATTGTTGCAGTAGGTGGTGGCTCTAGCATTGACACTGCAAAAGGAATTGCAATTGTTATGACAAATCCAGATAGAGCAGATGTAAAATCATTAAATGGTCTATCAAATACACAAAATAAAGCAATGCCAGTAATTGCACTTCCAACTACAGCTGGAACAGCAGCAGAAGTAACAATTAATTATGTTATAACAGATGAAGATGCGAAAATAAAAATGGTATGCGTAGATCCAAATGATATACCAATTTTATCAATTGTAGATTCTGAACTAATGGCATCTATGCCAAAAAGTTTAGCAGCAGCAACAGGAATGGATGCATTAACACATGCAGTAGAAGGATATATTACAAAAGCACATAATGATATGTCAGACATGTTTCATATGAAGGCAATTCAAATGATATTTAAATACTTACCATCAGCAGTTAATGAAAAAAATGAAGAAGCAATTGAAAAAATGGGAATGGCACAATATATAGCAGGAATGGGATTTTCTAATGTAGGACTTGGAATTGTACACTCAATGGCTCATCAATTAGGAGCAGTATATGATACACCACATGGAATTGCAAATGCTATGTTATTACCAACTGTTATGAGATTTAATGGAGAAGACCCAGCAACAGCCCAAAGATTTAGAGAAATATTAGTAAATATTGGAAGACCAGATGCAGAAAACTTAAATGACCAAGATGTTATAAATACATTTGTATGGATGATATCAGAATTAAGTAAAGCAGTTGGAATTACACAAACAATAAAAGATTATGGAGCAAAAGAAGAAGATTTTGAAATGCTAGCAGATAAAGCAATGCAAGACCCTTGCAAACCAGGAAATCCAAGAGAAGTATCAAAAGAAGATTTTATAGAATTATATAAGTTAAATAAAAAGTTAAATGCACGATTAACATAAGAAAAGTGCATTAAAAGGTAGACAAAAGTGATACATTGTC
>CANQPY010000080.1 GCA_947625835.1 uncultured Clostridia bacterium | reverse complement strand
ATAAGATACAAAAAAAGCAAGTGTTTACTTGCAAAAAATAAAAAATTTTTTTCGATTAAGTGGCAAACTCGGGAGAGCATCAAAATCAGAGAAGTTTTACAGATTTATTACAAATTTATTAAAAATTAAAGTCAGTATTGAAATACAAAAAAAGTAGTGGTAAAATATGTATAACAGTAGAACAAAAATGACATAAAACAAAAAGACCAAAGAAAATAAAAAGAAAAGGGGAGGAAAACAAAAATGGGAAAAAGATTAAAGAAATTGAAAAAAGAGAAAGGAATTACGCTAATTGCGTTAGTTATAACTATTATCGTGTTGTTAATTTTAGCAGCAGTGTCAATTGCAACATTAACAGGAGACAATGGAATTTTGACAAAAGCACAAAATGCAAGTAAAAGGACAAAAGAAGAAACAGAAAAAGAACAAATAAAAGTAGCATATGATGCAGCATTAACAGATAAAATGGCAGAAGGAGAAAAAGAAGTAACGGCAGAAGAATTAGAAAAAGAGTTACAAAAAATAGAACCAGAAGCAACAGCCAAAGATGGAACAAAAGAAGGAGAAATAGAAGTAACATTTCCAAGCGGAAATAAATATACTCTAGAGAAGAGTAATGGAAAAATAACAGGACCAACAAATGATGGAAGTGGAAGCTCAGGAGGTTCTGAAGGAGGAAGTACGGAACAAGGCATAGTTCCAGAATTTAATGTAGAAGTAGGAGAATATGTTTCAGGAAGTGGAGTAACAATAACAGTAGAAGTAACAAATGATATAGGACAAGTAGATAGCATAACAATAACAAACCTAGACACAGGAGAAACTTATAATGCCGAAATAAGTGGAAAAACAGGAAGTGCGCAAGTAGAAAAAAACGGAACATATAAAGTAGAAGTAAAGGCAACAACAAATGGAGTACAAAAAACAGGAGAAAAAACAGAACTGGTAAATAAAATACCAGTAGAATTTACAACAGCACAAGGAAGAATAGATATAATATGGGTAAACACAAGTAATGAAAGAATAGAGTCTCCATTAGCACCAGTATTAAATGGAATGAAAAAAGTATACTGGAAGGAAGATGGAACAGAAGTAACAGAAGACGGAGATTTTACAGAAAGCGAGTGGTATAATTACGAAGAAGGAAAAGGTTCAGAAGATAACACAAGTAGCAAATGGGCAAATGCAATAAACACAACAACAGTTAAAGATACAAGTTATAATAGTTATTTTGTATGGATACCAAGATATGCATATAGAATAACGTATTTAACAACAGACGGACAAGTAGCAGGATATTGTGATGGAGACGGAATAAGAGATATAGCAGGAAATGTAAGAAATAAATCAAAAATAGAAGAGAAGGATGAAGAAAAATATATAGTAAAATATAATGGATTTAAATATATAGTACATCCAGCATTTGTGAACGAAAAGCCAGAAGGAGACGAAGAAGGATATCAATTTGGCGGATGGGATAGCGACTTACAAGGAATTTGGGTAGGAAAATACGAATCAGCAAAAAATACAGCAACAGCAGAAAATTCATCAACTTACGGAGGAGAAGGAACAAATATAAAAATAGTGCCAAATGTAACAAGTTGGAGAGATATAAAAATAGGAGATTGCTATACAAATGCATATAATTATGCTAGAGACAAAGAAAGCCATTTAATGAAAAATAGTGAATGGGGAGCAGTTAGCTATTTAACACATAGCCAATATGGAAGAAATGGACATGAAATCAGTGTAAATAAATCAAATGATTTTATAACAGGAAGTGGAACAGATGGAGAAGATGCAAATAAAGCAAGTTCAACAGGAAATAAATTTGGAGTATTTGACTTAAGTGGAGGAGCATATGAATATGTAGCAGCATTTAATGAGCAAGATACAAATGGTTATGAAACAACATATGGAAATGAAGATTTTCCAGGGGCAGACAAAAAAATTACCAAATATGCAACAAAATATTCATCAACAAGTAGTACGCCAAGTTACGATAGTTATTTACCAGGAGATGCAACATATGAAGTCTACGCGGGAAGTAACACAAACTGGTTGGGCGATCGTGGGTACGTTCTTGGTCCTACCAGTTCATTCTTCGAACGTGGTGGCTATTTCAGTACTGGCTACGGTAGCCGGTGTGTTCTGTTCGAGCAACCGCTATGGCTATTCCTACAGCGACGTTTCGTTCCGCGTGGTCTTGCCCGGCGCTTAGCACTTTAAGGAAAAAGTAAGAGAAATCTTGCTTTTTCTTTTTAAATATAGTAGAATAAAAACAAAGAAAAAGAGAAAAATAAAGAAGAACAAGGAGGTAAGAAAAAGTGAACACACAAGGAATAGGAATAGGAACAAGTGACTTCAAAAAAATGCGAGTAAAAGACAATTATTACATAGACAAAACAATGTATATAAAAGAAATAATAGACAATAAAAGCGAAATAATATTAGTAACACGCCCAAGAAGATTTGGAAAAACACTAAACATGAGCATGTTAAAATACTATTTTGATATAAACAACAAAGATAGCAAAGAACTATTTAAAGGATTAAAAATATTAGACCAAGAAGAAAAATACACATCAAAAATGAACTATTATCCATGTATTTATATCACACTAAAAGATGTAGTAGGAAAAAACTTTAAAAATATGATGTTAGCCTTGCAAACAGAACTAGTGGAATTATTTATAGAACATTCAAAAATTTTAGAGAGTGAAAAGTTATTAGATATAGAAAAAGAAATGTTTAAAGAAGTAATGAATCTAAAAGCAAATGAAGTAGCAACTCAAAATTCACTAAAACTATTATCAAAACTTTTATATAAAGAATATGAAAGACCAGTAATGTTATTAGTAGACGAATATGATGTACCATTGCAAAATGCATATGTAGAAGGATATTATGAAGAAGCAGTAAAATTCTTCAAAACATTTTATGGAACAACATTTAAAGACAACCAATACTTAGAAAAAACAGTAATAACAGGAGTATCAAGAGTAGCCAAAGAAAGCATATTCAGCCGGAGCAAATAATTTTAAAGTATATACAGTACTAGACAATGAGTTTAATGATGACTTTGGAATAACAACTCAAGAAATGGAAAAAGTCTTAAAGGACTTTGAAATAGAAGAAGACAAAGAAGAAATAAAAAGATGGTATGATGGATATAAAATCGGAGATTTAGGTGG
>CANQPY010000079.1 GCA_947625835.1 uncultured Clostridia bacterium | reverse complement strand
AACTACTTTTTATTTTACATTTTCTTTTCATTTTTATTACATATCTTTATTTGATTTGGCTGTGAATTGTAACATTTTTTTTTCTAGTTTCAATCTTACTTTCTGTTTTTTTAATGGTTTGAAATTCTTTTGCCATTTTTAATATATATCTATTGGCTAAATCTTTATCAATTGGAACCTTTTTAACCTTTCCTTTTTTATTTTTAGCATATTTTTCTATTTCTTCTATTAATTCTGAATCGGAATTGCTCATGATTGCTGCTATCATTCCATTATCAATAGCTACTTTAAACATTGAAATGTCATTTCTACCATTTCCAACACATAAATAACCATATATTGGCTTTAACATAGCTACTAATGCTTTTACTGCTTCTCCTTTATTAATATTTTTTTGAGCAATATCTAAACGATAATTTTTATATTCCCTTTTTGGAAACTGTGTTTTATCCATATCAGTCCAAAAGTCTAGTTTTTCTACAAAATCTGCATTTTGCTTTATTTGCTCTTTCTTACCTGCTAATGTTAGTTTAGTTATATCTTCTGCTTTTTTTATTTCTTCATAAATATTACTGCAAAACTTTACTTTTTTGCTATTTTTATAATAATTTCTTACTTCTTCTTGATTTGAAGCAAATATATTCTCACCATTTGTATATCTAATAAAGTCTAAGTTTCCATCATTTTGCAAAAAGTTATTTACTATTTGCATTACTTTATCATGTTCCAATTTTTTTTGAATTAAAAATGTATGTTTATCTTCGGAATAAATATTTGCTCCATTGTCACCTACAATAATTTCTGGCATTCTTATTTTTTTTGTTTTAATACTTTCTTCTATGTCTCCAACAGTTCTTCCTGTAACTGGAATTACCATTCCACCCATTGTGGCTACTAAATGAAAAATTTGATTCAATTTTTTATCTTCTAAGTTTATCGTATAATCTTTATCTGTAAATATTATAAATTGAGGTCTTTTCATTTTTTTCTCCTTTATATACATGCTTTAACTAGTCCTACAAATAGTGGTGATGGTTTATTTGGTCTTGATTTTAGTTCTGGATGAAATTGTCCTGCTACAAAGTAAGGATGATTATCTAATTCAACCATTTCAACTAATAATCCATCTGGAGATGTTCCTGATATTTTTAACCCTGCTTTTTCTAGTCTTTCTCTGTAAGCATTATTATACTCATAACGATGCCTATGTCTTTCTGAAATTTCTTCTTGTCCATATAGTTCATATGCTTTTGTTCCTTTTTTAATGATGCAAGGATATGCACCTAATCTCATTGTTCCGCCTTTCTTTTTTATTGATTTTTGGTCTTCCATAATATGAATTACTGGATTTGTTGTTTTTTCATCTAATTCTGCTGAATTTGCATCTTCTAATCCCAATACATTTCTTGCAAATTCTACTACTGCCATTTGCATTCCCAAGCAAATTCCTAAAAATGGTATTTTATTTTCTCTTACATATTTTATTGTTTCTATTTTTCCTTCAATTCCTCTACTTCCAAAGCCTCCTGGAACAATTACTCCATCAATTTCTTTTAATTTTTCAGCAACATTTTCTTTAGTAATTGATTCTGAATCTATTAGATGTGCTTTTACTTTTACATGGTTTGCAAATCCTGCATGATATAAACTTTCAATAACAGAAATATAAGAATCTTCTAGTCTTACATATTTTCCAACAATTGCTATATTTACTACTTTATTTTCATCTATATTTCTAATGTTTTCAATCATTGCTTCCCATTTTGAATTATCTGGAATATAATTTTCTAATTTTAGATGATTACATACTTCTCTTGCTAGTCCTTCTTTTTCTAGCATTAATGGTACTGCATATAAGTTGTCTGCTGTTTTATTTTGAATTACACTTGTTTTTCTTACATTACAAAATAGAGATAATTTTTCCCTTATGCTATCTGGTATATCAGATTCAGTCCTACAAACTAATATGTTTGGCTTTATTCCTAAACTTTGCAATTCTTTTACAGAATGCTGAGTTGGTTTAGATTTTATTTCATTTGAACCAAATATGTAAGGAAGTAACGTTACATGAATATAAATGACATCTTCTGGATTTTTCTCTAATCCGACTTGTCTAATTGCTTCAATTATAGATAACCCCTCTATGTCTCCCACTGTTCCACCTATTTCTGTTATAACAATGTCTGTATCGGTGTTTTCAAATCCATATATTTTTTCTTTAATTTCGTTAGTAATATGAGGAATTACTTGAACTGTTTTTCCTAAATAATCTCCTCTTCTTTCTTTTTCAATGACATTTTGATATATTTTTCCCATTGTGACACTTGAATTTTTTGTTAAATTTTCATTAATGAATCTTTCATAATGTCCTAAATCTAAATCTGTTTCTGCTCCATCATCTGTTACAAAAACTTCTCCATGTTCATAAGGGTTCATAGTTCCCGGGTCTACATTAATATATGGATCAAATTTTTGAATTGTAACTTTGTATCCTCTGTTTTTTAATAATCTTCCAAGAGATGCTGCTGTTATTCCTTTTCCTAATCCTGATACAACTCCACCTGTAACAAAAATATACTTTGTATTCATATAACACTCCTATTCTAAATTGTCAAAAAGCTCTGTCCACAATGGCAACCACAATGACACCAATGGCATCAATGCTATAAATGACAATTTTAAAAATTAAAAAAAGATTAAAAAAATTACCAAACGCGGTTTTTTTTTAATCTATAATTATTTTACCACTTGATTTTATTTTTTTCAAGTGTTTTTTACATTTTTCCATTTTTCTAAAAATTATACGTCTTTTAAAACTGCTAAGAAAGTCTAAATTCCGCATAATTTTTTATTCATCTTCCATTGTTTTATCATACTCAAATTCATATGTTTCTTCTTTATTTTCTTTTTCATCTTGTTTTGGTTTTTTTGATTTTTCTACTTTTTCTACTTCTTCTTCAATTTTTTTCTCAATTGCTTCTTTATCTTCTTCTTGCTTTTTCATATTTTTATTGTGCTTATTTTGCATTTCTTTTAATATTTTTTCTGTTTCTTCTTTTTTATTTTGCATACAACGATTCATCATACTATTTGTTTTTTCAATTAAGTCTGGAATATAGTCTAATAACTTGTCTAATGATGATGCATGGTTTATTGGCATTAATTTTACTCCACTTGGCTGAATTACTAAAAAAGCAATTGGGCTAATTGTTACTCCTGCTACGGTCATTTATGACCACCAATTTCATTTTAAATTGCTTTAAGAATACTTTGAGATAATTCTTCATTC
>CANQPY010000078.1 GCA_947625835.1 uncultured Clostridia bacterium | reverse complement strand
TGGATGAAGGATAATACATTGTTATCTTCCCCAAATAGAAATAGGAGAATTTATGATCAAATATTCCTTGACAGCAACTCAAAACGAGTTTGTAGATTATATTAATAAAAAAATAAAAGAAAATAATAGAATAATATTTTACAAAAGTGATGGTCATTTTGGAGGTGAGTATGCTTTATATAGAACTTTCAAAAAAATAGAGATTTTTACTTTAACAGAATTAAAAAACAAAAAGAAAAACCATATTTTTTTTAAAATATTGAATGGTCTAGCTGCTGTTGTTTCTTTAATTATTCTTAAGGGGAAAAAAATTGATCCTAGTAATGCGTCAAAGATTTTTATAGAAAATGTTGAAAATATTTATTTAGGAATCGACAAAAAGATTGAATATTTAAAGTACCTACAAGTCAAAAAATTTAGTAGATTAAAATATAAAAAGCCCAAGAATATTATTATAGTCAAAGACAATGATATTAACTGTCAGGATGATATTAGATGTATAAATTTATTAAAGAAATATATTATAAATAAAAAAATCACAAAAACACTTTTGCTGATTGTTGATAATATGGAATCTCCTCTAAGTATAAAAAATATCCTAACACCAAAGAGGATTCCAAATTATAGTTTGACAGAAAATGATTTGATAAATATTGCTTATAATTATAATTTTGAATATGTTGACGGAATATATAAAAATATTGATTTAATCAAGAAATTTGGCATAAATTTTTTGATTGACAATTATTCCTATTTTATATTATTGGCTTCCAAAAATATAAATGTAGATAATTACTATAATAAACTTGAATGGCTAATAAATTCAATCATTAATGAACATAATATAGTTAAAGAAAACTCTGAGCAATTATTTAAAGTGTTAGAATTTGCGAGTTTTTTTGAGTACTCTTTCTCAAAATTAGATATTAGTAAATATAACAATGATGAATTAAAATCGGATAACCTTACAATTGCAAAAGATATTTCATTTATTTGTGAACTGCAGAATTTAAACTTACCTAAATATTATTTTGACAAAGATATATTTAAAAAATTCTTTAATAAAAAATATACATACGATTTATATCCAAATCCTGAGGAGATATATAATTATTTTGTTACCAATCATCCGTTCTCATATATACCTTTACTCAAACTAATTCAAATAGACAATTCCATTACTAATTACTCAAATCATTTATCTTTGATTGTAATTGCTTATTATTATAATAATGAAATGAGGGGGTTATCTAATCATCAAGAATTAATGTGTTTTTCTTCTAATGATTCTTTAGCATGCAAAATTATTTCTATTTACGAAGAATTTAAAAGAAGAGAAATAGGATCTTTTAACACAAATATCGTAACGGAGATTATATGTTTATTAAAAGCGTCCAGTTTAAATAATATTGCAAGCTGTGCCGCATATTGTATTTTACTTCAAGTATTGAAAGAAAATTATAAAGTTTTTTCTAAATTTAATTTCGCTGATATTCTTGCCCAATTAAAATCAAATATACTTAAAATAAAAGAAGATGAAGCAAACACATACCAACTATATTGGAAACTTTATTTTATGGGTCAATATATTGCATTTTCTTTAGAAGATGAAGATACTGATATGAAATCTTCCAGGTTATTTTTAAATAAGATTAATAAAATGCGAAACAATATTAATTTAACAAAATTTATTAATGATTATAATCTTAGGGAATTAGATAGAATAGATTTACTGGCTTTTAGTTTGGGAAATGAAAATGCAAAAAGTATTTTATTTGATTTATATATAAATTCCGAAAAAAGTACTGTCATTAAAGAACTTGCAAGGATTAACTATAGCGCTATTTTACTGGAATACAAACAGTATAATGAGGCAGAAAAAATATTAAAAAGATTTGATGAAAACTTTTTATTAAATATTAATCTTGATACTTACTGTGCATATTTAAATAATTTATATGTTTCACAATTAAATAATCAATCCCTTTCTTTCCACAAATTCAAATCAAAAATGCAAGAATTGTTAGAAAAGAAGATGAGCTTGAATGATCAACTGGTTATTGAAAACAACTTATATGCTGCTTGTTTAATTTATGGAAATTTTCGAGAACAAGAAACAGAAAGACTCATGAAAATAATTGAGATAGGCAATCCCTACAATAAATTTTTTGCCGTGCATAATTTGTTATCCTATTATTATCAACAAAAAGATAAATTAAATTTTAATAAAATATATGATATGGTAGAAATTCCTAAATTATTAAAAGAAGACACAACTTTCTTTCTGACAAAATTTAGTTTAATGAAAAAAGACTTATACCAACAGTCTTTATTAGAAAAATCTGCATACAGTAATTCAATGTCCGAAATTTATAAGGATTTATTTTTATTTAGTTCTATTGAAAGATGGTTCGAATAAATACAGTTTTTCGTATACCATTAATCGGAGTATTCCTCTGTGATCACAATTTAAAGAGGCTCTGGCGGCAAAATTACAGCTTGTAAATCCGTTTATTGTAGGATTTGGACTTAGATCAAACATATAGTATTGATGATTATGATCTATTCGAAAATCATAACGAGTAACACAATCAAAACCTAGTGTTTTACTCATAGCTTCACATTGCATTAATATTAAATCAGGCACAGTATAACTTTGTAATTGATAATTACCATAGAAACTATCATCATGAGTTAAATATTGTTTTCCATTTGAAAAAACAATTTCTATGGGTTCCAATGCAATATGGTTTTTTTTATGAAAAAAAACTGTAATGCCAATTTCTTTTCCAGGAATAAATTTTTGAAGCATAATTTTTTTATATTTACTTAATAAATAACTTACTTTTTGAATTAATTCATTATATGAGTAATTGTTTAAAACAAATACATCAATACAACAAGATTCATTAATGGGTTTTATAATGATATGTTCTCCTAAAATACTAGTTATATCATTATAATTAACTTTAGATAAATTATCAAAAAAGATTGTAGGAGCTAATAGTTTTGAAAAATGATTAGCATCAAGAAGTTTATACATGGCTTCTTTGTTGCATCCTAATGCAGACATATATGCAGATGCATTAATATTTATAAAATTAAAATACTCACATATAGCAGGTATTAGTGTCCTTCGGCTATACCCCTCGATGTTTTGGGCCATCGTGTATACATATATTTTCTTTGTAAAGTTCCGCTTACTACATACCCAACTGATAAAATCCTTTTCTGATCCAAAACTTAATATTTCTTCAAATAAATCAGAGACAGAATCTAAAATCTCATGTACTTCTACATTATCAAAGCATTCCTCTAAATGAGGGTCGTTGTCATATGTTTCCTCATCATTATATACAAAAATAAAAACCGCATTAATTCTATGTTTTTGCTGTTCCATATAATCATAAAATTCTTTTAGTTCCATTACAAAAATTTCTCCTTAGTATCTAAAATATAGATAACAATGTATTATCCTTCATCCA
>CANQPY010000077.1 GCA_947625835.1 uncultured Clostridia bacterium | reverse complement strand
TTGCTTGCTTGCTTGCTTGCTTGCTTGCTTGCTTGCTTGCTTGCTTGCTTGCTTGCTTGCTTGCTTGCTTGCTTGCTTGCTAAAAAATTGTACATTCATTACGCCCTCCATGTCAAGTATTCTTTCTGTTCAGCACATTTAAAAACTTTATAATTAGTTTTTTTGTGTCATTCCTATAAAATATATAATTAGTCAGCCCAGTTAGTAAAATAGAAAGCAGACATGCAATACTTGCTGAAAAAACCCATTCACTTACCGTTTCGCATTTTAAATTTAAATAATTATTCATAATTAGATTAACCGCAATCATTATTGACAAAAATATACTTGTATGTTTTATAAATAAATAAGTAGATCTTATTAAAATATTCTTTGACATATAAATCACATATTGTACCGTTCTAAATACGTTTGCAACCAATGTTCCAATTGCTACTCCAATCAATCCAAACTTCATTACACCAATTATTGATATGCAAATATTAATAATTGCTTCCATAAATGATCCGTTACGGGTTTGCTTAAAATGTCCAGCAACAGACACAACATCCTGATATGGAGTCCTAATACAGCCAAAAGCGCATGCAATAGTAATAATATATGAAAACAAGGGCTGTGCATATTCAATATCTGTAACTCCTGATGTGTACAGTTTAGCATATGGCACAAACATGACAGTTGTTGTAGGGAATATTACTGAAGCTAATGTAAAAACAATTAATTCGTATATTTTAAAATTTTCTTCCATTAAATCTATTTCATTTTTTGCATACATCTCACCGAATGCAGCACTAAAACCATTTATGAAAGTTTTAATCACTTTCTTAATACCCATAATAACTGTATTATATACAGTATAGACAGAAACAAATAGAACGTTTGAGAAAATTGTAAGTATGATTATATCTGTATTTGTATTAACGAAATTTGCTACTTCATGTCCTACCGCATCCCATCGCTGTTCGAGCAACCCCATGTCTGGATCGACACTATTATCAATATTATAATTTCTTTTTGCGTATGCTCTAATTAATAATGGATTCAGTAAAAAAACAAGTGTGCTACCTAATTTAACAGTCAAAATCCCGAATCCTAAGTAGATAAGTATCGAAGCAACTAAAGTGTTGAGAATTGTTGTAATAATACGTATGATTGAAAAAACATATTGTTTTTGATCTGCGCTTAATAGCACTTCATAAGTAAAACCAAAGTAATATTCGCCAAAAGTGCTTATACTAATTATTATGATCAATGTAACTGTAAATATATGGCTAAACTCCGAAGAAAGAAATGTGGAATAAAGAACAGAAAATATAACAACGAATATTGTAAAGGCGAATGCAACTTTATTCATAAACAATTGTGTTGCTCTAACTATCTGGCTCAATTTTTTCTCATCTTTATTTGCCAAAGCCTTATATAATGCCGCCCTGCTTACTCCACCAATTCCAGCTTTCATCAAAGCAACACAGGATAAAAACTGTGATATAGATGAAGTGATACCATTGTATTTCGATCCAAAAAAGAGCAGAATTAAACGCGGAAGAATCAAACCGCATATTATTGCTATAATTTCATATCCTATTCCTGCAATTGAATTAATTATCGCTTTCTTACTTCGCATAAACACACCCCATCAATTGCTATAAATTTCTATTTCATCTGTGCTTCATTATCTCAAAGGAAAAGTCCTTATGCACATCTCCACCTAAAGTTGCGACCTCATTCACGGTAATCTTGTTTTTATATAACACATAGGGTAAAGAGAGCTGATCTCTCTTTACATAATCTCTAAATTCAATCCACCACTGATTCATGACATCAATACATATTTTTTTGTTATGCTCGCGTACAATTATGTTGCAAGCTAATAAGCCGTAATTATCTGGGAAGTCATCAGCAATTAACCTTTCCATATATTTATCTATATTTTCTGCCTTCTCCTTTCTGAGGATTTTACATACTTCAGCTTCTTGTTTAACACTTAATCTCTTTGAATGCCGAAAAAAGGCCATTCCATATTCTGAAAGTCTGTTTACATGCTCAGTAAAATCCGAACAAATTTTAAAATTACCATCAACGTAGATAGAATATTTATAATTTGGAAATACAATATTCGGAAACATCTTAAAAAATCTATTTTTTAAATATCCATCATACTTGTCGATACCAGTAAAGGAATGGGGATCTATTTTTATCCAGCACGAAGTTGGCGAAATATCAGAATCAGTGATTACATAATAATCAATATTATTGGGTTGAATCAACGGTTCATGTAATTGATCATACTCCCCAATTATGCATGTATAAACAGCAATTCTATCTTCTATACAATAGCAACAATCATTGCGGTTATTGAATGCAGTAGGTAGATCTTTAAACGAGGAAAGGAACTTTTCTCTCTTTCTATAATTAATTGACATTTTATTGAAAAATTTTTTTATCAGAAACAAGACTCCTTTTCCCTTGATATCATCATATAGTCTACCATAAGAATATGAACTGCGTTTCTTCAATTCTCTGATTTCCATGTTCAAGTTCTTTATTGCATTCATGCTCTTGGCATATTCCTCAATTGCAATTTCATTTGAGTTGTACAATTCCTTCCCTCCCTCTTGATTCATAAAACATTGAAATAGTAACCACAAACAATGGTATTAGTGCATAGGTCCTAAAAAAAGTTATGTGACTATATTCAATGATGATTTGACATGCCAAAAAAGTTAAGAATAATACTGTGAATTTATTTATTTTATGCTTATTTCTATTTTTGATAGCATAGACAAAGCACGATGCATAGTAATAGTAGTATAATATAAAGCCAATGATTCCAAGATCAGCCAATAATTCAAGGTAATTATTATGTGCATATAAGCCGTATGTATTGTGAAACTGAAAGCAATAATAACCCAAGCCTATAAAAGGATGTAGCAAAAATTGTTCAAAAGCATTTTCACGCAATACTGCTCTTCCGTGTGCCGAATGGTCTATAACTTCATTAAGTGCAATCTCTTCTGCACTCTGACCTATAGATTTTACTGCAAGTATGAGATTTTTACCCAACATATTATATAAAAATGGAACCCGTACTATCACAACAAGGATACACATTGCTATTATTACAATAAAGCATACTCTTTTTAACTTAGTTAAAACATTCCTAAAATTTCCTTTAAAAATTATAATTAAAGCGGATCCTATAGCTGATACAATGATTGCTTTACGACTCCCGGAAATAAAAATATTAAAAACTAAAAATAATGATATCCACCTGTACTTCTTATCAAAATTTTCACTTATAAACATACATATAATAAATATTAGTGCAAATTGAGTAGTATAATGATTATAATTAACTCCTAATCCATTGGCATATAAACGTGTATCAAATGTTGTAATAATCTTTATAATTGGTGAATTAATTAAAGCTCTTATTGCCGTTAAAGCTTCAGCAATAACAAGACATTTCAAAATACGAAGCGATGGGTATTCCACTTCCATTATATATATGTTTATGCAGATCAACGTCAGAATCAGCGGAATATATACATCACTGATAAGCGAATTAATATAAATACGATTGATATCCGTTGCCCATAAAAAGGAAAACGTACAAAACATCACTAATATTGTGTACCATATAATACTTTTTCCTATAACTCTAGATATATACAATCGAAACTTATGTTTGAACAATAAACCCAATGTAATGGCGATCGTCAAAATAAAAGATATCGGTTTGTCATATACCTTATTTGTTTGCATCCCAAGTTGTAAAAAAAATAATACTATTAAAGCCCAGTCCTTACCCTCTATTACCTCATACTTAAACCGTCTGCTTTCTGAAGATACATTAGCCATCAAGAATACCTCCCTTTATATACTCTCTTCAACGTTCCCCAAAAAATCCTCAAACATGTTCTAAAGTCTGTAAATTTTCTGAACTTTTTCAACTCATGAAGATTATATTGTGGAACTCTAATACCACATATTTTCAAAGCAAGTATTTGATACAGCATAGTGGATCTTCGCTCATACTGATACTTCTGTATTATAGGTGTTGGGCGACGAATTCTGAGCGGCAACGACGGCGCGGTCTTTTCCGGCGCAGGATCGTGCGAACGACGCGGTCTC
>CANQPY010000076.1 GCA_947625835.1 uncultured Clostridia bacterium | reverse complement strand
GTTTTCATTACAAAACTGTTGCAGTCAATTAGTTTTTTGCTTATTTTAGTTTTAAAACCATTAACTAGTAACAAAAAAATAGGAAATTTTGTCAAAAAAGGCATATAAAAAAATTAAAAACATATGATTTAGTATATATTTTATCAAGAATTTGTTGTAAAAAGAATTAGGTTGTGATAAGATAATATTAGAATAATTGTGAGGGGAAATAAAAATGAAAGGATTAAAAGAAGATTTAAACAAAACAACAGAAAACAAAAAACCTAAAAAAGAAAAAAAGCAAAAAGAGCAAGATGAAGAAGAACTAGTACAAGGACAATTTAAAAAAATAGAAGAAAATCCTAAAGAAGTTAAAAATGCAGTAGATAAAATGATGGAATATAGAAAAAAGAGAATTTTAGTACCAATAACTATTGTAGCAGTTATAATTGTAGTAATTGCATTTTTTTCTACCATATTTGCATTTGTCAATATGAACAACGAAAACATGCTTAGTGGAATTTCTATATCAGGAATTGATGTTTCAGGCTTGTCAAAAGATGAAGCAAAAGCAAAAATAAATACTATTTATGAAGAAAAAAAAGCACAAGAAATTAGCGTAAAATATCAAGATTACACCAATACTTTAAATCCAACACTATTGGAAGTAAATTATGACATTGATAAAGTAATAGAAGAAGCTTATAAAATAGGAAAAAGAGATAATATATTTATAAACAATTATGAAATTTTATTTACTTTAATAGGAAAGAAAAATTTTGAAGTAGAAATGACACTAAATGAAGAAGTAGCAAAACAAACAATAGAGGATATAGGAGTTAAATTACCAGGAATTATTATTGAATCTAGCCATGCAATAGAAGACAATGAACTAATTATTACAAAAGGAACAGCAGGAATTGTAATTGATTCAGAAGAATTACTAGAAAAAGTAAAAGCAAGGTTAAACAATATAAATAGTAAAGATGATGACATTGATATACCAGTAAAACAAAAAGAACCAGAACCAATAGATATAGACAAAATACACGAAGAAGTTTACACAGAAGCAAAAGATGCATATTATGAAAAAGAGCCATTTGCAATTTATCCAGAAGTGGAAGGTATAGACTTTGATGTAGAATCAGCAAAAGAGATACTTAAAGAAGAAAAAGAAGAATATGTTATACCATTAATTATAACAAAACCAAAAATAACATTAAATCAAATTGGAGCAGAAGCATTTTCACAACAACTATCAACATTTACGACAAGATATGACGCAGGAAATACTGATAGGTCAACAAATTTAAGAATTGCTTGTGAAAAATTAAACGGAAAAGTAATTTTACCTGGAGAAACATTATCTTATAATCAAACATTAGGACCTAGAACTATAGCAGCAGGTTATAGAACTGGAAAAGTATATTCAGGAGGTCAAGTAGTAGATGGAATAGGCGGAGGAATTTGCCAAATATCTTCTACACTATATAATGCAGTATTGATGGCAAATTTAGAAATTGTAGAAAGAAAAAATCATCAATTTGTAACTAGCTATTTACCAGCGGGAAGAGATGCAACAGTAGCATATGGAGTAATCGATTTTAAATTTAAAAATACAAGACAATATCCAATTAGATTGGTTGCAAGTGCACAAAATGGAATTGCAACAGTATCTGTTTATGGAATTAAAGAAGAAAATGAATATACATTTAGCTTTAGCACAAAAACAGTTGCATCAATACCTTTTTCTACTAAATACGAAGAAGATGCAAGTTTGCCAGCAGGAACAGAAAAAGTTAAACAACAAGGTGTTAATGGATTAAAAACAGAAACTTATATTACTAAAATGTTAAATGGTAAAGTAATATCTACAACATTACTTTCAAAAGACACATATGATTCTATGACAAAAATTGTTGCAAAGGGAAAAGGTGCAGCTACTAATAATGCGCAAACAAATCCAACAACAAATACAAGTACACCAAAAGATCCAAATACAACACCAACAGAACAAACAAATAATAACAAAGAAGACGACAAAACATCAAATGAATCAAATGCAAAGCCAACAATAAACAATACAACAAATACAACTAATACAACAGGAAATCAATCAACTCGGAGACAAAAAACAAGATAAACAACAATAAAGGGTAAAAAAAATTAGATGATAATTTTGGCTATTCTATTGCCATATTATCATCTATTTTTTTACTAGTATTTTGAGTGATTTTTTTAGTCTTTTTTATTTACATAACTTGACTTTTTAAACAATTTCAGTACAAAGCTGGGCGAAACGAACGACCATCGCCGGCACTGGTCGATTCGTTTCCGTCACGGTTAGAAGCTGGGATTTTAGAGCTTTTATGATAGAAACATCCTCCCCTACTGCTACAAGGATAGTTAGTACTCGTAGCTGCATGTTCTAAAGTCCACTCAAACTCGTTTCCTGCAAAATCATAGATATTTAACTTTTCTGTATTATTTGATGCTCCTACTGAAAGTAAGATATTATCACTATTATTATCATATGATAACTTATTTTCTGATATTTGACTCCATACTTTATTGTTAGTAGAATATCCTTTTGCATTTTGACTTGTTATTGGTAAACTTATATCATTATAATTTCCCCAAGTTTCACTATTTGAATTAATGCTTGCTATTATAGTTGCTTTTTGGCTGTCTCCTTGCTTTTTTACTTCTTTTTCTTCTATAAATTTACATACTAAATCCCATTGGATTCCAAATAATAAGCTACTTGTTTTACTACTATCTGATGCCATTTTGCTTGCTAATTTTTGTGCTTCACTGCAATATACATAATTATATGGCATTGCATCTCTTTGGCTTATTGCTTTTGGAGAAGTGTCAATATTAATTCGTGGACAATTTGATGTTGTTCTTCCTAATGTTAAAACTTCTGGATTTTCTTTTGCTGATTTAGTTGATCCTTCTATTCCTGCTTCATATCTTCCTATCCAAAATCCTCCGTTTTTATATACACTTTTTATCATTTTTTGATATGTCTCTTTATATTCACTTAGTGTTAATCCACACCCAGTATCTAATTCTTGTTCGTCAGAATTCGCAGTAATTTCTGTTACTATGTCATTTTTACTTCTATCTGCATACCATTCGTCTTTCCAAATACAATTTTGTCCTATTTTTCCTTCTGTATATGGGACTGCATATGTTTTTAGCGATTCTGTTATGGTATCACACTTTGTTCTATCTTCTTCAGAATATCCTATTTCATTTGTAAATTTTAAATTTGATGGCATTTGTGATTTTGGTACTTCTATCCATACCCACTCATTATTATTAGTATCTCTTATTACAATTCCTTTATCTACATCATTTAATTCTTCACCATTTTCTTCAACTACTGTTGCTCCTGTTGGCATACTTCCTACCGGATTTGTTTCTTCTGGATTAACATTTTTAAATGTAATTTCTTTTGGTGGTACTACTTTTGCTATATCTCCTAATCCATCTTCGTCGCTTATTGTTGCTTCGTATCCATTTCTTTGTATTGTATAGCTTCCATTTCCATTGTCTGTTACACCATCTAATTCTCCATTTTCTAATTTTTCATTTAGAAAATCTACTAAGTCTGCACTACTATTTGCCTTTTTCTCCAACTGCCAATCTGCTACTACTAATTTCATTTCTTCTTCTGCTTGTGCTTTATCATTTGTTGTTTTTGCATTATTGGCCTTTGTTAATATTCCATTATCTCCCGTTAATGTTGCAATACTTACTGCTGCAAGTATTAGCAAAATTATGATTGTTATTACAAGTGCTATTAATGTAATACCCTTATTAGTTTTTTGTTTTGTTTTTACATTTAATTTTTTCATTTTTATTACATTCCTCCTCCTTAGTTTTGATATTTGTTTTTTATTATTTACATTATTTCCATTTTCATAAATAGTATGCTGCTTGTTTTTATTTTTTATTTATAAGGATATTAAATTTTCAAGGTTCACTCTATTTATAAAAATAGCAAACAACGTATATTGAAATTATACTTTAAGCATCTGCAATTTTCAATACTTTTTGTAAATTATTTTATGCTTTTCGCATATTTTTTATTTCTTCTTTTAGTATATTGGGCTATATTAATATTCATTGGTTACTCTATTTTTAAGTCCTATACTATTGACAATCTTAACTTAAACACTTTTGAAAGAGAAAAACTCTCCAATGCATTGAACAATAACGGCTTGGAGAGTTTGTTG
>CANQPY010000075.1 GCA_947625835.1 uncultured Clostridia bacterium | reverse complement strand
GAAAAATTTGACAAAAAAATTAAGCATTTTTAATGCTTATAATGATTTCTTATGTTAAAAAGTGTTTAAGATCCGAGATTTATTTAAAGTTGTAATGCAATGGTAATTAAAAATAAATATAAAAAATTATTGCAAGTAAAAAATAATATGTGATAAAATAAAAAACGAAATAAAACTAAAACAAAGGAGTGATGTGTATGAAAAAATTTATAATTATAATTTTTGTTTTAGTTTTATTATTTATAGGAATGCTAATATCAAAAAATATAATTGCAAAGAAAAATCAAGTAGGAATAGAAGAAGTAGAGAAAATAGAAAATTATATAAATCAAATATATATAGAAAAAGAAATAGTAGGAGAGTCAATTCCTTATTTTGAAAGCATAAATAAAGCTAAAGAAAAGTGGATTTGGGAAGTAGTAAAGAAAAATTTAGAAGATGATAAAATAACATATGAAATGCTACAAGAAAAAGCAAAAGAACTATTTGGAGAAGACTTTAAACTTGAATTTCCAAAAGAAGGAACTGATTATTTGACCTATAATGCAGAAGAAAATTATTATCAAGATATTCCATCTGAGATGGACAACCAAGGAAGCTTTTTCTTGTTAAATAAAATAGAAAAAGTACAAGATGGATTTGAAGTTGAAATAATTGAATATTTAGAAGATTACTCTGAAATGGATTATATTATTATAAAAAATTTAAACCAAGAAGAAATTAGTAAAACAAGTACTCAAAAAAGTGAAGAAGGAATTGAAATAGTAAAAAGAAATAAAGATAAATTTACTAAGAAAAAAATTTTATTAAAAAACAAAGACCAAAAATTAGCAATACAAAAATCATATAATTAAAAGGAAAAGAAATTACAATAGAAAAAAAGTAGAAATTTTAAATGCAATATGATATACTTTGGAAAGTTTAATAATAAAAGGAGGAAAAAATAATGACACAAGCAGATAAAAATTTTATAGAAACATGTAAAGAAATAATAGAAAATGGATATTCATCTGAAGGCACCAATGTACGTACAAGGTGGGAAGATGGAACTGAGGCAAACTATATATCGATTGTAGGAGTAACAAATAAATATGATGTAGGAAAAGAATTTCCAATGATTACATTAAGAAACAATACAAATACAATAAAAAGAGCAATTGATGAAATATTGTGGATATGGCAAAAAAAATCAAATAAAATAAGCGACTTAAACTCTCATATTTGGGATCAATGGGCAGATGAGCAAGGAACAATAGGAAAAGCATATGGATATCAAATGGGGAAAAAATATCAATTTAAAACAAAACAAGGAATAAAAGAAATGGATCAAGTAGATTATGTATTATATTTACTAAAAAATGATCCATCTAGTCGTCGTATAATGACAAACATTTTTAATCATGCAGAATTAAAAGACATGGCATTAGAGCCATGCGTATATGGCACACAATGGCTAGTAAAAGAAGGAAAACTACATTTAATTTTAAATCAACGTTCACAAGATATGCTAGCAGCAAATGGATGGAATACAATGCAATATGCAGCACTTCAATGTATGTTTGCACAAGTAGCAGGACTAGAAGTAGGAACATTAACACATAATATAGGAGATTGTCATATTTACGATAGACACATTCCATTAGTAAAAAAATTAATAGAAGCAGAAAGTATGAACGTTTGTCCAAAATTAATAATTAAAAATCCAACTAAAAACTTTTATGAATTCAAAGTAGAAGATTTCGAAATAGAAGGATATGATTATAATAAAGAAATAAAATTAGGAAAAATTCCAGTAGCAGAATAGTAAAATAAAAAAGGAGAAAAAGTAATGTTAAGTATAATAGTAGCAAAAGCAAAAAATAATATAATAGGAAAAGAAAATAAATTAATTTGGAAATTACCTGAAGATTTAAAGCGATTTAAAGAGTTAACAACAGGTCACACAATAATTATGGGTAGAAAAACATTTGAATCATTAGGAAGGGTATTACCAAACAGAAAACATATAATATTCAGTCAAAATCCTGAATTAAAAATAGATGATGAAAATGTTCAAGTGGTTCATTCAATGCTTGAAATACAAGAATATATTGAAAACAAAGAAGAAAATTTTGTAATTGGTGGCGCAATGATTTATAATTTATTAATGCCATATGTAACAAAAATGTATGTAACAGAAATAAACCAAGAATTTGAAGGAGATGCATTTTTTCCAAAAATCAATCCAGAAATGTGGGAAGAAGTAAGTAGAGAAAAAGGAATAAAAAACGAAGAAAATCCCTTAGATTTTGACTATGTTGTATATAAAAGAAAATAAATAAACAAAGGAGTTTCTTTATGAAAATAATAGGAATTACTGGCAAATCAGGAACTGGTAAATCAACACTTGCGAAACTTTTATCTAAAAAACTAAATTGCAATGTTGCAAATGTAGATAAAATAGGTCATGAAGCAACGCAAAATTGTGAAATAGTAAAGAAATTATGCGAAACTTTTGGAATGCAAATACTAGAAAAAGATGGAAAAATCGATAGAAAAAAACTAGGAAATATAGTTTTTGCAAATAAAGAAAAAATGAATATTTTAACAGACATTACTTGGGGATATATGCAAAATATTTTAGATGAAATATTACAAAAAGAAGAAAAACCAACAATTATTTTAGAATGGGCATTACTTCCTATTAGCAAATATTGGAATAATACAAATATAAAAATATTGATGACAGCAAAAGATAATGAAAGAAAAGAAAAAGTAATTGAAAGGGACAAAATATCAGAAGAATATTTTTTAAAAAGGGACTCTAATGCAATTGATTACAAAAAATATCAATTTGATTATATTTTTGAAAATGATTATAAATTAGAAACTATTGAAAAAATTGCAAAAACAATAATTAAATAAAAGAATATCAAGATAAGCTTTTGGTTAAAATAAATCCGAAAACAAGGAGGAAGGAAAATGTTTAAACCAAAAGCTATTTATTTTGAAAAAGATATTATAAACTATCCATTAGGCAAAGAACTAATGGAAAAATATAAAGACATACCAAAAGTAGAAATTGAAAATCACAACAACATAGAAGAAATGAGAAAAAATCCAAATTCAGAATTTGCTAATATGAAAAGAAATTTAATTATAGGAATAAGAAAAACACATAAATTTGTGGAAAATCATAAAACATCAGATTATTTAGTGCCATATACTTCATCAGGCTGTACAGCTGCTTGTATGTATTGCTATTTAGTATGTAATTATAACAAATGTGCATATTTAAGGTTATTTGTAAACAGAGAACAAATGCTAGATAAAATAATTAAAACTGCAGAAAAATCAGAAAAAGAATTAACTTTTGAAATTGGAAGTAATAGTGATTTAATTTTGGAAAATACTATTACAAATAATTTAGTATGGACTATTGAAAACTTTAAAAATACAGAAAAAGGGAAATTAACTTTTCCAACTAAATTTGACATGGTAGATCCAATTTTGCCATTAGATCATAAAGGAAAAGTAACTATTCGAATGAGTGTAAATCCAGAAGAAATTATAAATAAAGTGGAATTTGGAACATCAAGACTAACAGGAAGAATTGAAGCAATAAATAAATTAAAAGAAGCGGGATATAATATTGGAATTTTAATTGCACCAGTTATTTTAGTAGCTAATTGGAAAGAGTTGTACCAAGAATTAATACAAAGACTTAGTCAAGAACTATCAGAAAAAGTGAAAAAAGATGCTTTTTTTGAGATTATTTTTATGACTTATAGTTATGTCCATACAAAAATAAACGAAGAAGCATTTCCAAATAGTATAAATTTGTATAATAAAGATATTATGACAGGTAGAGGAAGGGGTAAATACTGGTACAAAAACCAAGTACGAAGCGAAGCGGAAATCTTTTTAAGAGAGCAAATGAATAAGTATTTTCCTAATAATAAAATTGAGTATATTGTGTAAATTAATAGTAAAAAAACGGAATAAAGATTTTCTACGGAAAGTCTATCATTTTCTAATTCAGACTTTCCTAGAATATAAAAAAACCTCATTTTTAAAATGGGGTTTTAATAGTGTGTACTTTTTATAAAAAAATAAAATAATTTATAAAAAGTGTTGAAAATAAAAAATACTTATAGTACAATTTTAATATATGCTATCAGCCATTTTTTATAAATAAATATTCCTAATAAGAATATTATTTATAAAAATGAAAATAATGTAAATAATAAAAAGCAGATATCAAAACAAAGGAGGAATATAAGAAAAATGGAAAAATTAAATGTAAAAACAAAACAAAAAACTAATGAGGGTATTACACTAATAGCACTTGTAATAACAATCGCACTAAATTGCTCGTACCTCGCAATGGAACGAATGATAGAGAAAGAGCCTAATATCTTGAAAATATAATAAACCTCTA
>CANQPY010000074.1 GCA_947625835.1 uncultured Clostridia bacterium | reverse complement strand
ACAGATTAGCCTATAACTATTTTTTCCTCTTTTTTCTATACTCCCAGCCATTACTTATTTCACCTCCTTTCAAGTATGCCTATAGGTGGGAGAGAGTATTTATTTTATGATATTATATATCATTTCTAGAAAAATTACCAGCCTTTTTGGCTATTTTATGCCTGTTACAAAGATTACACTAAAATTCATAAAAGGATATATATGAAACATAAAAATACTAGATGAAATGTAATATTATTTTGATTTGTCGAATTTTGTGAATAAATGTATTGTTTTGTCAAAGTATTGAGAATTAAAAGAAAATTTGATATAATCTTTTAAAATTGGAGGAATAAAATGTATATAAATGAAATAAAAAAAATAGATAATTACCGTAATTTAACTGGAAATACAATAAAGTTTGATCCTAATATCAATTTTCTAATAGGAGAGAATAATATAGGAAAGACAAATATATTAGAATTAATAAATATAATATTTTCACAAGGCAAGTTTGAAGAAAAAGATTTTTATGATGTAACGAAACCAATAGAGATTGAATTAGATTTAATTTATTCGAATTATGAACTTGGTTTTTTTGAAAATAATTTTGATATTGAAGACGAAAATAAAATAACTTTAAAAATAGTACAGAATAGTATTGATGAAAGGATTGAATATTATCATTATACACCTATTTTAACACCTATTACTATATCTTCAATACGAAGGTTAAATATATTGTATTATTATGCTCAAAGAATGCCTAGTAAAGAGGTGGACTTTAGGAAAAATCAAGGCTCAGGAAAAGTATTAAATTTTCTAATAGAATATAGTTTGGCGGAAAATGAAATTAAAGAAGAGGATATACTAAAAAAAGAAAAATTAGATATTATTCTAAAAAGTTTAAATAGGCAAATAGATAATCTAAATTTAATGTCAGGAGATGAAATAAATGCTTATATAAATAGTGATTCAAATAAAATAGTGAGTAGAATGTTAGAATTAGGAGATCAAAACGGAAGAAATATTAATAACCTTGGAGAAGGAATACAATATGCATTTAATATAATATTACAAATAATGGAATGCATATATAATGTTAAAAGAACCAGAAAAAAAGAAGACTTCTTAGATAGATTAGTGACAGATAATGAAGGAAAAAAATTATTTCCGATATTCTTAATATTAGATGAACCAGAAATTCATCAACACCCATATCGCCAAAGGTCTTTAATAAAAGAAATAAACAATATAATTCAAAATAAAAATAAAGAATTTTTAAACTTATTAAAGGAATTATTTGAAATAGATGGTATTATAGGACAAATATTTATTGCTACTCATTCACCTAATATATTACTTGATGATTATAGCCAATTTATAAGAGTATATAAAACATCAACTAAACTAAATGTGATTTCAGGTTTTAATATAGAATTAGAAGAAAAAAGTTATAAACATTTGCTTCATAATTATTTATATCTAAAGGAAGCTATGTTTAGTAAATGTATTATACTAGTTGAAGGAGATACGGAATTTGGAGCAGTACCAGAATTTGCAAACAGAATGGAGTTGGATTTAGATTTTAATGGGATAGGAGTAATAAAATTAGATGGTGCAGATAGCATAAAAAATTGTATGCAGATATATCACAAATTTGGAATTAAGGCTATAGCAATAATAGATAGAGATAAATATGAAAATTATAAGGATATGGATGAAGTATATTTTACAAATAAAAATGATTTCGAGGAAGATGTATATGATGAGTTTTCTTTGACCGATTTTATGAATTATAAATATGAAATTGGCAAAATCAAAGCAATGATAGGAATACTTAAAGAAAAAGGAATTCAAATTGATGCAAGTTCATTTGAAAAAAATTATTCTGAATATGTAATATCTCAAGAAGTACAAGAAGAAATAATGGATGAAATTAGGGATGAAGAATTAAAGCATATGAAGAAACAAAAAAATGTACATAATGCATCTATACTTGCAAAACATGTTACAAAAATACCAGAATCATTTATAAATGTTATTCAAAAAGTAAAGGAAGAGGTAGTATAATTGGAAATATTAGATAAAATTACAGAAAAACATAAGAGTGATAAAGAACATTTAGAATTTATTTTTTCTGATGAAAAGAGAATTGTTGTGACAGCTCCTGCTGGTTGTGGAAAAACTACAGCAATGATAAGTAAAATTGCATGGGAATTAACTAAAGATATAAAACCTGATCATAAGAAAATATTAGCAATGTCATTTAGTATAAATGCAGCTACCAAAATAAAGGATTCTTTGAATGAAATGTTACCAGAATTAGTAGATAATCCAAATTTTTTCTCAAATCAAGTTGATATTTCTAATTATCATAACTTTGCAATGAGGTTATTGTATAAATATGGTTTCGCTTTAAGTAGTGAATTAATTAATTTATCAGAATATACAATTATAGATGATACAAGCCCAATACTGAATAAGTTATTAACATCTCATCAATTATCAATAATAAATAATTTAAATGATAAAATAAACAATTTAGATTTAGATAATATTGAACAAAGTTTATATGAATATTATAAAATATTTAGTGAGGTATTATTTAAAGAACATATAATTTCATATAATGCAATATTGATAGCAAGTTATAAATTATTGTCTATAGAAAGTATACGAAATTTTTTTAGAAAATATTATAAAATGATTATAATAGATGAATTCCAAGATACAAATTATCTTGCTTACCTACTAATAAGTCAACTTATAGGAGAAGAAAATAAGCTAATTATTATGGGGGATGATGTTCAAAAAATATATGGATTTTTAGGAGCATTGCCTAATATATTAAGTAAATTAGAAAAAAGATACGAAATGAAAAGAATTGAATTTATTACTAATTATAGATTCAAAAATAACCAAGAAATGAGAGAATTAGATAGGCTTTTAAGAGAATATAATATTAATTATACTAATAATGGTCTGACGGCTAATATAAATGTAAAAAGATTAATTAATGAACAAGAAGAAAATAACTTCATTGTTGATGGTATTGAATATATTATAAATTCAACGGATAATAAAGTTGCAGTTTTAGTGAGATCAAATTATATGGCAGATTCATTATTAGATGTACTTAATAGCAAAAATATAAAATATTTTAATGCATTATTTGGGGATACTGATATTGAATACATAAAATTTCATAAAATTGCATTAGAAGTACTTTATAAATATACTGATGGAAAAGAATTAGTAAATAAATCAATTGCTGAAAAGTGTATAAAAGAAATAATGACTAAAAAAGGCGAATGTTGCTCTACACTTAATAAAGAATATATATTTGATTCGCTATATCAATTAATAAAAATCTTATTTAATCAATTAAATTCTTTAGGGCAAACAACAAAGGAAAGATATGAAAAGATAATTTTTATTTTATCTAGTAATGGATTAAAAAGAATGATGGAGTTTGTAAGTGATAGGGTTATTATTACTACAATCCATTCAGCAAAAGGTTTAGAATGGGATTATGTAATAATACCAAGAATGATGGCATATTCTTTTCCTTCATCAAAAGCATTATGTAAAAAGTGTTATAATATTGGAAATACTATCGAAGGATATGATTTTTGTAAATATGGATTTACAGGAAGATTAAATAAGTACTTTGAAGATGAGATGAGTGTTTTTTATGTTGCAATAACTAGAGCAAGACAAGATGTATTTGTAACATTGAATAACGGAAAAAATCAATGGGGATATCCACAAAAAAAAGCTTGTTTTTTACAACTTGATGGAATAAAGGAAAAAAATTATGAATGGAAAGATTTTTTTAATAAAAATAAATAGTAGTATATAAATACAACTATTTATTTTATTCTGCTTTACAAAAATAACTGTCATTTATATATTTTTATTTTCCTTCATCCACTCAATCAATTCATCTTCACCAATTTCATTATTATTAAATTCTTTAATCTTTGATTTAGCAAGTTGTTTCCAACTTTCAAACGCTAATTTAATTTGTTCATCATTAGATCGTTTAACTTGCATTAATCTTCTTTGATAGTTATTTCTATATAATTTTATTCCTTCTATAGACTTTCGTTTTCTAGTATATGAGTTAGAAGCACCACTTGTTTTGCAAGTAATATCATTTTTATAATAGATAATATCACAATATTTCTCATTATTTTTAATAGGAATAAAATATTTACTACAATTTTTACAAATCTTAATTTTTATATTCTTATTTGAAGCTATTTCGGCTAATGAAACATATAAAATATTTGATAAATATTGTGTATGAAAAACAGCACTATCATCTATATTAATTACTCCACTATTCAAGTGTTCTCTTACTATTTTTGGTGTTATAGTTTGTGAAGAGATATTTAATGTATCATGTGCAAAAAATTGAAAATAAAACACTTCAATATTGTTAGAATATTTAAATAGATTATTATATATAGCATAAGTAAGATATTTTTCAAAAGGAGAAAAGTTTTTATCTTTTAAATTATT
>CANQPY010000073.1 GCA_947625835.1 uncultured Clostridia bacterium | reverse complement strand
GAGGTTTATTATATTTTCAAGATATTAGGCTCTTTCTCTATCATTCGTTCCATTGCGAGGTACGAGCAATTTAGTACTATTGTTATAACTAACGCAATTAGTGTTATTCCTCTTGTTCCGTTTTTGTTTGCTAAATTTTTTCTTAGCTTAAATAATAAATTGTGTCTTGCATAAATTCTTTTGGCTTCTTGTTTTTTCATATGAAAATTCTCCCTTCTTTTGTTTAGTATTTACTTATTTGTTGCAATTTATGTATGACATTTTTGTCGTATTTAGTCTTATTTTATCCTAAAAAAAAACTAAAGTCAATATAATAAATGTAAAAATACGACAAAAATGTCGTTCTTTTTAACCTAATAGTGTAATATAATAAACAAAAATAAATTGGAGGTTAGATATGATTAAACAATATCGATTAGCAAAAGAATTATCACAAGAAGAACTTGCCGAAGAAATTGGCATAAGTTGGCGTCAATTGCAAAGAATTGAGCACAACGAAGAAAATACAAGAATTTCTACCTTCAAAAAAATTGTAAAAATTCTAAATGTTCCAGATGAAGAAATTATAAATTTCATGAAAAAATAATCAAGGTTTGTTAAAATACAATCCTTGATTATTTTTATTTTAATCTCTTGCAAGTTTCATAGATAGTAGTTTAGAAATACCATTTTCTTCCATAGTAACACCATATACAGTGTCTGCCGCTTCCATTGTGCCTTTTCTGTGTGTAATTACTAAAAACTGAGTATTGCTTGAAAATTTCTTTAAATATTCTGCAAAACGATATACATTTACATCATCTAAAGCTGCTTCTATTTCGTCTAAAACGCAAAATGGTGATGGATTCATTTTTAAAATAGCAAATAATAATGCAATTGCAGTAAGTGCTTTTTCTCCACCTGACAACAACATCATATTCTGTAGTTTCTTTCCTGGTGGTTGTGCCGTTATATTAATTCCACATTCTAAGATGTGTTCTTCATCTTCTAGCGAAAGTTTTGCACTTCCTCCACCAAATAATTCAACAAATACTTCTTCAAAATTTTTGTTAATCTTTGCAAATTGTGTTTTAAACTGTTCTTGCATGTTTGACGTCATTTCTTTTATAATATTTCTTAATTTGCTCATTGTATCTTCTAAGTCTACTCGTTGCTCACACATAAAGTCATAACGTTCCTTCATGTTTTTATATTCTTCTATTGAATCTAAGTTTACACTTCCTAGTTCTTTAATTTCTAGCCTTAAGCGATTTACTCTTTTCTGAGTTAAAGCAATATTTTCTGGCTTTTTATATTCTCCTACATTATTTGGTGTTAATTCATATTCTTCCCACATTTTGTTTATGATTTCATTAATGTCATCTTCTATTTTCGTTTTTTTAACATCTATTTTTATTATTTGTGTTTTTAAATCTTCAATAATATTAAATTTGCTTGAGATTTCTTCTTCTTGTTTTGATAGTGTTTCGCTTTTTTCAAGTCTAGTTTGTTTTAATTCTTCAATTTTGCTACCACTATTTTTTACATCTTCTTTGATTTTTTCGATTTTTCCTTTAATTTCTTCAATTGATTGTTCTAATTCAAAGTTGTCGTGCATAATTTTTTCAATTTGGCTTGTTTTGCTTTCTATACTTTTATTTGAATTTTCAATTTCTAATTCGATTCTTTTTTGCATTTCTTCTATTGAATTTTCACTTTCATCAAAGGAACTAACTGAAATTTTTAAGTTTGTAATATCTAAATTTAAATCGTCAACATATTTTTGGTTGTCTTTATTGTCTTTTGCAAATTCAGAAATAATTTTAGATAATTTTTCTGTTTCTTCATTTAAATTTTTAATTTGTTCTTCATAGTTTGCTTTACACGTAGTTGCTTCTTCCTTTTGCTTTTCTAATATTTCTTGCTCTTCTTTTAATTTTTTTATACGGGCTTGTAATTTTTTAATATTTTCATCAATTGCAACTACTTTTTGCTTTTCTGTAGCATATGTAATATCTATTTCTTGCAATTCTTTTTCTAGGCTTGTTGCATTTTCTAAGGTTTCTTGTATAGAATCCTCGTAGTCCTTTTTTTCTTGTTCTAATTTTTCAATTTTTGTTTTAAGATTTTTTATTTCTTTTTCTAATTTTTCAATTTCTCTTCCTCTTCCTAAAATATTTACTGTTTTTTTAGCAACAGACCCACCTGTAATTCCACCAGATGGATTAATTACATCTCCATCTAGGGTTATAATACGAAATGAATATGAATTTTGTTTTGCCAACTTTATTGCTGTATCCATATTGTCTACTATAACTGTTCTTCCAAGTAAACTGATTACAATTTGCTCGTATTTTTTGTGAAATTGTATTAAGTCTGATGCAATTCCTATAATTCCTTTTTCGTTTGATTTAAACTTTTCTAATTTTTTCCCTTTTACAGAACTAATTGGTAAGAAAGATGCTCGCCCTAAATTGTTTTTTCTTAAATGTTCTACAAGTTTTTTTGCATCTTCTTCTGTTTCTGTAACAATGTTTTGCAAACTTGCACCTAAACACATTTCTATTGCTGTTTGATATTCTTCTGGTACTTCTATTATTCCTGCAAGTACTCCATGCATTCCTTTTCCTAGGTCTTTTATGTTTTCACAGTCTTTTAAAAGAGATTTTACACTTTTTATATATCCTTCTTTTTCTTTTTCTGTTTCTATCAAAAATTTTAATTTTGAGTCTTTTATTCTCATTTCATTTTGACTATTGTTGATTCTTGTTTGATAATCATTTATTTTTCTGTCCGCTTCTTCTTTTTTACTGTTTATTTCTTCTATTGATTTTAATATTTTGTTTCTATGACTATCAATTTCATAAAATCCTTTGGATATTTCATCTTTGTGCAATCTTGTAGAGTCTAATTCTGATACGTCATTTGCAATTTCACTTTTTATTTGCACTTGCCTTTTTTCATAATTTTCATAGTTGATCTCTTGTGTATGTATTTCCCCTTGCAATTCGTATTTTTTATCTGTGTTTTTTTCAACTTGCGATTTGTATCCTTCTATTTCTAGTTCTTTACTTGATAGTTTTTGCATGATTTGTTCTAATTCTTGTTCTTTTGCTTGTAATTCTTTTTCAAATTTTTCTTTGTTTTGTTTTAGGTTTGTTCTTTTTTCTTCTCTTTGTTTTATTTCGTCTTTTAGTTCTTGTGTTCTCTGTTTTGCTTCTTCTATTTCTTTTTCGAATCTTGCTTTGTTTTCTTTGTTGTTAGCAATTCTTGTAGTTGCTACATTTATGTCAGAGTTTAGCATTTCTATTTCTTTTTTGCTTTCAAAACCTAGGTTTGACATATCTTCTATTTGTTTTGTTAGTTCATCAATTTGTGTTTTTAATTCTTCTTTTAGCTTTTTTACTTGATTTAATTTTTCTTCTTCGTCTTTGCATTGATTATTATATATTTCTTCGTCTTTTACAATTTCTTCTAATGTAGCTTTATATTTTTCTATATTGTGTAAAAATAGCCCTATTTCTATATCTTTTAGCTCGTCTCTTAAGTTTAAATATTTTTTTGCTTTTTCTGCTTGTACTTTTAGTGGATCAATATTTGTTTCAATTTCTGATAAGATGTCATTAATGCGTAATAAATTTAGTTTTGTGTGTTCTAACTTTTTTTCGCTTTCTTCTTTTCTTGTTCTGTATTTTACAATTCCTGCTGCTTCTTCAAAAATATGCCTTCTGTCTTCTGATTTGTTGCTTAATATTTCATCAATTTTGCCTTGACCTATAATAGAATAACCATCTTTTCCTATTCCTGTATCCATAAATAGTTCTAATACGTCTTTTAGTCGGCATGGAACTTTGTTTATATAATATCCTGTTTCTCCATTTCTGTATAGTTTTCTTGTAATTGTTACTTCTGTATATTCAATTGGCAAAGCTCCATCTGAATTGTCAAATATAAGTGAACCTTCTGCAAATCCTAATGATTTTCTGTTTTGTGTGCCTGCAAATATTACGTCAAAAGATTTTGCTCCTCTTAATGATTTCATGCTTTGCTCTCCGAAGAATCCACCTTATACTGTCTGATATATTACTTTTACCAGAGCCATTTGGTCCTATTACACCTGTAATTCCTGGTTTGAATTCTAATATTGTTTTGTCTGCAAATGATTTGAAGCCTTGCAGTTCTAATCTCTTTAAATACATTTCTTATCACCTTAGTCAAGTTTATACTATTTTCGACTTTTTGTAAAGAAATTCCTTCAAGTTTATACAAATTTTGCATTTGATACTATTTTGGCAATGTTATAAATTAGTCTTTGTTTTTCAGGTGTACATTGTATTATTGTTTGATATAGCTCTCGGTCTAAATAGTTTTTTCCTTTTATAACAACTCCTGTTATTAGGTATTCTAGCTTTACGTCTAAAGCTGTGCTAATTTGTGCTAATCTTTTTAAATTAATTTGATATCCTCTTTCTAATCTACTAACGTAAGGTACTGCTACACCAATTTCTTCTGATAGTCGTTCTTGTGACCATCCTTTTTTTCTCCTTGCTTCTTTTATCCTTTGTCCGATTACTTTGTAATCAATTTCCATATTATCACTTCCTTTTCGTTAGTAAATATAACATTATGAGTTCCAATTGTCAATATGTTTTTTCGAATTTATGTGTAAATTTTTATTTTCGAGTTTTTATTTAAGAAATTGTCGTCGGGCGGATCTTAAACACTTTTTAACATAAGAAATCATTATAAGCATTAAAAATGCTTAATTTTTTTGTCAAATTTTTCGA
>CANQPY010000072.1 GCA_947625835.1 uncultured Clostridia bacterium | reverse complement strand
ATGTGTATTGATGATGGATGTAATTTGGTTTGTCGTTAACCTGTCGTCTGTAGTGATATAGGTTCGTCGCTTAACATTATAGGCATCTCCTCATCAAAATTCTCATATCTTTCCGATCTAACTTTTCTATGGCTAATTAGTTTTTTATAGATTTCATGACCTTTCTTTGTCCTGCAAATTATAAGATTTCTTCCATCTCTTTCCGAAAAATCCGGAGTATTATTTTTAATATACCATGCGTCTGCACAAACAATATCTGCCTCCAAGCCAATACCATCCATACACAACCGACACATCTTATGCTTGTCTCTTCCAAGAATGCCACCCCATGCTTCTTCATACGACATTGAATACTCATTTCCATTTTTATCTACAATATGAACATACCCAGGCCATCCATTACCTCGATAATTTAAACTTGCTATTTTCTCATTACATCCAATCTTAAGGATGAGTTCTTTATTTGCAAGCATACTCGGAATGCCAGCGCAAAAGAAAGAGAGATAATATTTTATTTTGTCTTTATATTTATCATGTTCCCCTATATAGTTCTTTAAGGTCATCACATCACATGGTTTTCCTATAAATGCATATTTTTCGTCCTGTTCTATAATATCACAAATATTTAAGAGAGGCGAAGACTGAATATATCTTGACCCTGAATGTGAAATAACCTCGGCGCGGGTATGGCTTACAAAAACCTTTGTATTGAGAGAATCTTGATCAGCTCCTATATGAATAATTCCATCAACCTCTTTACTATCAAGTAAAAAGCAAGCAATCTCCGATAAAACTCCTCCTGATGAAGCTTTTTTTCTCAACGCAGCATCTTCAGAGTATCCCCTGTACACTGCAATATAATCTCCCCAAATATTCACTGCCATGCATTCCTTAAAGCAGCTAAAAACTGAGGCCGGACATACACGTTCATTAAAATCGTTTTTACAATACTTAGGTGACAAAAACCCTTTGTTGTTCATAATCAACGGTATGCCTAAACATGATGAACATAATCCGCATCCAGTACAATATTCACTATAAAAAGTATCTATGTTTTTCTTGTTCATAACTTTAATGGCCTCTTTTATTTATGTTAGTTTTGAAACTATTAATTTAATATCATTCTTAAAATGTGACATTTTATCATTTATTATTTTCAATGATTTTTCCTGAGCATTTCTTAAACAATCCACATTTTCAATATATTCTATAGTCTTTTTTATTGCTTCTTCTGTCTGATCAGATTTTCCATGAATACAATATGGATAATCGAGTTCATTATATAAGCCTTCAAACTTAACGCTGTAAGAAAATGGAATTGTAATAACTCCCGCAGAAAACGCCGCAATGGTAGCATGCATTCTTGCTCCAGTAAAAATATCCATTTTCGAGATAAAAGACTTCGCTTCAATTGGAGTTGAGAAGTTTGGCGCCGCCATTGCAAACCTATATTTTGATAGCAATGCGTCTATAGGAATTAAATCATTATCCGGAAAATCTTTATCTTTACTGGTTGCATGTGGAATGAGCCAAATATTATATTGCTTCTGCCTAGATGAGAAATATTCCATAATTTCTTTGCAGTATTCTTTATAGTTAACCGTTAGTCCGAATTGGTTATCTTTTGTGTATCCTCCAGAATACAGAAGTCCTGAAAAATTTAATCCAACATTAATTTTGTTATTACATACCAATTTTGTGTACATTTGGCGATCATACTTTAGTGAAAATGCAACATCTGTCACGACATCAACAGTATTCCGAACTAATAGCGCTTCTGTTCTTTTTTGAGATGCCACGTCTCTTGCAAAAATATGTGATGCACGATTAAATATAAAGCGAGCCCATACTTTAGAAATTATGCTTTCAAATGGTCCATATGTTTGAGGTCCAAGAACAAGTGGCTTCCTAGCAATAATTACAAGTGTTTTACAAAAAGTTCTTTTTACAAATCTGTCTAAGCCATAATAATCTGTAAAACTATCGCCTGCTGTAAAATCAAAAACCATATCTTCTTCTCGTAATTTATAAAATAATTCCTTTATTTTTTTCTTGCTGTATCGATAAATTCTAAAATGAATTTTCTCGGAATTAAACATACTGACATTAGTCAAATTTGCATTATCGCTATCATAAAAAGTAATTTCATAGTCTTTTTCTCTGGTTTCCAATTCATCAGTAAGTAATCCAATAAAAGAATACGATAAAGCGGCACAGCCCAAGTTGCTGGCATTAGCATTTAAGCCAAACAAACCTATGTTAACTTTTTTAGTATTCACATCGCACAACATACCTTTTATGCACCTCAGCTCTTGAATTTTTTGAGATATTTAATATAAATTTCTAATGACTTAATTTGATTCTTAAAAATAAATTCTCTTTTTGATCGGTTTGCGATATAAATTGAATTAGTTGAAGAATCCTCTTTGTGATATACTGTAATATCTGGGCAATATAATGTTTTATATCCTTTTTTCATACAATATTGAAACAAAATAGGCTCCTCCATATACAAGAAAGTTTCTGGGCAAAAAGCATAATCTTCATATTGAATATAAAGAGGGGAATATAGAACGAAAGATCCGTGCAATTGCACATTTTCTTTATGTTCATTTTGCTTTGTTTTTACATTATTCTCCTTTTCGTATTTTCCAAAATATTTTTTCAAAAAATCATATATATATAATCTGTTTAGAATTTTCAAAACACGATATCTACTAATTTCCTTTTTTATTATTCCTAAATCTGTTGTTGTTATTTCGGTTGGATTCTGATGACCATGATCTACTAGCGAAATTATATCTGGACCCATAATCGAAAAATGATATTTTTCAAAACATTTTTCAGCAGCCTCTATAATATTAATAGTGCTAACAACAATATCATTATTTAAAACCGCAATATAATTAGCTCCTAGTTTTTTCGCATAAGTGAATCCTACATTGTTGCCATTCGCAAAACCAAGATTCTTAGAATTATGGATAAAATGGACTGACTTTTCATTTGCATATTTATTTTGTAAAGTTTCATACGAACCATTATTAGATGCGTTATCCACAACTATGATATCTATATCGCCACTTGTCTGCGTTTTTTTAATTGATTCTATGCAATTTATTGTATCACCAAGTGTTTTATAATGAAGTATCACAAAAGAAATATGCATTTCCCACTTGCACCTCTCAATTATTCCATGATAAACTACCTTTATTAGTAGGTTTTCCATTATCGATATTTTTCACGATATTAAACGCCTTCATTATGCATTTTCTCAGCAATCTCTCTCCACATAAACTTTTGAATTATTCTCTGTCTTGCTGCACTGCCAAGACGCTCGCATAATGTTGAATCTTCTAATAAACGAGACATTTCCTTTGACCATTCTTCCTCTTCAAAAGAATGTACTATAACCCCGTTTTTATTGCTATCAATAAGTGTTTCTGCCCCAGCACTACTGCTTGAGATAACTGGTAGTCCGAAATACATAGCTTCTAAAAGCACCATTCCAAAAATCTCATGTACAGAAGGTAGTAAAAACAGTCTTGATTTTTGATATATAAATTTTAATTGTGCATTCTTAATAAAGGGATACCAAATAACATCTTTTTCTATTTCTTCAGGAACCAAAGCCTTGCATTTTGCTTCATATCCCGTATCTCCCTTTCCCACCAAAACTAGTTGTACATTCTTCCCAGCAGAATAATCAGTCTTCAACTTTGCAAACGCCTTGATTATCAATTCTATATTCTTACGCGGAATGATACTTCCAACATATAATATATTTTCTTTTCCTTCCATTAACTTCAATAACTTCTCTGTATCAGTCTCAGCTTCTACTTCATTATCGTACTTTGAAACATCTAGTCCAACCCCGGTAACGACAGTATTTGTTATTCCTTTCTTATTTAAAAAATCTGCTGCCATCTGAGTTTTACAAAACGCTTTCTTCATCTTTCCATCGATTTTCTTACAAAATAGTGCATCATAAAACGGCTCAACAAACGGCAATTTGAACATGTTGTAATATGGCCCGTGATATAGATAAACATTATCATGTTGCTTAGCTACTAGATACCCCATAATTTGACTGTATTCTGAGACAATTATACTATCATATGCATTAAGAAACTTCATATCAAGAATGTGCGGGAAAATTCCTGTTCTTAACAGCTTTACGCCTTTACGCCATAGAATAGTAAGTGTGTTTTTACCAACCCGGATTACTTGGTCTTTATTTTCTTTTGCATAATAAACAATGTCAAAATCATAACCTAAATTGCAGAATGCCTTTCCCAACCCTACTTCCTGCAGATTATAACTATCAAAGCTTAGCACATAAGGTGCGAATCTAATATACAATATTCTTTTTTTATTAGGCGGTATCGTTTTCATCATTGTTCAACACCTTTTCTGCTTATTCATAATCACTCGATTACACAAGACTAAAATAATTAGTGAAATTATAGTCACAGGCGAATAAACGCAAACATGTATCATAGATGGATTCTCTTTTAAATAATCCAACGCAATAACATGAGCCAAATACAACTCATATGATATTCCTCCGATCCACACCAATACAGATCCAATTCCCGGAAGCTTTTCAAAGAATGAACGTTTCAGCAAGATCCATACTCCCAGTGAATACGTTATTCCCATCTGAAGTAATGTATCAGCAATACCCAACTCTCTGTTTTCTACATATGGCATCTTTTTCAGCACGATACATATACAAGCCACTAATAATAGCAGTACCCCCCCCCGGAGAATTTCCTGGTATTCCACCTTGACAATAAA
>CANQPY010000071.1 GCA_947625835.1 uncultured Clostridia bacterium | reverse complement strand
CTCGATACCAGCGGTTGGCTAGACCTTACTGGATAGGCATCCCACCTATTATATATTAATCACCTAACTGGCGCACAATCATATTTACCTCCATTTCGTTTAGCAATAAAGCTTAATTATAATATTTATTTTTTTTCATTACTTCAATTATTGTACCCATTTGACTAACATTATATTTAATTTCTTCTATTGACTGTATGATTTCATTTTCTGCCAATTCTATTTCATCTTGTTTATAACTATTTTCAATGCATAATGACCTTTTAAAATTATAATCTAGCCATTCAAGACCGTCATATATATCTGCATATATTAGTTTTTCAATATTTTTATCGATTTCTTTTTTAGAATGTCTTTTATAACTATTTACTACTATTTCAAATTTCCTATAATCTAAATTTTCTACATCTCCACCAGACCAATACCAAGCAACTTGTATTAATTCAATAGTTGGATTTATATATCCACTTGCTTCCCAGTCAATAATAAATGGTCTATACTCTTGCCACATTACATTTTTTCTATCAAGATCTGTATGACTAATAATTAAATTATCATTGGCATATCTAACAGCTTTATTTGATTTTTCATTTAGTTCATATAGCAAATCAATATTTTGTTCTAAAATATTAGTATATTTTTTCTTTTCTTTCTTTGCCAATTTCAAATAGTTATTCCATTCAAATTGTTTTGTACTGATGTTTTTCCTTGTATTATCTTCAATTTTCGAAAAATTAATATTATGAATTTTTGCTAATTCTTCTCCTATTATTTTACAATGTTCTTCAGTTATTTGTTCAGCTTTTAAAATTTTACCTTCTAGCCAATCAAAAGCCATGAAATATCTATTGTTTATTTTTTTCATAATATCATCATTTTTTAATTTTATAGCTCCTATAGCTGTTATACCATTTTCTTTTGCAATGTCAGTCACCTTTTCTGAAAATACAAAATTTAAATATGCCTCTTGCCTTTTCATAACTCCTGAATTTAATTCTTTTATTGCATATATTCTTTTATCAGTCACTACTTTATACATTCTATGAGATAATCCGCCAGTTACTTTAATTATACTTTTTACCATAGTACCTAAATTTTCTTCTTTTATAAATTCTTCTATGTCTTTTTGTACTTGAAACTTATCTATGTCTTTTAAATATAAAGTATATGCACAAGGGTCAAACTCATTTCCATGACCTTTATCTATTGCTTGATAAAAACCTAACTTAAAATATATATGTTTGGCTACATCATTATCTTCTTCAACACCTATAGTAAATTGTGTATATCCTTCTTTTGTTAGATATTCTATACAATAATTAATTAATTTTTGCCCTAAACCTTTTCCTTGATATTTTTTATCTATTCTAAATGCTTCTAAATAAACTCTTTTATTTGGTATAGTTTCTGTTTCCAACTCATGACTTTTGTAGTTTACAGTTATTTCTCCAATGATACTTTCATTATTTTCAATTATAAACACATCTATTTCTTGTTTTATTAACTCTTCTACTCTCTTATTCTTATATTTAATCCACATTTTTTCATTATTTGGAAACAACTTTTTTAATTTTTCGAATTCTTCTATTTTTATTTTTCTAAATTCCATTATTTTTCCAATCTATATTATTTTAATTTTTTTATAAATTTTATTAACTCTTTTGTTGCTTCTTCTGGCAATTTTCCATTTATATCAAATTTATTTTCTATCTTACCATATATTTTTTTATAATATGCAATATCTTTTTTTATATCTTTAAGATAATATTCTTGTTCTTCAATATTCCTTATATTAATTGGGTATATTTTATCCTCTTCATCTGCATATACAAGTCTTTTCAATATATTTTCAGGCTTATCTTGAATTTGAATTGCTAATATATCTTTATCCTTTATTATATCATTAATAAATCTGGAATAATTTATTACAGAAACTTATCTATTTTTCCATATTGTTTTTTTATTTCTTCATCTAAATCATCAAAATCATATCCTATTTTTTTACTCAATAGCTTACCTATTGTAGATTTTCCAACGTTTGATATTCCAAATAATAAAATTTTCATATTTTCCTTTTAATTTTTTATAACCTTATAATACTAATTGCTCATATTCTAACATAATTACTATAATTTGACAAGTATAGTAAAAGCGTATTTTTCTGTATTCTTTTGCCAAAATACACCGAAGTGTACGCACTCTGCATAATATCTGAATAAAAATAATTTTTGTAGAACATTAGAAAGCTTGTCTTTCTATATGTTTTTAGGAAATGCTCTGCTCTGCTTTCCTTATCCTGCCTTATAAATTTTTGCAAAATTTATAAGGCAAAAAATAAATCAATAGTTAAAACATATTGATTAAACTTTTTCTTGTTTATAAAATTTGAAATTCCTCGTACTTATCATACGAGGAACGTGTATTCTTTCGTGCCGGTACACAATATAAAATATATTGCACGGCAAATGTATTCTAAATACATTATAATATATATTATGCACTAAAGTCAAAAAAATACTCAATTTTTTATAAACATTTTTCTGATTTTCTCATCTAAATTGTAATTTTTTATATGCTTCTGTTATATTATTATTTAATTCAGTAGTTCTCAAATAAATCTCATCTGATGTTGCATTATTTTCGGTTAGTTTTTTCGTTTCTATTAGTAATTGATTTTTATTTTCTTCAATTTCTTTTTTACTATCTTCTAGTAGTTCATTTGATTTTTTTACTAATTTATTATAAATATCATTTCCTAGCATATAGCTTACACGAAAAAAATAATATATATCAAGCAGTAATTAATTATAAAGATGATAACAATGAAAGAAAGCAAAAATGTGAATTAAGTACACTTTTTGAAAAATCTAAAAATTATTCTCTTCATTTAATTATTTTACTTACAGCTTTTTATGGATTAAGAAGAAGTGAAGTTCTAGGTTTAAAATGGTCTGCTATTGAAATGGCTAGGTCATTCTGATTTTTCTACTACTGCTAATATATATGCTCATTTAGATATAAATTCTAAATTGCTATCTGCTGAAGCTATATCTTCTGCATTTAGTTTTAAGGATTAAAAAATCTAGCTTAGCAATTTTCTAAACTAGATTTAATATATTTACAATTTTTCAAAATTTTTATTATATTTAATTAAAATTATACTTTGGTTAGATTTTAGTTAGATATTAAAAATAATTTTTCTAATATTTAAACCATCTATACTTACAGTAAGAATAATTTCAAAACTATTTAAGTTTAAGCACCGCCACGCACTCAACATGTGATGATTATCGCTTGTTGCAATATTATTTAACGCTTGTTTATCGCTCGTAGCAGTAAATTTATCTTTACAATTCTGTATTTAACTCATCAAATTTTAAAGTATATTGTTCTTTGTTGATTCTGCCTTCTAAGTTTAGTTCTAATAAATTTGCAAGTTTCTTGTTTATTCTTTCTTTATTATTTTCTAATTTATTTACAATAGTTTCTGTAGTATTTTCTTTTAAGATATTTTCTATCTTTTCTAAAAATGTTTCTATTACTTTTTTGCTATCATTACAGAGTATTCTATAGCCTTGCACAAAACAATCTTCTACTATTTTTTCTGCAATTGACTTACAATGTGGACATTCTTCTTTTCCATGTTTTGCTCTTTTTATGCATTGCCATACTGCTTTTGAACAATTTCTTTTTGCATTCCAATTTCTTCTTGTTAATAAACTGCCACAAAATCCACAATATAATTTACTGCTAAAAGGATATTTCTTACTATAATTGTTGTTTCTTCTTCCAGTTTCTCTATTACCAGCTCTTTTTGTCCTTATTTCTTGTACTCTATCAAATAATTCTTTACTAATAATTGCCTCATGATGTTCTTTTAAATAGTGCTTGTCTACTTCTCCTAAATTACTTAATCTTTTATGTGATATTGGATCAATTGTAAATGTTTTCCCCATTAGCACATCTCCAATATATTTTTCGTCTTTAGAATTCCTCTTATTGTTGACTCACACCATTTGATATTTCCTTTTGGAGTTTTTATTTCTTTTTCAGTTAATTCTTTTGCTATTGTACTTGAACCTACTCCTTCTACATATCTTTCAAACATATATCTTACAATATTTGCTTCTTCTTCATTGATTGTTATTTCCTTTGTTTCAAGATTATAGTTATATCCATAACAACCATTGTAACCAATTAGCTCTCCTCTGTCTTTTTTCATCTTTAATCCAAGCAATACATGTGAAGATATGTTTTCGCTTTCTTGTTGTGCCATTGCACTCAATACTGTTAGCATTAATTCTCCTGCACTTGTTAGAGTATTTAAATTTTCTTCTTCAAAAAGAATAGCAACATTTTTCTCTTTTAACATTCTCACATATTTTAAAGTATCTAATGTGTTTCTAGCAAATCTTGATATTGATTTTGTAAGTATCATATCTATTTTTCCTTCCATACAATCTGCAATCATTTTCATAAAATCTGTTCTTTTATAATCTAATGTTCCAGATATTGCTTCATCTGCATATATTCCTGCAAATTGCCATTCTGATTTACTATTTATTTTTTCATCATAATACTTTAATTGTGATTGATAACTATTTAATTGTTCCTCATTGTCAGTACTTACTCTACAATAAGCACATACCCTTAATCTTTCTTTAATTGTTGTACCTGTTACTCTGTTTATCCTCCCACTTGTTTTCTCTAAACAAATTATTTAAGAGTGATAATTCCATGCTACAATTTAGCATAGTATTATCTTTTAAATTGTTAGAATTGTTTATTTCTATAATATAATCATGTAGCATGAAATTGTTCCTTTTATTTAAATTTGAAAAAAAAAGCAAGAAAAATTAGTTTTTAACCTAATCTTTCTTACTCTTACTTTTTCATGCTATTATTAGTCCTTAAATCCTCTTAATTGAAACATAATGTGCTTATAAAATCAAGTCAAGGTTGTGCAATAGCACATTCATTTTAACCTTGACTTGATTTTTTATAAGTACATTAGAATTATAATTATGGATTTATATATTTTATTGATTATTGTTCACATTTAATATTATATTTTTTCATTAACTCTTTTGCTTTTTTTATTCCTTCATCTGTTATATATGTAGATTTTGCTTTATGCGTACTTCCACCTATTAGTTTTTCATCTTCTAAATTATTTAATATGTCAAAATCATATCCTTTCCATGCTCTTTGATACTCTCCATATGGTTCTTTTTCTGTCCATGATGTTAAGTATAACAATAGTAATGTTAGCTCTTTTATTTGTTCTTCCATCATTTAATCTCCCTCCTATTTTGATATATATTTTTGATTCTTTGTATTTGGTTTATCTGGTATAGTCATTTGTAATTTTCCACTATCTA
>CANQPY010000070.1 GCA_947625835.1 uncultured Clostridia bacterium | reverse complement strand
GCAGATACTCCATATTTTTCTTCAATAGCTTTTACTAAGTCTGCTAATTCAACAACTGTTAAGCTATCGATTTCTTCGATTAATTTTTCTATTTTTTCCATTTTAAAAATCCTCCTAATTATTTTTATTTTGGTTTATTATTTTTATTTAAACCATTTATTTAATTATTCTGCTGATTCAGTTTTTTCTTCATCAGCTTTAGTTTCTTCAGCAGTTTCTACTGCTGGTTCTTCTGCTACAGTTTCTGTAGCTTCTGGTTTTGTTTCTTGTTCTACTTCTTGTTTTGCTTCGTCAGTTGCTTTTTCTTCAGCCTTTGCTTCTGCTGGTTTTTCTTCGCTAGCTACTTCTGCTTTTTCTTCTAGCTTTTCTTCAACAGGTGCTTCTGTTTTAGCAACTTCTTCTACTTTATCGCTAGATGCTTCTTTTTGTTTTCTAACTTCTTCAAGTGCAACTGCAATTTTTGAAATGTTTCCAAGTAATGCACCTGCAAGCATTGATAATAATGTTTCTCTTGATGGTAGTTTTGCAAGAGTAATAATTTCATCTGCTGTCATAACTTTTCCATCAATTATTCCACCTTTAATTGTGTAATATTCATTATTTTTGCTAAAATTGTATATTACTTTTGATGCTTCTAAATAATCATCAGCACTTATAATAACTGCTGTTGGTCCTTCTAGTTTATCTTCTAAACCTTCTAGTCCACATTCAGCTAATGCTCTTTTTGTAATATTATTTTTTATAATACTATATTTTGCACCAACATTTCTAATATCTTTTCTTAAAGTAGTATCATCAGTTACATTAATTCCTCTGTAATCTGTTAGAAGTATTAATTTTGCTTCTTTCATTTGTTCTGCTAATTTACTTACTTCTTGTTTCTTTTGATTTATAATTGTTTCACTTGCCATTTTGTTCTTTTCACCTCCTAAAATATTTCTTTATTTATATTAAAAATAAATAACACTTTTTATAGTCCCATTTTTCCGAGGTTCTACAAAAAAGTGCTATTTATTGTATATACACTTTATTTTTACCTCGGTAGGACTTACCTTTTTGCCTACTGTCTTTGGCTAATTTTTATTTTTTATTTTTGGTCAATGAAAATTCCAGGTCCCATTGTTGTAGCAATTGATACACTCTTGATGTATTGTCCTTTTGCTGCAGCTGGTTTTGCTTTGATAATTGCATTCATTATAGTTTCATAATTTTCTAACAATTTATTTGCTCCAAATGAAACTTTTCCAAATCCTAAGTGAATAATGTTTGTTTTGTCTAAACGATATTCTACTTTACCAGATTTGATTTCACTAATTGCTTTTGTTACATCCATTGTAACTGTTCCTGATTTAGGGTTTGGCATTAATCCTTTTGGTCCTAATACTTTACCTAATCTTCCTACAACGCCCATCATATCTGGAGTTGCAACGATAACATCATAGTCAAACCAGTTTTCATTTTGAATTTTTGGTATTAATTCTTCTGCTCCAACAAAATCAGCTCCTGCTTTTGCAGCTTCTTCTGCTTTTGGTCCTTTAGCAAATACTAATACCCTTTGTGTTTTACCTGTACCATGTGGAAGTACTACTGTACCTCTAACTTGTTGATCTGCATGTTTAGAATCTACTCCTAATTTTACATGTAATTCAACTGTTTCATCAAATTTTGGTTTTGGCATTTTTTCGATTAGTTCTAATGCTTCTTTTGCACCATATTGTTTTGTTTTGTCAACTAATTTGATGCTTTCTGCGTATCTTTTTGATACTTTCATTTTCTTTACCTCCTTTGGTTTTAACGAACATTTTATGTTCTCCCAATTAAATTTATAATAATTAAAATTATTACCTTAAGTTGTTTTTAGTCTACTACAACTACACCCATAGAGCGAGCTGTCCCTTCTACCATGCTCATAGCAGTTTCAACAGATGCTGCATTTAAGTCTGGCATTTTTTGTTCTGCAATTTCTTTTACTTGTGCTTTTGTTATTTTTGCAACTTTATCTTTGTTTGGTTTTCCAGAACCTTTTTCAATTTTAATTGCTTTTTTTATTAATACTGCTACTGGTGGTACTTTTGTAATAAATTCAAATGATTTGTCTTGATATACAGTAATTACTACTGGTATAATCATTCCTGGCTGATTTGCTGTTCTATCATTGAATTCTTTTACAAATTGCATAATGTTTACACCACTTGAACCTAATGCTGGACCAACTGGTGGAGCTGGTGATGCTTTTCCTGCTTCTATTTGTAATTTAATAATATTTGATATTTCTTTTCCTGCCATTTTTATGGCACCTCCCTAATTTATTTTTTGTACTTGTGAAAATTCTAATTCTACTGGTGTTTCTCTTCCAAACATAGATACTAAAACTTTCACTTTATGTTTTTCTGTATTAATTTCTTGAACTGTACCTACAAATCCTTCGAATGGACCATTCATTACTTGTACTTGTTCATTTACATTATAATCTACATTTACTGGAATGTCTTCAAATCCCATATTTCTAATTTCTTCGTCAGTTAATGGAATTGGATCTGTTCCAGAACCTACAAATCCTGTAACTCCTCTTGTATTTCTTACTATATACCAAGATTGCTCTGTTACAATCATTTTTATTAATACATAACCTGGAAATACTTTTCTTAAATTAGCTTTTCTTTTTCCATCTTTGATTTCTATTTGTTCCTCCATTGGCACAACTATATCAAAGAAAAAGTCCTCTAATTCACGATTTTTAATTGTTTTTTCCAAGTCTGCTTTTACTTTATTTTCATAGCCTGAATATGTATGTACTACATACCATCTAGCTACATTATCATAATCTTTTTGAGACATTTGTGCTTAGCCTCCTTTTTATTTGTTCATTTTATTCTACATTGTTTTCAGTATTAGTATTTTGCTCTGTTCCTTCATCAGATGTTTCTTCAGTTGATGGTTCTTCACTGGTTGTGCTATCATCTGATGTTTCATCAGTTGACTCTTCTCCTTCTGCTGAATCATCTGTTGTTACATTATTTTCTTCACTGCCATCATCTGTTGTGTTGGTATCTGTTGTTTCGTTTGATGTTTCATTATTTACAACTATTTCTTTTATTCTATCTACTCCTTGTTTGTTTAAAGTTTCGAATATAAGGTCTAATACAAAAACAATTACTGCTGTAATAACTACAATTGTTATAACTGCTATTGTGTTATTTACTAGCTGTTTTGGTGTTGGCCAATTAACTTTTTTTAGTTCTGCTTTAAAATCTTTAAAAAAGCTTTTTTTATTTTTATTATTTTCCTTTTTCGCTTCTTTTTTAGCCATTTTATTTCCTCCTTAAAATAGCTTATTTACTATTTAGTTTCTTTGTGTGTTGTACGTTTTTTGCAAAATTTACAATACTTGACAATTTCTAATCTGTCTGTATTATTTCTTTTATTTTTTGAAGTCATATAATTTCTTCTTTTACATTCTGTACATTCTAAGGTTATATTTTCTCTTGGTCCTTTTGCTGCCATATGAATAACACCTCCGTATTTTTTTACATTACTTTTTGAAACGATGTGAGTATATGCCCGTAATAACATATACTTGAATATTCTACCACTTTTTCCTACGTGTGTCAATGGTTTTAGTCAATTTTTTCTTTTTTTGAACTGAAAATCCAAATTTTCCTATCTTTTTTCCTAAACTATAGTAGCCTCCATTGCTATATGCTATTAAATCACATTTAGATATATCAAAAGCACCTTTTTTATCTATGTATTTTTCATCACTATTTATAGCTAACACTTCTGCTATAAACATATCATGTGAACCTAATGGTTTTATTTCTTTAACTTTACATTCAATTGATACTGGACTTTCTTTTATCATAGGACATTTTACAAATTTTGCTTTTTCTTTATGCAAATTCATTTCTTTAAATTTATCTACCTTTGCTCCTGTTTTTACACCACACCAGTCTGTTGCTTTTACTAAATTTTTTGTTGTTAGGTTGATTACAAATTCTTTTTGTTCTTTTAATATATTGTACGAATATCTACTTGGTCTTACAGAAATATATACAGTTGCAGGATTAGTATTTAAAATGCCTGTCCATGCAACTGTTATAATATTAGATTTTTCCATTGTGCCGCAGGCTTACCATTACTGCTGGTATAGGGTAAATAAAAGTTCCCGGTTTCCATGTTACTTTTGCCATAATTTTTATTCTCCTACATAATTATCTTCCCTCATAATTTTGCTCTTTGTTTTTTCTTGCGTTTTCTAATTGCATTTGATGCTCTTTTACTGCACTTTTTCTTCCATCATCAATACATATAAAATATTTTTGGTTAGCATCCTTATTTACTTCTCCAATGTATCTTTCTCCTTTGACTATTGCTCTTTTTATCGCTTCACAAAATACTGCTCTATATTCGGGATCCTCTAATTTTTCAACGATAATGTTATCAGTATAAAAGTCATATCCTAATGGTAGTAGTTCATCATTTCTTTTTAATAATAACATATATCTGTGCAATGTGTCTTGGATGTTTAAACCATTTAAAAATTTTATTTTTGCTAATTCTAGTAATTGCATCATCTCACCTTGATAAAGAGGAGTATATGGTACATGATTTTTATCTTCTCTAACATCTGTAGCTCTGTTTGTAATATTTACATGTTTTTCTTCAAGTTCTTCTAATGATTTTCCTTGATATCTTGCTAATTTTCTTAAAAGTATTTCACTTGTTATGTTTTTATCATATTCTTCTTCGTATTTTTCTCTTTTTTCTTTTGTTTCGATTGTTTTAAATGCTTTATTTACTTGTTGTAAAGACATTTCTAATTTTTCTATTTTTCTATTTTTTCTCTCTTTTTTTTCTTCAGTATCTGCTTCCATTAACATAGCATCTTGCATTAAGGCAAGTATTTTATTTTTTGTTTCTTGGTATTTTGCAAGAATTTCTTCATCAGTCATTTCTTTTATAGGAATAAATGTACTTCCTTTTGTGTAAATTCCTAACATATGATAATAATTAATCATTTCCATTTTTATTTTTCCTTTCGAATAAAATTTTTATATATATATTTTACCATATTTTGTCTAAAAATGCAAAAAGCTATAAATGAAATTACAGTGTTATTTCTGTTATCTCATTTATAGCTTTTTAAATAAAAAAAATCTAGCGACAACCTATCTTTCCAGCAGGGTAACCCACAAGTATTTTCGGCACACTTAGGCTTGACTTCTGTGTTCGGAATGGGAACAGGTATTACCCTAAATGTCATAATCACTAGAAAATTATTGTGTTTAGCACACTCAAAAATACATAGATGAATAATTTTCTCGTTTTAGTACATTTTTCGCGATTGCTCCACTTTTTTTATTTTAGTGGTTAAGCCCTCGATTTATTAGTATTGGTT
>CANQPY010000069.1 GCA_947625835.1 uncultured Clostridia bacterium | reverse complement strand
AAAAATTACGCATCTAAAATCCAGTTATATCAACTGGTTTAGGTGTGCATTTCCATTATTTTACTGTCAAACTCAGGTTATATCACATTTTTATGAGAATTTCAATTACTATTCGTTAAAAAATGTAATTTTTTGGTAAATTAAAAAGCAAGATGTTATCAGACACCTTGTTTCTGTAAATATTTTTATTTTAATATATAAATTTTCTCTATGTGGAAGTTAATAAACTCCACAGGTGTGGACTTAAATTTACAATTTCCCGCACGGATGGCTAGAAGCAAAAGAAATCAAGTATGCCCAAGGTTTCAATAAACCAAGTCCTCGTGACTTTGTAGGCTATCGGTCCATTAACTGAACCAGAAGCGCTAGCAATATATAACTTTACTCTATTACATGATTTTAAACTTGTTATAGCATATCACACACAAGGTCAAGAAATATACTGGAAATTTCAAAACTTTAATCCTCAAAATTCTCTTTCTATTGGTGAACAATTTGCAAAAGTAAGCGGTTATACTTTAGCTGACACACCTTATAATTCAAGTTTTGCAGGATATAAAGATTGGTTTATTCAAAATTATAATAGACCTGGATATACAATAGAAGCAGGTATTGGTCAAAATCCTTTACCAATTTCACAGTTTGATACAATTTATCAAAACAATTTGGGCATTCTAGTTCTAGGTGCGGTTATATAAAAAGCAAAATTTTTATCCTTTATATTGGCCACCATTAATATGCATAACTTGCCCTGTGACATAAGAAGAATCTGGGCTTGCTAGGTATATAAATAATGGTGCTATTTCATAAGGATGACCTGCCCTTCCCATTGGTGCATCTGAGCCTAATGTAGGTATTTTTTCTGCTTCCCAACAAGCTGGTTGCAAAGGAGTCCAAAATACACCGAGGAGATACTGCATTTACTCTTATATTTTTTGATGCTAAATTTGTTGCTAAAGACCTTGTAAATCCTACTATTGCACCTTTACTTGTTACATAATCGATTAATTCTGGTTCTCCTTGAAAAGTGGTAATTGATGTTACATTTATAATACTACTACCTGGATGCATATGTTTTAATGCCCTTTTAGTTAGATAAAACATAGAGTAAATATTTGTCTTCATAGTTTCATCTACTATTTTATCACAAAATTTTGTGTCTTTAATATCTCCTGCAAGTAAAAGACAAGTTCCCCCTAATCTTTCAATAAAGTCTTTTGTTTCTTCTGCGTCTTTATGTTCATTATAATAGGCAATAACTACTATTGCTCCTTCTTTTGCAAATCCGAACTGCAACTGCTCTGCCTATTCCTGAATCTCCACCAGTTATAATTGCAACTTTATTCATCAATTTTCCTGCAGCTCTGTAGTATGGATTGTTAAATATAGGTCTTGGTTTCATTAAATATTCCATACCTGGCTGAGTGTCTTGGTGTTGTGGTGGAAACTCAATTTTATAGTCTTTACATATTAAACCATATCCTTTCTCATCTATGTATTTTAATCCATAGTCATCTTGACCATTATTATTAAAATTGTAATACTTATAATCCATTTTTTTCACCTCATTTATTTATATTCAATAGCATAATTTTGGTGATTATTTATTTTAATAAATAATAAAAAGTAGAGAACTTTTAAATTCTCTACTTTTCTTCCTTATTTTTTATTCTATTTTACAATTGTTCTTTTTTCGTCTGCTCCTACACCAATATATTTAACTGGAACGCCTACAAACTCTTCTATAAAGTGGATATAATCTTGTGCTTCTTTTGGTAATTCTTCAAAAGTTGTAGCACTTTCTGTTTTCCATCCACCTTTAAATTCTTTGTAAATTGGCTTACAGTTTTCTTTATCTATTGGAACATTTGTGATTGTTTGTCCTTTATATTCATAACCAATACATACTTTTATTTCTGGTAAATTTCCAATTGTATCTAAATGATTAACGCAAAGTGATGTTAGTCCACTTGGAATTTTTGCATGCTTTATCATAACTAAGTCAAGCCATCCTGTTCTTCTAGGTCTTCCTGTTGTAGTGCCATATTCGTGCCCAAGTTCACGAATTGTATCTCCTATTTCATTTTTTTGTTCGGTTATAAATGGTCCGTTTCCAACACGTGATGTGTATGTTTTTATTACACCTATTACCTCATTTACGAGTGTTGGTCCAATTCCTGCACCAGATACTGTACCACTTGCATTTGGATTAGATGATGTTGTCATTGGATAATCTCCATGGTCATTATCTAAATAGAAAGATTGTGCTCCTTCTATAATTATTAACTTATTTTCTTCAATTGCTTTTTCGATTATTGGATAAGTATCTGCAATAAAATCTTTTACTATTTCTTTGTATTTCATGCAATAATTATATTCTTCTTCTACTGTTATTTCTAAAAATTTTTCTGCTTCAATTTTTCCTAATTGTATTTGTTCATTTACGTTTGTAGATAAAATATTGTAGTTTTTCAAGTTTAACTCTATTTTTTGTTTTAAGTCTTTTTCGTCTAAGAATAAATCTATCATTCTTAAATTTGTTCTTCTTGCCTTTTCTTCATAAGTTGGTCCTACTCCTCTTCCTGTTGTTCCAACTTTATTATTTCTAAGTGCTTCATATAGTCTATCTAATTCTCTGTGGTGTGGCAATGTTATATGTGTTCTTTGGCTAATTACAAAATTGCTTTTTTCTACTTGTATGTTTGCCTTTCTCATTTGTTCTATTTCTTCTGATAGCACTTTTAAGTCTGCTACTACTCCAGGACCTATCATAGAAAGTACTTCTGGTCTAATAATTGATGATGGTAATAAGTGCATAGCATATTTTACACCATTTGCAACAACTGTATGTCCTGCATTGCAACCTCCTGTTGACCTTATTACAATTGATGCATTTTTTGCTTCAAAATGAGAAGCTCTACCCTTACCTTCATCTCCATATTGAAGTCCTACAATTTCTTTTATTGCCATATTTCATCTACCTCCCTGTTTTATTGCAATTACTTTGTTATCCATTTTACTAAGTCTAAATTGGTTGGTTCTAGTAACATTTCATGTTTTGGCATAACTCTAAATGTATAACCATAATTTCCACCTGTTGTTAATTCTATTTTAGATGTAAAGTAATATTTTCTATTTTCTTCATCTTGGTCTGTTAATTTCATTGGTGTAATACTTACATTTTCTACTACTCCATTTTCTAAAATTTTTCCATAGTATACTTCAACTGTTACATTTTCAATATTGATATTTGGAAGTTCTACTTCACATGCCACTTCAATATTGTTTCCAGCATCTATTGTTATATTGTCTAAGTTGTTTACCTGAGTTATTTTTATATCTTTCCAATTAGTAAATAAATCTTTTTTCCATGAATTATATGCTGCTACATTGTCAATATCAGAATAATATTTTTTTGTTAAATTACAAAGTGGTATATATAATTTAGTTGTATAATCTACTAACATTCTAGCTGTGCTATATTTTCCACCTGTTGTTATAATAGAATTTTTCATTAATTCTAACCATTTTTTAGAAATTCCGTTTTTATCTTTATTGTAATAAGTTGGTATTATTTTTTCTTCTAATGTTCTATACATACTTTGACTGTCTGCCATATCTTGTGCTTCATAAGAATCATATTCTGCATTTGTTCCAATTGTCCAGCCATTTGTCTGGTCATATCCTTCTGCCCACCAGCCATCTAAAACACTAAAGTTAATAACTCCGTTTACAGATGCTTTTTGTCCACTTGTTCCAGATGCTTCCATTGGTCTTCTTGGATTATTTAACCAAACATCAACACCACTTACTAAATATCTTGACATAGCAATATTATAATTTTCTAGAATAAATATTTTTCCTTTAAATTGTGGCATCATTGATATTTCATGAATATATTTTATTAAGTCTTGTCCTTCTTTATCTGCTGGATGTGCTTTTCCTGCAAATATTATTTGAACTGGTCTACTTTCATTGTTTAAAATTTGTGTAATTCTTTCTAAATCTTTAAAAATTAAAGTTGCTCTTTTGTACGTTGCAAATCTTCTTGCAAATCCTATTGTTAATGCTTCTGGATTTAATTTTGAAACAATTGCATTTATTTCTTCATAACTATAGCCAGAACGTCTTAATCTTTCTGTTGTACTTTCTTTTACTAATTTTAATAATTTTTCTTTTCTTTCTACATGAACATTCCACAATTTTTCATCTGGTATATTTCTTACTTTTTCCCATATGTAATCTTGATGAATGTTATCTTGCCAATATGGAATTAGGTATTTATTATATAGTTCTTTCATTTTTGGAGCAAGCCATGAGCATGTGTGTATACCATTTGTTACATATTCAATAGGAGATTCATTTGCTGCAATGTTTGGCCATACTTCTCCAAATAGTTCTCTTGATACAGCTCCATGTAATTTACTAACCCCATTTTTCTTTCCTGCTATTTTTAATGCTAATATTCCCATGTTAAAGCCTTCATCTAAGTCTATTCCTGGCTTCATTCCTAGTCTTAAAAATTCTTCTCTAGATAACCCTAATCTTGGCCAGAAGTCTTTAAAATATTTTTCTACTAAAGGAAGTGGAAAAATATCGTTTCCTGCTGGTACTGGAGTATGTGTTGTAAATACTGTTTTTGAACTTGCAATATCTCGCGCTACTTCAAATGATACTTGTTTTTCTCTAATTATGTTTTTTATAATTTCTAGATTTAAGAACGCAGAATGCCCCTCGTTCATATGGTATACAGTAGGATTTAAATTTAAATATTTTGTTAATAAATTTACACCTGCCATACCTAAAACTATCTCTTGGCGAATTCTCATTTCTTGGTCTCCACCATATAGTCTTAAGGTTACATTTCTATCTTCTTCATTATTTTTTTCAATATCAGAGTCTAATAAATATAGTTTTACTCTTCCTACATTTATTTGCCATACTTTTAAGTATAATCTTCTTTTTGGAAATTTAACATATATTGTTAAATCTTCTCCTTTTTCATCTTTTACAGGATTTATTGGCATGTCAAATAAATCTATGTTTGTGTATTCTGTTTCTTGTTGACCATATCCATTTATTTTTTGATTAAAGTATCCATTTTTATAAAGAAGTCCCACTGCAACTAATGGAATTCCTAAATCACTTGCTGATTTTAAATGATCACCAGAAAGAATTCCGAAGTCCACCAGAATAGATTGGTATTGTTTGGTCTAGTCCATATTCTGCTGAAAAATATGCAATTAGGTCATTTTTGTTTTCTGGATATTTGTTTGAAAACCATGTGTTTTTGCTATTCATATAGCCATCAAAGTTTTCTACAATTTTGTCATATTCTCTTAAAAATGGAATGTCTTTTGCAACCTTTTCTAACCTTTCTTGTGATACATGTTTTAAAAATTTTACTGGATTTTTGTTAGATTGCTCCCATAAGTCAACATCTATTTTTTGAAATAGTCTTAAAAATTCAGTATTCCATGACCACCATAAGTTGTTTGCAATTTCTGATAATTTTTCTATTCTTTTTGGTAGTTGTGGATTTACCGTTATTCTATTGAATACGTACATATTTTATTTCCTCCTTCGTAATTTTACTTTATTTTTTCTTTTTGTTTTGCATTTATATTATCTATTAAATAAATGTTTTTGTCAAATGTTTTGGAGCATATTTTATAATTTTTTTGAAAAATTGTTACTGTGCAGACTTTAACTTGCTTGCTATAAAAAGTTCAATATATTTTTTATTTATAACAAATCGGGGAACCAGCACGGATCTTAAACACTTTTTAACATAAGAAATCATTATAAGCATTAAAAATGCTTAATTTTTTTGTCAAATTTTTC
>CANQPY010000068.1 GCA_947625835.1 uncultured Clostridia bacterium | reverse complement strand
GAGAAAAAGTAAAGCAAAAAAGTTCAAGTTTTTATTCTTAAAATTTGAACTTTTTTCAAAATATTTTAATTAAAAATTAAATAAAAAATATAAAATTTTGGAACAAAAAAATCCCTCGGAGAGCAAAAAAGGTTTTAGGGCATTTTGCCCTAAACAGCAAAAAGGGTGTCAAGACACCTAGCTGGCGAATATTAGGTACTAAAAAATACTACCTAAAATTCGAGCAAAATAAATTTTGCTAATTATTAATGCTTCGTAAACTAGCATTAATAAATTTTTATAATAAGGAAGTGATAAAAATGTATAGAGATTCAGAGCAAGTTTTTGATAGTATTTTTCTATCATATAATAAAATTCTAAACAGATTTCATTCATTAGGAGTAACCACTAAACATGGGAAAGAAATAAAGCATATAGATTTAAGAAAAGCTATAGATGTTATGCTAAAAAAACATCCAACCTGTAGATGGAGAAGTGAAAAAATTAGAAGTAGAAAATATTTTGTTTTAGTTGAAGGATATATATGGCTGAATCAAGTGTATTTCCAAAAGGAAAAATCTTTGATAGATGCTGATGTAGATTTTTTCGAAAATAGAATTAAGCAATATGAAGAATTATTGAAAATAGAGCATAAGGAGAACTGGTGGAATGAAGACATGGATATAAAACAATTGTGTAAGTATTTCAATATAAAAGATATTACTGTTAGAAAAGCAATTAAGAAAATGTGTGATTGTGGCTTTGAGAAATATAAGTTTTTAGTTAATGAAAAAGTAGTAATTTCTAAAGAAGGAGTAGAATGGATTTGTAAAAATGTATTTAAGCAAAAATATTTGGAGTTACTAGAAGAATATAAAATGGAGTTAACAGAGTTATATATTGAAGCAGGTTATCCTTATGATAATTTTTTTCATAAAAATTGAATGTAATAATTTTGAATATAGGTTGAGAAAAAAGTCGTTTTATGATATAAAATATAATAGAAAGATTATAAATAAAAGGAATTAATAATATGGAAGAATTAATGAAAAAAATTAAACAATTTAATGAAGAAAGAGATTGGGACAAGTTTCACTCTCCAGAAAATTTGGCAAAATCAATTTCTATCGAAGCAGGAGAACTCTTAGAATGTTTCCAATGGGATAATGAAAATTATAATAAAGAAGAAGTATGTGAAGAATTAGCTGATGTATTTACATACTGTATGCAGATGGCTATGAAACTTGAGGTAGATCCAAAAGAAATAATATTAAAGAAACTAGATAAGACGAAAAAAAAATATCCAGTTGATAAAGCTAAAGGAGTAAGCACAAAATATAATAAACTTTAATTTTAAGGGGGAAAAATAAATGATAGTTTATAAAGCAACAAAACAATCCTATTTAAATGATGTTTTGAATAATGTTTTGATAACAAAAATTGAGCTTGAATATAGAAAAAAGATAAAGGATTATATTGATTTAGGAGAGGAACGTTCTTGGATAAATTCTGCCCAAAGTTATATGAGTGTGGTACTACAAGATAATGAAATTCCTGATAACTGTGGAATTGCAATTGAATATAAGATTCCTTATACATCAAATAGAATTGACTTTATTATAACAGGCAGAGATTCTAAGGAAAATGATGTTGGAATTGTAATAGAATTAAAACAATGGAGTCATGTACAATCAACAGGAGTAGATGGTATAGTTGAAACATGGCTTAATGGAAGCTTAAAAGAAAAACCACATCCATCTTGTCAAGTAATAGCATATAGAGATTATATTAGAGATTATAATCAAAGTGTACAACAAGATAGGATTGAATTAGTTCCATGTGTGTATGCTCACAATTATAACGAAAAACCACCAGTATTATTATCGGATGAATATAAAGAATATATAGATCAAGCTCCAGTATTTATTAGTGGAGAAGCTGTTAAATTAAGAAATTTTATAAAAAAATATGTTAAATCTGGTGATAATGGAAAAATCTTATATGAAATTGAAGATGGAAAAATTAGACCATCAAAATCATTACAAGATAGTATTTTAAGAATGGTTAAAGGTAATAAAGAATTTAATCTTTTAGATAATCAACAAGTTGTTTATAAAAATGCTATGAAAATGGCAAGACTTTCAAAAAAAGATAATAAAAAAAGATGTCTAATTGTAAAAGGAGGACCAGGTACAGGAAAAACTGTTTTAGCTATTAATTTATTAGCAGATTTAACCAAAGATGATATGGTGTGCCATTATGTAACAAAAAATGCTGCAGTAAGGAGTGTATTTAAAGCTAAACTACATAAAGAAATGAAATATCATGCAATAGATAATATGTTTAAGGGTTCTGGAACATATGTAGATGTAGAAAGTAATGCTATTGATGCTATTCTAGTTGATGAGGCACATAGATTAAATGCTAAATCAGGAATATTCCAAAATATGGGTGAAAATCAAATAAAGGAAATTATAAAAGCATCAAAATTTTCTATTTTCTTTATTGATGAAACACAAAGAGTAACTTTAAAAGATATAGGGACAATAGATGAAATAGAAAAATTCTTACATCAATTTGGAATAGTAGGAGAGTATCAAAAAATATTAGAACTTGAATCTCAATTTAGATGTAACGGATCTGATGGATATCTTGCATGGCTAGATGATGTATTAGAAATCAGAAAGACAGCTAATAGTAATGGTTTTGATTTAGACTATAAAATTAAAGTTTGCAATTCTCCGAATGAAGTAAGAGAAATGATATTTGAAGAGAATAAGAAGAATAATAAATCTAGATTAGTCGCAGGATATTGCTGGGATTGGATTAAAGAAGGAAAAAATAAAACAAATGTATATGATATAACAATTCCAGAGCATAACTTTGCAATGAGTTGGAATTTAGGAAATAGTCAAACATGGGCAATTGATCCAGAATCTGTAAATGAAGTGGGATGTATACATACTGCACAAGGTTTAGAATTTGATTATGTGGGAGTAATTATAGGTGATGATTTAAGATATGAAAATAATAAAATAGTCACAGATGTAACAAAAAGAGCAAAAACAGATCAATCTATAAAAGGAATAAAAAAATTAAGCAAGCAAAATCCTGAAAAAGCCAAAAAAATTGCAGATGAAATAATAAAAAATACATATAAAACATTGATGACTAGAGGACAAAAAGGTTGCTATATTTACTGCACAGATAAGAATTTAGCAGAATATTTAAAGAAAAGATTAAATCAAAAGGATGAAATTACTTATCCTATCGATGATAATGAAAATTATAGTGATTTAAAGGTTGCAGAAGAAAGTGAAGAATATAGATATGAATAAATAAAAGAGGATAGTGAAAATATGGAAAAGATAATATCAAATAAAATTCAGTGTAAACATTGTGGAGAAATTATTGAATCTAAGCATATTCATGAGTTTGTAACATGTAAATGTGAGACTTGTAGTGTAGATGGCGGGCACTATCATTTAAGTCGTTCTTATAAAAATAGTCCAGAAGAAGATTTTGTTGAATTAAGTGAAGTAGAAGAGGATAATAGATAAAAAATAATTAACAAAAGAAAAGCAAAATAATAGTAATTATGAATTACAGAATTATTTTGCTTTTTTGATGATATAATACAAATTTCGAAATTCTTTTTGAATTTAAAATGTTACATTAATATAGGGAGATTAAATATGGCAAAAAATAAATTATCAATTTATTTAATAAAAAAAGAAATAGATGAAGAAAAAATATTTGATGAAGAGAAAAATGATATTGAAATTTTAAAAAAACATGATGATAATAAGACTTCGTATTTTATTCCTTCATATATTCATCCGCCTACATGGTTAAAAAGTTTCTTTGAAATGGAAAGTGACAAATTGAGACAAGCAAATTCACGAGTTGTTTTATTAGATAAATTAAACATTGATGGAGAAGAAAGAATTTTTGCAGTAGTATTTGGTTATGCTAAAAACTTATTTGCTGAAGATGTATTAGAAGAACAATTTGGCTTGAAAATTGTTTTAAATACTGTTGATATAAATTCCATTAGAAAGATTTCAAAAATTAGTGTTGGAGGGAATCAAAAGCAAAGTCAAGAGCAAATGCCTAAAACTTCTAATATAAATGAATTCGGATTTGATTTGGACAGAGATTTAATTAGAGATGTTACAGCAAAATGCAATGATGAATATTTTGAAAAAGCTAATATTACAGGTGGTGATATTTTTAGCCTATTAGCAGAAATTAATATTGATAATATAGATGAATTCTTAATCAAATGTTACAAAAAATATAAAGAAGAAAAATATAAAGAAAATTTTGAATGGATTGATAATATAAAAGAAGTAAAAACAAAGAGTGATAAAGTTAAGTTAGACGAAACACTTATGAATTATATAATTGAAAAACAGTGGGATTGTGTTTGGATGTCAATACCTGAAATAATTGCATGGGAAGGAATAAAAGGTTTTAAATATTTAAATGATGACGAGATAGAAGATGATATATTAATTGAAAAATTTATAGATTCTTTTAAAAATGATTTGCATGATATTGCACAAATAAAAAGAAGAAAAATATTTATGTATGATGTAAATGACGAAGAAGTTAATAGTTGGGGAGCATATAAATGTATAAATGCTGAAATAGAAATAAATGAAAATATGTATTGCTTGAATAATGGAAAGTGGTATTGCATCAATAAAGATTTTTCTAAAAAAATAGAAAAAGAATATCAATCAATGAAAATATCTAATGTTGAGTTCATTGATTATAATGAGAGTATGAAAAATGAAGATGATTATAATGAACAATTAGCAAATAGTTTAAAGAACTCTTATTTAATGCATAAAATAGGAGAAATACCTTTTGGTGGTGGAACAGGAAATAAAATTGAGGTTTGTGATGTAATGACCATTAATAATGAACTAATTCATATTAAGAAAAATGGAAGTTCTGCTCAGCTTAGCCATTTGTTCAATCAAGCTACAGTATCTGCAGAATTACTACTGGATAAGTCATTTAGAAAAAGTGTGAATGATAAAATGAAAAATTGTAAATTTGATAGAGTTTTACCAAGTAACTATAAATCATCTGATTATACTATTATTATAGGTATAATAAATAAAAACAATGAAGAGAGACCTAGAATCCCATTTTTTAGTAAAGTTGCAATAAGATATACAATTAAAAGAATAACTAACTTTGGATATAAAGCTGAAATAAAAAATATAAAAAAAGTATAATTTATTTTTAGTTGTTAAAAACATAAAGATGTGGAGAAGAATACAAGAAGTTTTCTATAACTGGGATTTTGAGAAATTTACTAAAAACTCAAAATCCCAATTGCACTTTATAGATTATTCTCCAAAACATCCACCAATTAACTGCACTCCATCAACAAATCCGTTCCTATAATACTTCTCATTCCAATATATAAGATAATCCATAAAATTCTTATCAAGTTCATCTAGTTGTTTTTGAACATATTTCTTATTCTGATTAGGAACATTTCTCAAGATTTTTTCGGATATTTCATCAAAACATATGCAATATTTTTTATCTTGAGGAGACATCTCGCAAAAAGTAGTTTCCTCTCTAAAATCTAACCAATGTTTCAAAATATCATCATTAACTTCTCTTAAATTACTCATAAAATAACCTCCATAAAAATTAAAATTTTCAAATAAAAATATTTCTTACAAAAGCTAAATTTCTAAGAACAAACGTACTAAATCACTTGGGAAAAAGTTGGGAAAAAACTTCTCCAAAAATGCCCTAAAAATGCACAAATGTTCTATAACTAAAAACTCCTGTAAGTATTAAAATACCAACAAAAACTCTAATTTTCACAAAGTTACAAAAATGCCTCAAGTCTCGCTCATAACCCGAAGGTCG
>CANQPY010000067.1 GCA_947625835.1 uncultured Clostridia bacterium | reverse complement strand
TTTCTGAAAGATAAAGGATATAAACAGACATCTCTATCCGTACAGAAAGCAAATTATGCGGTGAATATGTATCGGAAACTGGGGTTTGAGACAGTAAAAGAAAATGAAGAAGAATATATAATGGTTTGTCGATTGTAACAGAAAACAGAAAAGGAATTACACTCCAAAATTGTGGAAAAACTTTGACATGTTTTATAACAAATGTTATAACAATATTATGGGGTGATAAGATGCAATTTTGTGAAGCAGTCAAGTATGTGAGAGAAAAAAGGGATACAGTCAGGAACAGTTAGCGCGAATGTTAAATGTTAGTTTTGCTATAATCAATAGATGGGAAAATGGGAAGGTAGTGCCTAGACCAATTGCGGTTGATGCCTTTTTGGTGTTTTGTGAAAGGAACAATATCCATATGGAAATTACCAAAGAAAGGAAGTGAGATGAGCATGGTAACAGTAAACGATTATAATAGTATTAATTATGCAGATATTCCATTAGATGTAAATTGGAATGATAGTAATGAAAATGAGCTTTCAATGCATACGATCCATGCCTATCCTGCTAAATTTCCGGCTTTTATGGCTACAAAAGCATTTGAATATGCTCAAAATGAGGGTGTAGTAATTTCTACTGTAGCAGATATTTTTTGTGGCTGCGGTACGGTTGCACTTGAATCGAAATTGCATAATTATGATTTTTGGGGATGCGATATTAATCCTGTGGCAACATTAATTGCTAAAGTAAAAAGTAATAATTATTGTATTGAATTAGTCAAAAAGTATTTTGAAGGAATAAGAGAATTTTATTCAAAATGCACTTTAGAAGAGAGTGCATATAAAGAAGCAAATAGTAGACTTCAGTATTGGTATACAGAGAAGAGTTATTGTGAGCTTTTAAAAATATATTTAGCTATAAATCATGTTGTTGATGACGAAAAATATTGTGAAGCATTTAAATGTATTTTTTCTGCCATATTGAAAGCTTGTTCAAAATGGTTGACAAAGTCCATTAAACCTCAGATTGATCCGAAAAAAAATGATATAGATGTATTTCGAAGATTTGAAAGCCAGTATAATAAGCTTTTAAAATCTATAGAAGAAATGGATGTACGTAATTGTTCATCTGTTATTCAATGTGGTAATTTTTTGAGTTTAAAAAAATTGCCTAAAGCAGATCTGATTGTGACAAGCCCTCCTTATGTTACTTCATATGAATATGCTGATTTGCATCAGTTATCTTCATTGTGGCTACAATATACAAATGATTATAGGGAATTACGTAAAGGTTCAATTGGAAGTGTTTATAATAGCAATGATTTTTCTATTGATCTTGATGGGTTAAATGACACAGGAAGAGAGATAGTTCAATCCTTGATTGAAAATGATAAATCTTCAGCAAAGGTTAAATCTGTAGCACGATATTTTTCGGATATGCAAAAAGTTGTTGAAAAATGCACAACTATATTGAATCCAGGCGGAATGATATTCTTTGTTGTTGGTGATACAGAGTATAAAAGTGTTAAAATCCAAAATTCTAAACACCTTATTGAATCTTTGGAAAAAAATAGATATACAGATATAAAAATTTCAAAAAGAACGATTTCTAAAGGAATATGCGTTCCCTATAGAGACAAAAAAGGAAAATTCTCAACAGATAAATTAAATAGAAAAGTATATCACGAAGAGTTTATAATCAGTGGGAGAATGTAGAATGAGTGAGATTTTAAAAATACGGCCGTATGCTCGTCTGATAACAATGTTAGGTGATCAGTTGATTAAAAATGAAAGAATTGCTTTAGTTGAACTTATTAAAAATGCCTATGATGCGGATGCAGAATGGGTAAGGGTTTCATTTGTTAATTTTAATAATGACTTTACTATTAATGAAAATTCTAAAATTATTATAGAAGATAATGGTAATGGAATGAATAGAGAGATTATAGAAAAGCATTGGTTAAATCCAGCTACTCCCGAAAAAACAAAGCGCAAACGTATAAAAAACAAAACAGATAAAGGTAGGATTATTCAGGGCGAAAAAGGGATAGGAAGATTCGCTATTTTTAAGTTGGGGAAAAAGGTTAATATTTGTACTCGTAGAAGGTTACAAGATCCAAGCGGGAAGTTTATTGATCAAGCTGAATCAATAGAGAATGTTGTTTCTTATGATTTTTCGGACTATGATGAGGACTTTTTAAGTAAGGATAATGGGGAACAAGAATTATTTATTGATGAACTACAGGTGAATTTTGAGCAAAGAAAACCAATCAATGTTGTTGAGAAGAAGATAGCACTTGGAAATATCGTAAAAAATAGAAGTTCATATGGAACTATTATTGAAATATCTGCATTAAAAACAAATTGGACAAAGAATAGAGTTAAACAAGTACAGTCTGAAATCGGCAAATTGCAACCGATTTTTTCAGAAGAAGAATTGGAAGATTTTCGTGTTTGGATTTATAAAGACAATGACTTATATAGAGATAATGAATTATATAAAGATAAATTAATATACTGTTTAAACAATAAAGCGGTTTTTAAAATAACAAATGGTTTTTATTGCGAAAACGAAAGGAAATTCCGATATGATTTAAATGAAATTCCGAAAGAATTAAATTTTGCAGATTTAAAAGGACTTGATGCTTTTAGAAATTACTTTTGTGATGATAAAGGTAAGGTAGACATTTCTTATCCTACTGAATGTGGAAATTTTAAATTTCAATTTTATATTTTTGATCTTGTTGCTTCAGACACAAAGTATATTTTGGATGAAGCAGAAGAAAAAATGGTTAAAGAGCATAGAATTTATTTATATAGAGACGGCGTTCGAGTACTGCCTTATGGAGACCCTGACGATGACTGGTTAAAAATTGATATGTTACGTGGTACTAAAAGTGCGGGCTATTATTTGAGCAATGATCAGGTAGTTGGATGTATAGATATATCTCAGGAAGATAATCCAAAACTAAAAGATAAAACGAATCGAGAAGGTCTTATTGATGAAGGAAGAGCTTTGTCAGATTTTATAAATTTATTGCAAGTACTTTTGCGGTATTTTAGAAAGGTCGAATATGATAAATATTTAATTGATAAAAAGAAAAGAAAAGAAATGGAGAATGAGAAAAATGGAAAACCTTTAGATATTATTAAGACTGTAAAAAAGAAGATAGAAAATGATGAAGACATACAAAAACTTATGGGATTTTTTGAAAAAAGTTATCAAAAAGAAAAGGAAGTATATGATGATAGAATAAGAAAAACTGAAAATTTAGCAGCTGTAGGTTTATCGGTAGAAACTGCATCCCACGATGTAATGATTGTATTAAAGAAAGCACAAGATCAGCTTCAAATGATAATTGATGATCTGAAACTGGAGGGCGAAATTGATAAAAAGAAATTACTGGCACAAATGTTATCGTTAGAAAACAGTATGGATTTGGTTAATACGCAAATGAAGGATATTCGTTTACTGTTTCCATCTGCAAAAAAACGTGCAAAAAATATTTCAGTTAATGAAATTTTAGAAAAAGTGAAACGTTTATACCAAAGGCCATTTGAAAAAAATAGAATATGTATAAGGCAAAAATGCATAAATGGAGATTTTATGATTAAGGCAACTGAGGCAGTATTGCTACAAGTCTTTATTAATCTATTTGATAATGCATTATACTGGTTAAATACTATTGAAGGAGAAAGAATAATACAAATTATTATAGATCAAAATAACATGTCTATAATATTTGCTGATAATGGTCCGGGAGTAAAGGTAGAATCAGAGCCATATATATTTGAGGCATTTTACTCAGAAAAGGGTGAAGACGGAAGAGGGCTTGGCTTGTATATAGCTCGTCAATTGCTCAATAGATATAACTATAACATTAGTTTAATAAATGATTCGGAGAATAAAATTTTACGAGGCGCTAATTTCTGTATAAGATACACGGAGGAGGAGTAATCCATGGATATAAAAAAACTATTTTCAGGCATTGCAGTTATTATTGATAATGAGATAATGAAAGAAGATTCTATAATTTATAAAATAAAAATGAATCTGTTGAAATATGATATTCCAGTAGTTTGTTTTGAAGAAGTACCCAGTAAAAGTGTTGTAGAGTCTTTAGGAAATGCTTCCTTTATTATATTGGATTGGAATTATTTGGATGAAGAGGGCGTTAATGTTGGAATGCTTCCCGGCGTATCTACATTGCAAGAAGAATCAAAGCATGAAATAATAGAATTTATTAGAAGTATTATGAGTAAATTATTTGTACCGATTTTTGTTTTTTCTGGTGTAGACATTGATGAAGTAAAGGGATCGTTGATAGAAGAGGAATTATATGACGATCAAAAACCAAGCAGAATTTTTGTTAAGTCGAAAGCAGATATTGAATCAGAGGAAGAATTATTTAAAAATATAGAAGATTGGGTAAAGCAGATGCCTTCTGTATATGCAATGAAAATACTTGAAAACAATCTAAGAGATACACAAAATAAAATGTTTATAGAATGGTATAACTATTCGCCACAATGGATAACGATAATTTGGAACATGTTGAAGACGGATAGTAGCGAAGTTCAACAGGAGTTTGGGGAATTTTTCATGCGTAATTTAGTAAACCGAATAAACCCGTTTAATTTTGAAGAACAGTTCTTTGATCTTGATGGACAGGTTAATTACGATGAATTAGCTAAAGTTATGGAGTATGAACGTTACATAAAATACGATGATGTACTACCAGAGCAGGCTTATACAGGGGATCTTTTTAAAAGGGATAATAAATATTATTTGAATGTGAGAGCACAATGTGATTTGTCTAGAAAGAGTGATAAAGTTGAATTGTATTTAATCGAGGGAAAAGAGTTAGAATCTCGTGAAATTATTACAGAAGATATAAGAGTAACAAGTGAAGGAGAACTAAAATTCTCAGATAAAGCATATAAATTAGAAGAAATCAATACGATAATAAAACAAGTAAATGAAGATGAAGAAGAGGCAACCAGAATCCTTGGGGAGATAAATGAAAAATTTATGAGATATAGAAATCAAATATTTTTTGGACAAGGAGAAATATTAGAAAAGAAGCCAGAAGCAATAATTGCTTGTATTGATAATGGAAAAATAATAAAATTTAGATTAGATATAAAGATTATGAAATTTAAGAATATAAAGAAAGATAGAATTGGACGAATTTTACCGCCATATATAACTAGGGTTCAACAGAAGTGTTCCCAATATATTATACGAGAGGGAACAATGCCGTTACCTAAGGAACTATTTGAGTGTTATTAGTGCAAATAAAAAAGATGTTGATAACACTTTCATGACAACAAATGGATAATGGCAGTCTTGATTGATCATAGAAATAAGAAAAATGAAAAAAGTCAGTTAAAATAAATTAAGTTAGTCAGAATCGAAACATCAATACAAAATTGTATAGAATTAACGTTTGCGGATTTGAATAATTCAATCATTTTAAATGAGCAAATTTGAGCGAAATAAATTTACAATTTCAAGTTCATTGTTATCACCCCCGATAACAAAATGATAACATTATCTCCTGTAGGCAGGATAATATGGATATATAAAATAATTAAAAGAACTAAGAGTACGACAGATAATAATACCTAAACAAAATTGATTAGCATTTGTCGAATTCGAATAGCGGATAAAACTCCAGAAACGCTGTAAAATGGTCATTTCTGGAGTTTTTTGCATGGCGAGCGATATTTTGGCGATATATATTAAAATACAAAGTCCACACTCCAAATTCCGTTTGTCTTGATAGTATCAGATTATTATAGTAAAATTTATCGCAAGTAAATGGAGGATAAAAAATGGATAATATTTTAAGTATAGTCAATCCTATATATTCGACGGGAAAAGGAACGGCATCCATGTTGGCGGTCAGAGGTGAATATTACGGTGAGAATGTACCCCTGTTCCGGAGGAACGGATACCAGAAGTCCGGCGCTATGATACCGCTAGTCC
>CANQPY010000066.1 GCA_947625835.1 uncultured Clostridia bacterium | reverse complement strand
TTTGCTTTTGTTAGTATTCCACTTTCTCCTGTTAAAGTTGCAATTGATACTGCAGCTAAAATCAATAACACGATAATAGTTATAACTAACGCAATTAGTGTAATTCCTTTCTCTTTTTTCAATTTCTTTAGTCTTTTTTCCATTTTGGTTTTCCTCCTTTTTCTTTTTATTTTCTTTGGTCTTTTTGTTTATGTTATTTTTGTTATACATTTATACATATTGTACCACTACTTTTTTTGTATTTCAATACTAACTTTAATTTTTAATAAATTTTATGAATTATTTTATTTTTACAATAAAAATTCTGGTTGTATATATATGAATAAAACTCATGTATATACAACCAGAAAATTTTACTATTTTAAATTTATTAATTCTATCATATCTGTGTAAGCTTGTTTAGCTAACTCTTCGCTCTCAAGTTTTTCTATTATCCAAATGTGTGAGGCATTTTCATATTCTTTTATTTGAATTTGTTCTCCGTACTCCTTTTTCTTCTGCCTTTTCTTTTAGAAGTTTAACATCTGGATTTAAAATATCGTCTGTTCCAATAAAAATATTTATATTTTTTAACTTTAACAAATCTCCATCAATTGGATTTACTAAATATGAATTAAGTCCTTCACTTCCTGCATACGTAATTCCTGCTATTTTTAACTTATCTTTGTTTAAAACTTTATCTTTTTCTTCATATTTTTCTATTTCTGGATTTTGCAATCTTACATCTAACCATGGAGAAATAAAAATAGTTTTAGATGGCATTGGTAAATTTTCTTCTCCTATTCTTTCTTCTATTGCTAATCCAAGTCCTCCTCCTGCTGAATCACCCATTAAAATCAAGTTATTTGTATCTACTTTATTTATTAGTTCTTTATAAAATGGAATCATTATTTCAAATACATCTTTATAATTATATTTTGGTGCTAATGGATAGTCTGGCATAATTATTGTTGTTTTTGTGTCTTCTACTATTTTTTTTAACAATTCCCAATGTTTTTGACTTGCTTCTGCCATATAAGATCCACCATGAAGATATAAAATTGTTTTTTCTGTTTTTGGACCATTTTTAGGACTAATAATAAATATATTTCTTTCCATAAATTCTTCTTGCTTGATTTCAAAGTTTTCCTTCATTTCTTCTGGAACTGTGCTTTGTACATCGAATAATAGATAATAACTCATGCCAATTAACAAAATTAATAGTATTATAAATAACATTCCTATTGCTATTTTTGTTCTTTTCATTTTATTCCTCTTAAATTTTTTATTTCTTTACTTTTTTATCCGAAAAATCCACGTTTTTTTATAGGTGGTTGTTCGTTCATAGTTTTTGCAAGTTGTACAAGTAAATCTCTTTGCTCTTTAGATAATCTTTTTGGTGTTTGAACAATTACTGTAAAAATAAAATCTCCACTATTATTTGAATTAACAGATTTAAATCCTCTGTTTTTAATAGTAAATTTGGTTCCTGTTTGTGTTCCTTCTGGTATTTTATAAGTTTCTTTTGAGCCATCTACCATTGGAACTTCTATATCACTTCCTAAAGTTGCTTGTGTAATGCTAATTGGAATGTCGCATAAAACTTGGTTTCCCTTTCTAGTATATATACTATGTCTTTTAATTCTAACAGTAATATAAAGGTTTCCTTGTGGTCCACCCTTTTCGCCTGGTTCACCTTCTCCTTTTAGTACTACTGTTTGATTATCGTCAATTCCTGCTGGGATTTTAACTTTTATTTTTGGTTGTTTTCTTACTTTTCCTCTTCCATGGCAAGTTTCACATGGTTCTTTAATGACTTCACCTGTACCATGGCAATTACTACAAGTTCTTCTAGTTTGCATTTGACCGAAGGATTGTGTTTTGAACTTGTGTTACTTGACCTGTACCATTGCATACTGTACATTTTGTAACTGATGTTCCTGGCTTTGCTCCGCTTCCATGACAAGTATCACATTTTTCGTCTCTAGTAATAACTATTTCTTTTTCAACGCCTAAAAAAGCTTGCTCAAATGTTATTTCAATTGCAACATTTAAGTCTTCTCCCTTTCTAGGACCGCTTTGCCTTCTAGATGAACTTCTTCCACCAAAGCCTCCTCCAAAAAATGAAGAAAAAATGTCTCCTAAATCTCCAAAGTCGCTAAATCCATCAAATCCAGAACTAGAATAAGAATAATATCCATTTTGTCCTCCAAAAGGTCCTTGACCTCCAAAGCCTTGTGGTCCATCTGGTCCAAATTGATCATACATTCTTCTTTTTTGTGGATCTGATAAAGTTTCATATGCTTCATTTACTTCTTTAAATTTTGCTTCAGCTTCTTTTTTATTATCTGGGTTAGCATCCGGATGATACTTTTTTGCAAGCTTTCTGTAAGCCTTTTTTAGTTCATCATCTGTTGCATTTTTATTTACCCCTAACACCTCATAATAATCTTTTTTACTTGCCATTGTTTTCCCCCAATTTAAGACATCTTATATTTTCTTAGAAAGAGGGATTTTTAAGAAAACCCCTCAATACTTTTATTATTTATTATCTTCATCTTCTACTTTGTAATCTGCATTATAAACATTTCCATTTTCGTCTGTTTTTGGTCCTTCTTCTGCACCTGTTGCTCCTTGGTTTGCATCTGCTCCTGCATTAGCTCCATTTGGATTTGCTGCTTGATATAGTTTTTCAGACATTTCATAAAATACTTTTGTTAATTTTTCTGTTGCTTCTTTAATTGTTTCTGTGTTATTAGATTCTATTGCTTTTTTAGTGTTTTCAATTTCAGCTTCTAATTTTGCTTTTTCTTCTCCACTAATTTTGTCTCCTAATTCATTTACTGTCTTTTCACTATTATATACTAAGCTTTCTGCATTATTTTTAACTTCAATTTCTTCTTTTTTCTTTTTATCTTCTTCAGCATGTGCTTCGGCATCTTTTACAGCTTTATCTATATCTTCATCTGTAAGATTTGTAGATGCTGTAATAGATACATTTTGACTATTTCCTGTTGCCATGTCTTTTGCAGATACATGAACTATACCATTTGCATCTATATCAAATGTTACTTCAATTTGTGGTACTCCTCTTGGTGCTGCTGGAATTCCAGTTAATTGGAATCTTCCAAGTGTTTTGTTGTATGCTGCCATTTCTCTTTCACCTTGTAATACATGAACTTCTACTGAAGTTTGACCATCTGCTGCTGTTGAGAAAATTTGTGATTTTTTAGTTGGTATTGTTGTATTTCTTTCGATTAATTTTGTAAATACTCCACCATATGTCTCTATTCCAAGTGATAAAGGTGTAACATCTAATAATACTAAGTCTTTTACATCTCCTGATAAAACTCCACCTTGAATTGCTGCACCAATTGCAACACATTCGTCTGGGTTTATACCTTTATCTGCATCTTTTCCTGTAATTTTCTTTACTGCTTCTTGTACCATTGGTACTCTTGTAGATCCACCTACTAATAATACTTTATGAATATCATTTGGTGTTAGACCTGCATCTTTAAGAGCTTGGTTAACTGGTCCTGATGTAGATTCTACTAAATCTCTAATTAAGTCTTCAAATTTTGCTCTTGTTAAAGTAATGTCTAAGTGTTTTGGTCCTGTTGAGTCTGCTGTAATAAATGGTAAGTTGATTTGTGTTTGTTGTACTCCAGATAATTCTATTTTTGCTTTTTCTGCTGCTTCTTTTAAACGTTGCATAGCCATTTTATCTGTTCTTAAATCTATACCATTTGATTTTTTGAATTCATCTGCTAAATAATTGATAATTTTTTCATCAAAGTCATCTCCACCTAAATGTGTATTACCATTTGTAGATAAAACTTCAAATACACCATCACCAATGTCTAGAATAGAAACATCAAATGTTCCTCCACCTAAGTCATAAATCATAATTTTTTGGTCTTGTTCTTTGTCCATTCCATATGCAAGTGCTGCTGCTGTTGGTTCATTTATAATTCTTAATACTTCAAGTCCTGCTATTTTTCCAGCATCTTTTGTTGCTTGTCTTTGGCTGTCGCTAAAATAAGCTGGAACTGTAATAACTGCTTGTGTTACTTTTTGTCCTAAATAATTTTCAGCGTCTGTTTTTAATTTTTGTAATATCATTGCTGAAATTTCTTGTGGTGAAAATTTATCACCTTCTATATCTACTTTTTCGTTTGTTCCCATTTTTCTTTTGATTGATATAACAGTGTTATCTGGATTTGTAACTGCTTGACGTTTTGCTATTTGTCCAACTAGTCTTTCTCCATTTTTTGAGAATGCAACTACTGATGGAGTTGTTCTGTTTCCTTCTGCATTTGGTATAACTACTGGCTCTCCACCTTCCATAACTGCTACACATGAATTTGTTGTTCCTAAGTCAATTCCTATGATCTTTCCCATTTTAAAATTCCTCCTCTTAGATGTTTTTTGGGACGGAGCAAAAAAACACCTTTTTATATAATATTTTTTGATGATTTCTATCCCGCCCGGCAAAAATCATCTTTTTAAATTTAATAACAATTTTTATTATGTTAAAATGTTTATATAATAACATATACCGACGGGTGTTTTTTTGCCCCGTCCCAAAAAACATCTTTAGTTTGCAACTACTACCATTGAATGTCTAATTACTCTTGAGCCTATTTTATAGCCTTTTCTATATTCTTGAGCAATTTCTTTTTCTCCTAAGTTTTCGTCTTGAATAGTGCTTACTGCTTCATGAAGAGTTGGATCAAAAGTTTCTCCTACTGCTTTTATTTCTTCTACTCCTTTTGATGCTAATACATCTTTTAGTTGTTTTAGTACTAATTCAATTCCTTTTTTATATTCTTCGTCTCCGTGTTTCTGCTTTTACTGCATTTTCTAAATTGTCTACAACTGGAAGTATAACTTCTACAACATCTGAAAGTATTGAATTATATAGAGTTTCCCTTTCTTTGCTATTTCGTTTTTTGAAATTTTCAAATTCTGCTAAAATTCTTTTATATCTGTCGTCTAGCTCGTCGTAATCTTGCTTTGATACCATTTCTCCTACGTTATTTTCTTCTTGATTTTGTTCCTTGTTTTCTGTGTTTTCCTTCTTTTCTAATTCTTCTTGATTTTCTTTTTCTGCCATTTTTTGATAGCACTCCTTCCACTTTATTTACTATTACTGTCATCTAGCTTTTTGCTAATGTATTTCATAACTGAAATTACTTTTGAATAGTCCATCCTTTTAGGTCCTATAATTCCTATTGTTCCTAAATCTTTTCCATTTACTTTGTGTTTAAATGTTACTACACTAAAGTCTTTTAGTTCTTCTTTTTGATTTTCTTCTCCAATATATACATTAATGTCTTCTGCAAATCCTGTGTTTAACATATCAGATACTAATTCTTTTGTGTCTAATATGTTGACAAAATTTTTGGCTACTTCTAAACTATTAAATTCTGGTAAGTCAAAAGATTTGTTGGCACCTTCTAAATAGATTTTGTCTTCGTCTAATACTTTTTTTATTTGTTCAATTACTGGTTTTATTACATTTACGCTATATGTCATTTCATCATATAAATATTCTTCTAATGGTCTGTCTATTGTTTCTATTGGCTGTCCTTTTAGTTTATTGTTGAACATGTAATTCATTGTTTCAACTTGTTTTTCATTTATGTCTTCATCAAATTTTATTATGGTTTCTTTTATTAATCCTGTGTCTGTTAATATAACAGCTAACATCATTCTTGAACCTAGTAAAACAAATTTTATTTCTTCTATTGATTGACTTGTTGTTTTTGGTCCTATTGAAACTGTTGTATAATGCGTAACTTCTGAGATTGTATTTGCTGTGATTTTTGTTAGTTCTTCTATTTCATTTACTTTGGTTTCTAGTTTAGAACTGATGTATTTGATTTCTTCTAAACTTATTGCTTGGTCGTTTATTAATTCATCAACATAGTACCTATACCCTTTTGCTGATGGGATTCTTCCACTTGAGGTATGTGTTTTGTCTAAATAACCTATTTTTTCTAATTCTGCCATTTCATTTCTAATTGTTGCACTGCTACAATTTAAGCCATAATGATTTGTTAAACTGTTTGAACTTACTGGCTCTGCTGTGTTTATATATTCTTCTACTATTGCTTGCAATACTTTCTTTTTTCTTTCATCTAACAATTTTTTCACCTCTTTTAGCACTCTTTAGGTTTGATTGCTAAACTTATTATATATTATACCCATATTTAGCACTTGTCAATACTTTGTGCTAAATTTTTTGTGAATTTTTTGTGAATGCAGTTACA
>CANQPY010000065.1 GCA_947625835.1 uncultured Clostridia bacterium | reverse complement strand
GAAAGTATACAAAAAGAATGTATGTTTGTACATCGTTATTTTCGATTTTTCATACATTCTTATTTTATCATTTTTAGAATAACAGTAGAGCAAGATGGTGAAGATTTCAAAGTAACATATCCAAATGAAAATGTATATACAGTAAAGAAAGATGGAACTATAGAGAAAGCAACGAACAATAGTGGTTCGACAGCAACAGCATCAGAAGTAAATGCAGTAATTGGACAAACAGTTGATTACGAAGATAAAAGTGGTGGAAAAGTGAATGCTTGGAGAGTATTTTATGCAAGTGATACAGAGATGTTTTTAATATCATCAAATACAATATCATCAAGTAGGGCATTTGGGGCAGATAGCAATGGAATACCATTAAAAGCAAAGTCGGGTACTGATTATACAGGAGCGGAAAATGTATTTGCAACAGATTATGGAGCAACATATAATGGAATGTGGAAAAAAATATGTGATGAAAAAAATCAATATGATACAAATAAAAGATCACAAGCAACAGCATATTTGTGTGATTCAAATAATTGGACAGAATATGTAGGAGCAAATGCGCCAGCAGGAACATATGCAGTAGGAGGACCAACAAAAGAATTGTTTATATTGTCATGGAACGCAAGTATACCACAAACAAAAGTGAAGGAAGTTTCATTAGGAGATGTATATGTAACGGAGGAAGGATATGCCTATAATGTGCCAAATTATTTATATAGTTTTAGTCCTGTATTAACGACAATATTACCACAAACAGAAGGAGGAACAGATGGTCTATATAATAATGGGGATACTTACTGGCTGGCTTCCCCTAGTAACTTCGAGATCGGCGTCAACCGCGTGTGCCTGATGGAAAACCGACGGGATAGTGAACGACGACTACTGTAGCCATACCTACCCTAGAGTTCGTCCGTTAGTTTCCATTCCAATGTCTAAAGTCCAAATAAAAGATGGAATAGTAACAATAGGAAGTAATTAAGAATATAGAAAAATCAAAATAAAGTTCTTCGCAAGCCAGACTTGAGTCGGCTTGCGATTACTGTTTAATGAGCATAAGATGATTCATTTGACAATTATTACAACTAGTTAAAATAATAAACATCCTATAATACAAAAAAACTCTTTAAAGTACTTGAAAAAAACACAAAAAACTGGTATAAAATATAAGAGGAGAAATAATAATGAAAGATTATTGGAAAGAGGAAGAAGCAAATCCAAAAAAAGTAAATAAAAAGAAAATAATAACATCAATTATAATTGCAATAATAATCATATTAATAGCAGTAATTACAATTATTTACCAAACTAATAAACAGGTCAGAAATTGGATAGACAAAAACATATTTAGAAAAGAAGTAATGCAAGACAAAGTAGCAACAATAGAATTAAAAGAAGACCAACACTCTAATGTATGTGCATTTAATAAATACTTAGGGGTATTAAATAAAAACCAATTCACTATCTATGGTAATACAGGAAATGAAGAAAAAACCTTAGAAATACAAATATCAAATCCAATATTCAATTCAGAAAATAGATATCTAGCAATTGCAGAAAAAAAAGGAAAAAAATTTTATATCATTGAAGACAAAGACATTTCATGGGAGGCAACAATAGAAGGAAACATAGCACAAATACATGTAAATAAAAATGGATATGTAGCAATTGTCATAACAGACACAAGTTACAAAACAGTAGTTGAAATGTATAATCCAGAAGGAAAAGAAATATTCAAAACATATTTATCTTCTACAAGAACAGCAGATGTAGCAATTTCAAACGACGACAAATATTTAGCAATTGCAGAAGTAGATACATCAGGAACAATTATACAATCAAATATAAAAGTAATTTCAATTGAAAAAGCAAGTAATGATCCAACTAATTCAATAGAAAAAACTTATCAAGGAGAACAAGACAAATTAATTACAAACATAAAATATCAAGACAAAAATAAGTTAATTTGCATGTATACAGATAGCATACATATTATTGAGAATAATGAAGATACAGTACTTACAAACAATGAAAATAAAAAGACCATTTTTCAATCAATTGAATTGACAAATCATATAATAGAAATAGAAGAAAAATCAACAGGGCTATTTACGGCAGAGTCAGTTGTTAATATAATAAATACAGAAAACAAAGGAATAAAAGAATATACTGCTGATGCAGTAGAAAAAGATATTTCAACATATGGAAATATGATAGCACTTAACTTAGGAACAGAAATTGAATTTATCAATACAAATGGGTGGTTAGTAAATAGATATATTGCTAACCAAGAAATTACAAACATTGTGTTATCAGATAGTATTGCAGGAATCATTTATAGAGATAACATTGAAATTGTAAATTTATAAAATAAAAAAGGAAGTGTTTAATATGGGAATTATAGTAGATGTAATCATTGTAGCAATTATTTTATTATCAACATTTTTAGCATATAAAAAAGGATTAGTAGAACTAGCAATAGGTTTAGTAGCTTTTTTAATTTCAGTTGTTTTAACATTTATATTATATCAACCAATTTCAAACCTAGTAATAAATGGAACTGGAATAGATGAAATGATAGAAGATGCAATTTATGAGCAAGCAAACAATATAATAAGCGAAGAAGAAGAAAATTCTTTTACAGGTGAAATTATAGAGCAAGCCAAAAATGAAATGTTACCAGAAACAGCAAGAACATTAGCAGTTAATATAGTAAAAGGAGCAATTATCATTATTTTATTTGTAGGAATTAGAATTGGATTAAGATTTGTAACATTTATTGCAGATTTAATTGCAAAATTACCAGTATTAAATCAAATCAACAAAGTTGGAGGGTTAATATACGGAATTTTAAGAGGTGTATTAATTATATATGTTTTTCTTCTACTTGCAAGCGTTTCCGGACAAATCATTCCTGAAAACACAATAAACAAAGGAATAAATCAATCATTTGTTGGAAAAGTAATGTATGAAAATAATATTTTGAATATATTATTCTAATATTGATTTTTAACACTGAGTTTGTTATACTAATATAAAAATATAGGAGTGAAATATTTTGAAAAATAAACCAGTAAACGATCAAAAAATACAAAAACTAAAAAAGAAAAGAAAAAAGAAAAAAACGTGGAAAAAAGTAGTACTTGTAATTTTATTAATAATTTTAATATTAATAGGGTTATTCTCATATAGAGTATATAAAAACGGTGGAGGAATTTCAGGGATACTTGCTACAATTGTAGGGCATGACGAAAATACAAAGAAAAATTTAGGTGAATTTAGAATATTAATATTAGGAATAAGTACAGACCAAGAAGGAGTAGACCTAACAGATACAATAATGGTTGCTTCATACAATCCAAATACACAAAAAGCTACATTATTATCAATTCCTAGAGACACATATACAGGAAGTACACCTTCAAAAGCAACAGCATATGAAAAGATAAATGCACTTTATAGTAGAAGACATAGAGCAGACGAAACTTTAGAAGCTGTAAATGAAATAACAGGACTAAACATCCAATACTATGTTGTTGTAAAAACAGAAGCATTAATAAAATTAGTTGATGTAATTGGAGGAATAACCTTCAATGTTCCAATGGACATGGACTATGACGATTTATCACAAAACTTACATATTCACTTAAAAGCAGGGGAGCAATTGCTAGATGGAGACAAAGCAGAACAATTAGTTCGTTTCCGTCATAATAATGACTGGACAACATATCCAGAAGAATATGGGGATAACGATACAGGAAGAATGAGAACACAAAGAGAATTTGTTATGCAAGTTGTAAAGCAAACAGCTAAGCCAGAAAACATTTTCAAATTAGGTGAAATATTAGATATAGCAAAAGAATATGTCGTAACAAATATTGATTTTAATGTTGCAAAAGACTACATACCATATGCAGTAGAATTCAACACAGAAAATTTACTAAATGCTGTTTTACCAGGAGAAAACACAGACAATAACACCAGTAAAGTATGGGTATTTATACATGATAAAACCGAAACAAAAAAATTAATACAAGAATTATTTTACGATAGAGACTTAGAAGAACCAGACGAAAATGTAGAACAACCAACAAACAACACAACAGTAAATACAGTAACACCAAATACTACAACAACAAAAAGCTCTATAAAAATAGAAATACTAAATGGTAGTGGAGAAAGTAGTAAACTACAAAAAGCCCAAAGTCAATTAGAAGGTGCAGGATTCAAAGTTACTAGAACAGGAAGTACAAATACAACAGCAAAAACAACAATTATAAATAAAAAAGATGTAAGTGATATTTTAATAAAAAATATGAAAGATGTAATTGGTGCAGGAGATGTATCAAAAAGTGAATCAAGTTCAAGCAAAGTAGATGTAACAATTGTAATAGGAAAAGATTATCAATAAAAATTCATAAAAAATATATGCCTTAGGATATTAATATAAAAAGGCAGACAATAAAAAAATCTGCCTTTTTCAAAATTTATATTTAATTCAATAATTAGTTTGTTTTATTTTTTCGATTTGAAAATATTATAAAAACAATTAAAATCAACACAATTCCAATAAAAATCTCAATCATATAGTATAATAAATTTGATTTTTCAACTGTATGTGAAGCAATAAGTTCAGTTGTATATTTTTGATTGTCAATTTCATATGTAACAGACCCTAAAACATCACCTTGATTAACAGGAGCTGCAATATTATCATTTAAATTTATTGTAGATATAATATTATCTCTATTTTCTGAATTAGAAAGCAAGGTAGTAATTGAAGTATTTGCAACTAAAGTTAAATCTCTAGTATTTAGGGCACCATTTTTTACTCTAACTTGTTCAACAAAATCATTTGCGTTAATTATATTCCTAACAGAAAAATTATGATAACCATATTCATATAAAGCTTTTGTTTCAGTATATCTAGTAGGATTATTATCTATAGTTTCCCCACCTAGAATAACACAAATTAATTCTAAATCATCTTTATTAGCACACGAAACTAAACATTCTCCAGCGGGATCTGTATAACCAGTTTTTCCACAAACAAGATATGGATAATAATTTTTTGAATCACTTGGAATAACTAATTTATCTGTTGAGTCATAAGTTCGTGCTATATGCTTATTGGTAGCTGGAATAGTACAAGATGGCATACTAGCTAGCCTTACAAATTCCTTATTTTTAATACAATATTTCATAATAGCTGCTAAGTCTGTTGCTGTTGTATAGTGATTATCATCATGTATACCAGAAGGATTAGTAAAATGTGTATTTGACAAACCAAGTTCTGCTACTTTTTTATTCATCATATTAGCAAACCCTTCTACAGATCCACCAACATGCTCAGCAAGTAGACTTGCAACATCATTTGCAGAATGAACTAATAACATTTCTAATAATTGTTCTATTGTAAATTGCTCTCCAATTTGTAATTCAACAATAGTATATCCATATGGAATAGTTGCAGAAATATTATGGTTAATAGTTACAAAATCAGTTAAATTGCAATTTTCCAATGTAAGAATAGCTGTTAAAATTTTAGTAGTACTTGCTGGGTACATTTTCTCATTTTCATTTTTGCTATATAAAACTCTACCTGTTTTAGTATCTAACAAAATAACGCCTTTGGCGGTTAAATCAGGCTCATTATTTGTTGCAAAAATAAACGATATATTTGATAAAAATAATATTGTTAAGCAAAATAAAATAATTATTTTTTTTATATTTTCTATATTTTTTATCTTCATTTTCCTTCTCCTAATTACTAAATAATCATATCTTATTTTTCGAAAAAATTCAACAAATTTCATATAAAATTAATATAAAATCTAAAAAAATATAAGCTTAATATTGCAAAATTTAAATTATAATAAATAATTTTAAAAAGGAGGTATTAGTATGTATAATTTAAGTAATAAACAGAGAATAATAATAGGTGTAATAGCAATTATTATAATAGGCTCTGCCTGCTATTATATATATGCCAAAGATGAAAGTAAAAATGCAGAATTTGAAAATTTAGAAATAGAAAATAATTTGAAAATAGAAAATATAAGTAGCGAAGATAATGAAATTGATGAATATATTTTAGTACATGTTTCAGGTGCTGTAAATAAAGAAGGAGTGGTTAAATTGAAGATGAATAGCAGAATTTCTGATGCTATTGAAATGGCTCGGTGGATTAAGAGAAAATGCTAATATTGAAGATATCAACCTAGCTTATAAATTGGAAGATGGGATGAAAGTTCATATTCCAACAAATGAAGAAAAAGAGAAGGAGAAACAATTAAATAGTGATGTAAATAATAAAAATGACAATGTTGACAGCTATGATAAAAATATTATAAATAATTCAAGTAACACTAAAAAAATAAATATTAATACTGCAACACAAGAACAATTAGAGTCTTTACCAGGAATAGGACCAGCGACTGCAAGTAAGATTATTAGCTATCGAAAGGAAAAGGGAAAATTTAATAAAATAGAAGATATTAAAGAAGTAAGCGGTATAGGAGATGCTAAGTTTGATAAAATGAAGGATTTTATAACTATAAAGTAAATATAAAAAACGGTGCTCAACTTTTCACAATATTGTTTTTGGAAAGTTGTTTCCGTTTTTTATCTTTGTAGTATATTTTTGTGATTTTTGGTATTTTTTTTATTGATTTTTCATACAATATGAGGGAAAACTATTGACATTGTTTATTTTTAGTAGTAAAATAGTTATTATCAGTTTGTATATCGCGGGGTGGAGCAGTTGGCAGCTCGTCGGGCTCATAACCCGAAGGTCGTAAGTTCGAGTCTTACCCCCGCAACCAAACTTTAATCACTAGAACTATAACGGTTT
>CANQPY010000064.1 GCA_947625835.1 uncultured Clostridia bacterium | reverse complement strand
GATGCATATAATGCTCTTGTATATGACATACTTCCATATTTACTTTCTTTTCCAAATTTTACTGCTGGTGACATATTGTATCCATTGTTTCCATCGTCATCATAATAATAGGTATTATTATTTCGATCGTCATAATCATAAATATGAGTATCTCCATTAATATAGACTGTTGCAATATCTATATCATTAATTATTGCTAAATCTGCATCTTCTCTTGCCTTTAGTCCTAAGTTTATGTTCTTGAATTCTCCTATATTATTCTTTCTAATCTGTTCAGGTGTCATTATTTTATCTAAGCTTCCTTCATATGCATTAAATGTCGTTGCTTGAATCATGTATTGTTCATATACTCCTGTGAATGGCTTTCTTCTGTCTTCATCTCCTTCGTATCCATAATTGAATAATTTTTTATCTCCATATACTAATTTACTTACGCCTTGTTCACTTTCATATTCTAACACACATGTGTCTTCTTTATTTGCATTTTTTGCTTGTCCTGTTTCATTTGCAGATGGTTCGCTTTTGTATGTTATTATTTCAAATTTCTTGTTAAAGTCTTCTCTGCTGATACCTTCTGATGCTTTATTTCCATTTTCTATGTTTCCATTTTCTGGATTAGCACTTTGTGTGTCTATTTTTACTGATACATTTTCATATCCCATTCCATTGTAATCAAAACTTATGTACAAATCAGGAACATCATCTATTAATACATATTCAAAGTTATATTCTCCTTGCTCGTTTGTTACGGTTGAACCTTGACTTGGTACCTTAGTTTCTTTATCGTATACATTTGCTATTGTATTGTCTGATGTTTTTCTTAGTGTTACTGGTATTCCTTGTATACGTTTGTCGTTTTTGTCATCAACATCTTTTTCATTTAAGTATAATTCATTTTTTATGCTTTCTTTTCCATTTTCCCAAGCTAAGTCTTCCCATACATAACCTGAAAGTTTAAAGTATTTTTTTCTGTTTTTAAATGTTACACTGTTTGCATTTTTATATGCTAATTCAATTGATGTTGTATTAGCTGATGATTGTTTTATTACATCTATACCTGCTGAATGTCCCTGACCGTTTATGCCTGCTGATGTTGTCCATGAAATATAATTGTCATCTAGTTCATATTCATTGTTAGCACCTACTGATATTTCTTGTACTCCATATGGTCCTGTTGGTATGTTAAAAATTCCTACTTGTCCATTTGCATTTGTTGTAAATGTAGTTGCTTGGTTTATGTCTGTTGTATAAGTTAAATCTGTTATTAAAATATCTCCTATTACACTGCTTTGAGGTGTAGGTGGTGTACCGGTTATGCGCAATTATGTATTGCCCATTTGGAGCTTTTACTTTAAAGCTTACTCCTGCCATTGCTCTGTTACTATCTGTATCTACTTTGTTTATTACTAAATTACCGGTATCTTTTTCATTTTCTATTGTTTTTGAAACTACATCTGTTGCTGAATTTGCTTTATTTACTGTTACAACATCTGGTGTTGATTTTACACTATATCCAAAAGCAGATATTCCTGTCTCTATAATACTATAAGTTCCTGCTAACATATAATTTATTCTAATATTTCCATTTGCATCTGTTATAAATGTTGTTCCTGTGCTATCAAATGTCATATTGCTTAAAGTAATTGTGCCTGTAACTGACCTTTGTTCTACTCCATTGTTGTCATGAGCTACTACATATTGACCACTACTATTTTTTATTTTAAAGCTTACTGATGGTAATGGTTTTTTCGTTGCTTTATCTACCTTGTGTATTTCTAAGTTTCCAACTTGCCAAGAATTTGGTAATTTTTCAATTTTATATTTTCCAGTACTTATCTTTTTTAAACCAGTTGATACCATACTTGTATATCCATAGTGTGGACAACTTGTTTCAATTACATTATATTTGTCAATTGGTAAATTACAAATTCCAACATATCCATCAGCATCTGTTGTTAATACTGTTGCTTCATTTATATTGCTTGTTTCTGCTATACTATCTATATTTTTAATACCTGTAATATTAGCAATTATTTCTCCATCACTATTTTTTGCTTGTATGTATGAACCACCATCATTTTTTAGTACAAATGAAGTGTTTGATAGTTGTCTTGAATTAGGGTCTATGCTTGAATCCTTTAATTTATATATGTCCATTGTAACAGGAAGTGAAGTCCATGTTATTTTTTTAGTTACTTCGTCTTTTTCTTCAGTTGTTTCAGTTGTTCCATCACCCTCTGTAATTTCAGTAGATTCTACTGGTTGTGAATCTGGTATATCTATACTATATTTTGCTTTATAATATTTTTTTGTTACTTTTTTTGTTGTTACCTGTCTTGTTGCATTCATAATAACTTTAGCAACACCATTACTGCATGAACTTTTTGGAATTTTAACATAAAAAGTTTTATCTCCATGCCCTGATAATGTTTTAGCGTCTCCTCCTGCTCTACAAACTACTGCATTTCTTATTGTTGTTTCGTCTGAGTCATTAGATTTAACTACACATTCATAAGTTGCATTTTCTGAACAATTAAAACTAAATGGTCCAAATATATAATTATCACCAGATGCTTTTACCTTAACTGTTGAATCTTGTTTTTCCAATGTAAAATCTCCTGTAACGGTTGTTGTTGTTGAACCTGTTCTAGTACAGCGTTCACTTGAATAGTTAAACCAGCCATCATATGCTTGAGCTGAATGATTCATACATTTTGCTATTCCTGTTGGTCCTCCGAAAAATTGGTGAAGATATTTATGGTCTTGATCATAATCAAACCAATATTGTTGTCTCCAAAATGCAGCTTTTACACCATTTACTTGAGTGAATAAAATTATAGCAAAAAATATTGATATAAATATTGATTTATTTATTTTCTTCATGTTTGATTTATTTTTATATATTATAATTGCTATTATAATAAGTACCAATACTACTGCGATTATAATTAAAGTATAGGTTATTACTCCTGTTTTTATAGAAATAATTAATTCTATTTCTGCATTATTATTTTTTTCATTTTTATCCACTGTATTTGCAGTATTTTTTACGTTTTGTATTTTAACTGTGTTCTTAATTGTTCCTGTATTGTTAGATGTCATTTTCTTTGTTACAATTAAGTTACATTCTACACTATCTCCCACATCTATTTTTGTATTAGAAAATGCTTCGTTAACAACTTCTCCATTTTTATTTTTTACCCAATTTTTATTAGAATTTTCCACTAAATTCAATTCATTTGGTAAATAGTCAACAATTTTACCTACTGTGCCTGAAGTTTCTCCCACATTTGTTACAATTATTTTATATTCTATTGTAACGTTTGCGCCTTCTACTTCATTTCCTTTAATTTCAAGTTTTGGAAGGCTTTGATTGTTAAAGTTATATTGTGTTGTTCCTTTGGCAGTTTTTACTGTAACTTTTGATATATATTTGTCTACTTTAAAATCACAAAGCTTATTTTCAATTAGCCCAATGTCTATGTTACTAGTATCTTCTTTTAGTTTTATTGTATCTGTTATTCCAACTATTGTTTTGTTTCCATCTAAAATGACTGTTTTATTAATTACATCTGAATTGATTTGGTCATTTACACCTATCTCATGATATTGAGTTAGTCTATATTGTTCTGTATCATATTGAAATAATATTACATAATTTCCTTTTTCTATATTATTAAATTTATATTGTCCCCTATTATTAGTTTTTACTGTTTCTTTATCTTTAGTAGGATCATTCATGTCAACTAAAATAGTTGTTATGCCAGACAATGTTCTTTCATCAGAGTCTCTTCTTCCATCTTCATTTTCATCAATCCAAGCAGTTCCTGACAAACTATAATTTTCTTCTGGATTATCTGGGTTTGTTGGTGTATCTGTTGGATCTGTTGAAGGATCTGTTGGATTTGTTGGTGTATCTGTTGGGTCTGTTGAAGGATCTGTTGGTGTATCTGTTGGGTCTGTTGAAGGATCTGTTGGATCTGTTGGGTCTTCTGTTTCTTCATAATCAGGTGGAAGTATGATGTGAGTAATTTTATTTGTTGTTTTGCTTTCTATTTCTTCCCCTTTTATTGTTGCCATGTTTTCAATTTTAGTTTCTTTACTTACTGCTCCTGCTAATGCTTTTACTTTTATTGTAACTTTCTCGTCTTTTGGTAACAAAATATCAATATCTAAATTTGGAAGCTTATTTCCATTACTATCATAAATTTCATCTGGAAGATTTTTTTCTATATTTTCTTGTTTTATTAATTCTAGATAGGTTGATTTATCTTCTTTTTTTCTTGTTTCTGCAGTCCATGTGTCATAAGTTACTTGTGCTGCTTCTATATTTTCCGGTAAAAAGTCTAATATGTTTATATTTACATATTTTACTCCATCAGCAGTAACATTAGTTTCTCCAATGTTTTCTATTTCAATATTATAGTCAATTTCTTCTCCATATTTTACTTTTTCTCCTTCATTTGGAGATGTCATTGAAACACTAACATTTTGATATGCAATTTGTATTCTATTTTCGTTTGAATAATATGTGCTACTGTCATCTACAATTTCTGCATAAGATATTAGCTCTGCTATATTACCATTTTGTGTTCTTTCTAATGATGCTCGATCTATGTTTCCAATAAATTCATAAAATTGGTTCGTTTTTAATTTTGCAATAACAGTATTGTCTTCTGTAATTTGTATATCTATATCTCTAATTTGTTCTTCCATGTCTAGTGGTAGTGGGTCATAATTAGTATAAATTGTTATAGCATTATCTGTAGACGTACCCTCAAATTCAGCTGGATTTGAAACAATATGTCTTACATATTGTATTTGGTTCATTTTAAATTCTTTTGGAAAATGCATTTTTACTGTTACTTCTTTTTCTTCAGTTGATTTTAAATTTAAACCATATGCCCATGAATCACTAAAATCAATTAATGTGCTTAAAAATGCTTGCTCTTTTGCTTTATTTATTGTATTTTTTATTTCATAAGTTTTTGCTAATGCTTCATCTATATATGTATTAATTTTTGTAGTTATTTGCTTTGATTCTTCTTTTAAATCGTCTACTTTTACTTCATAAAACATATCTACAGATTTTTCTGCTTTTAATAAGTCTATGTTTATTACTTTCTCAGTAAGTTCTTCATTGAAATTATATTGGTACTCTGAGCGATATGAATAATAATCTGTTTCTAATTCTCCATATGTTACTCCATCTGGAATGTCTGCTACTATTTTTACATTTTGTATATCTTCTGAAGTTGTATTGGTTATTTTAATATTGTATTTTATATATTCTCCTTCGTATATGATATCATTATCTTTTAACGTTGTTGCACTTATTGTTGGTGTTACTTCTACTTCTAGTTTGTCACTTATTTGTGTAGATAATTCTTGAGAAATTTTGTTGGATTCATTTTGTGGTTCTCTTAAAATTTGTAACTCTTGTTGTTCAGGTTCTTCTTTATAATTTTCTAATTGAAGTTCTATTTTTTGTGTTCCTATTTCATAACTATTATTAATTGTGTATTGATTTGCATATACTACATTAATTGTTTCTTCATTTATGTCTTGTTCCATATCTTTTTGTAAGATGATTGTTGCTGGTATTTTTACATTTGTTACTAAGTCTAATTCGTTGTCATAATATTGATCTTGAATTCCAACTAAGCTTACTGTTATTACTTTGTTTCCTTTTCCATTTATGTTTATGCTTGGTTCGGTTAGTTCTAAATTATTTGCATAAAATATGTTGCTTGTTCCTAAAATTACCTTTTCTACTTCACTTGGAAGCTCTATTTCTATGTATGGATTTCTTAGCATGTTTTCTTTAATTGTCTTTGCTTCTAAATTGATATCAAATGTTACTTCATTTTGTTGTTTGTTACTCCATTTTGTATTACTTACATTTACATCTATTTTTGTTTTTGAGTCTTTTATTTCTGTTTTGAATTCATATTCTTCTTCTATTTCGTTTAATTTTATTGTGTCTTTTATTTCCATGTTTTCTACAATTGGTGCATTTTCTTTTATTTGTTTTGTATGTTTTAAATTTAAATATCCTTCTTTTATAACTTCACTTGTTCTTATTGTTATTTCTTTTGGTTCGTTTTCATAATTTACTGTGTAAATTCCGTTTTCGTCATATCCGTGTTTCTTTATCTATTGTGTCTATTATATTTCCTTCTTCGTCTAGGAATTCTATCTTTCCTTCTTCTCCTAAAATGTTTTTTACTGTCTTTTCTTCAATTTTTGTGCTTTTATATATTATATCATTATTATTCTTTAATTCTTGTTCTTGACTTACAAAATTACTTTTTTCTTGCATTTCTATTGTTTTTTGTGCTTCTTTTTTACTTATCATTATTTGATTTATTTGCTCATATTCTGTTATATATTTTGTTCCATTTATTTTATTTGATTTCATATATCCATTGTAAATGTCTTGAGTTTTTGTATCAATTGAGGTTAATTTTCCTATGTTTTCTGTTACTGTATCTTTATATTGTTCTTCCTTACTTACAACTATTTCTTTGTCATCAGCAAATATAGATTTAGCTACTACTTTTGTTTCTAAATCTCTTTGTGGGGTCTCTTGTGTATATGTGTCATAATAACAGATTAGGATGTAATTGCTTTTTTCTTCTTCTTTTTGCTCATTTGTTTGTATGGTTAATATACCTGTAGTTGGATTGTATTGATTACTATTTTCATAGCCATTTTGTGAAATAACTTTTACTTCTTGTGGGTATTTATTGTCTATTTTACTTAAGTTTATTTCTATTTCACTTTCCTCTACTGGTACTTTTCCTTTTTCTCCATATTCTATTTTTGTTTCTACATTGTATTGTACTATTATTCCTTTGTCTTCCTCAGATAAATAGTAATTAATGTATTTTTCCAATGTATTATTAATATTAATTGCTTTTGTGTCTGCTCCAAAGCTTTTAATTGGCAATAGTTTTAGTGTTAATATTGTTCCTAATAATATCATGGATATTAAAAATACATATATTGTTTTTTTCATTTTGTTAACCTCCAAAATCAAATAAATACTAATTTTACTATTGTGTAATAAGATTTTTCTTGATATTTTATACTATCAAGAAAAATCTTAATTCCACATGTTTATTGTTTTGCTCTATCTATATATTTTTTTATTAAGATAATTCCTATAGCTACTAAGCTAAGTGTGCTAATTGCTAGTAATATTGCTGGTACATAGTTTAAGTTTTCTCCTGTTGGTGGTAATACTACTACACCTGCTGATTCACTATCATCTACTTCATGT
>CANQPY010000063.1 GCA_947625835.1 uncultured Clostridia bacterium | reverse complement strand
TCTAAAGAATTTATCTCACTTTCTAATCTTATTTTGTTTTCATTGAGTTCTTGGTTTTTATTGCTAAGCTCTTGATTTTCTGTTTCTAAATCGTTTAAAGCTTCTTCTTGTTCTTTAGAAAAAATTTCTAATTCTTTAAGCTTCATATCACTTTCTTTTAAGATTTCTAATTCTTTTTCATATTCAATTTTTAAGGCGGTCATTTCATTATTTTTAACTTGAATACTTCCTTTGAGTTTAGAGATAGTATCTTCTCTTTTTGTAATTTCTTCTATTAATATTGCTTCTTGTTTTTCTTTTTCTGAAATTTCATTTTTAAGTGATGAAATTTCTTCATTTTTGAATTTAATGTTTAAAATATCTTGACTGAAAAGTAAAGTTGCAAAATTAATCGTATCTTCGTTTCTATATTTTTGCTGTATGTTTTTTATTGCATCTAAAATGCTTAAGCCATTATTTAAGTAATCTTTTAAATCATTATAAGCATCATAGCTATCTTTTTTTGCTTTTTGAAGCCTAATATTTGCTTTTTCAATTTCTTTTTTTTCATAAAGTTCAAAGCTTTGTTCTATAATTTTTTCTATATTGATTTTTGTTTTTTCTATATCTTTTTCAATTTCTTTGCTTTCTATAATTTCATCTTTATGTTTTTCTTGTGTTTTTATGTTGTATAAAACAGGAATAATCTTTTCATTTTCTAAAATTTTATCTGTAGAATCTTTTGCTAAAGAATCTCTTGTAAGATTTTGTTCTTTTTTAATTTCATCTTTAGCTAATTCTGTGGCTTTATTTTCTAATTCTTTTTCTTGTTTAATTTTTTCTTTTTCTAATTCTTTTTCCTCTTTGTTTAAATTTCCCCAAAAAATAATCTCATCTATGTTTTTTATTACTTCTTTTTTAGTTTCACCCATCTGATAAGTATAAGAAAAACTTTCATCAATTCCAGCTTTTTTGAATTTTTTAGAGATTTCAAAAATAAATCTTGTTAAGATAAAATTATTATCTTTTGCAAGTTTAAAATTCTCTAAGAGTTGAATGTTATCTCTAGAATTATAAAGTGAAAATTCATCATTATAATTTATCGCTCCTTTTTTGTGATAAATCAAAGAAAATCTTTCTTCTTCAACTTCTTTAAAATCTACAAGCGAAACACTATCTGTATTTATCAAAATATCTTTAATTGTATTAATTTGAGCTTTATCATTTATATTTCTTAAATCGAAATTTAATTTTATATATTCATTATCGTTAATTTCTTTTAAATTTCTTTTGAGTAGATTGATTGTTTTAAAATTAAATTTATCAATTTGTTCATTGGTTGCAATATTGTTAAAAATTTTTATTTCTTTATTCACTTCATTATTGAGTTCAAAAATATTATTAAATTTTTTATAATAATTTATTCCTATTTTTTCTAAAAATTCTAAATATTCAAATTCATTTCCTGTATAAAATATCTTAATAGAATCAAGCAAAGGTCTTTTACTTAAGTGATTTATATTTAATTCATCGAAATTAACTTTAAACAAAGTAACTGAAATCATAGTTATATCTCCTACAGATTGTTTTTAGTTGTTTTAAAATATTATTATGACAAAAATATTATTAAAATCATCTTAAATTATATTTTAATATTTTAATATTAATATTTTAATTTTTTAAATTATATTTTAATATTTTAATATTAATATTTTAATTTTTTAAATTATATTTTAATATTTTAATATTAATATTTTAATTTTTTAAATTATATTTTAATATTTATTAAAAATTTAAAATAATTTTTAAATTTTATTCATTTGGATTTGTGCTAAAGATTTTCATTTCATCTTCATTGATATTAAATTTCATATGAAAAACTCCATAACTATACCAAATACACATTTCGTATTCTTGAGTATTGAGTAATCCTATCTCTACATTCTTAGGAATATCTAAAGATTCTTTAGCCTCATTAATCATTTCTAATTTTTTATCAGGTGTTAATAAAAAGATTCGTGTAGCTAAATTTTCTAATATGCCTTTAGGAATGTGATTTGCATTTTGCATAATAAAACATAAATGAACATTATATTTTCTAGCTTCTAGTGCTACTTTCTCATACATAGTTGTAAAATAAGGCACTCTAAAATAATTCTTAGCTTCTTCAATTGCATAGAAAAGTTTTGGAGCTGGTATATTTTTATCTTTACATTTTAAAGCAAATTCTCTATCTTTTAAATAAGTTTTTTGAAAAATACTTAAAAAGATAGGAGCAAATAGTGAGCTTTCTTTAAAATTATTCAAATCCATTGAAAGCACATCGACATCAGTAATATCCATTTTATCAAAATTAGAAAATAAATCTAATTTTTCTATGGCATCAAGTTTTCTTGCTAAACTTTCATAAGTTTTTCTATCTTCCTCTTTAAGTTGCATATTTTTACTTTCTTTATTTGTCCATTTAACTAAATCAATTAAAAGTGGAGTTTGTAAATGTTTAAATTCAACCTCTTTTACATTTTCTAAGAAATCACTTTCTTTATAATTTAGAGCTAAAAGTTTTTCATAATCTTCTTTATTTTTTTCTTTTAAATTCATTATTCTATATCTTTGATATTCCTTATTTTTTAGCATTTTTTTAATACTTTCTTTGAAAAATGCAACTTCATTGATATTCAAAGCTTCTGAATTTTGAGATTCTAAGATAATAGAAACTAAATCCACATTAAATGTTAAATCTGCCTCAAAGAGTTCTTGGTTTTCTTTATGAGGAAAATGTAAAAGGTTATAAGAAAAATCATAAAAACTTGAAGCCAAATGAGCTACTTTATTTTTGGTATTTGCTTTTAAGAGTTGAATGAATTTTTTATCAGAAAATCCTATATCATAACTTCTTAATCTTACTTGTCCTATTCCTTTTCCCAAATTAGAGCATTCCCCATTTGAAAAATTAAGTCCTATCATTTGAGCCATTATTTTTAGTTTAGATACTGATTTACCTGCACCAGATGTAGCAATGATTGCAATATGAGGATTTTTATTTTCTCCAGAAAAAGAATAATTGATAAATCCTCCTTGTTTATCAATTCCATAAATATCTGGCTTTAAAGTATGCTTTTTATGAATACTTGCAATAAAATTATATAAGAATTCTTCTTTAACTAGAAAATCAAATTCACTATCTCTATATTTGATAGGATTTTTCTGTAAATGCAAAGAGCGTTTTAACTCTTTAGGAATAAAAGATACTTTTAAATTACTTCCCATTTGTCCTATAACTTCTTCGTCATAATCTTTCAAAAAAGCTATAGCATTGATAAGAGCTAAATCGCATTCTTTATTATGATAACTTTGTTCTAATTCTACAAAGGGTCTTTTATCTCCTACAAATTTTGCATAATTTAAAAGTCTTGAAATTTGATTTTTGATGTGAGAGCTAGAAAGGTCTATATAAAACCAAATGCAACCTGTAAAATTAAGATTAAACAAATTAAGAATATTACTTTCTTTAATTTCTAAATGTTTATAAGCCTGAAAAATATCAATTTGTTTATAGTTTTTTGCAATGGCTTGTTTAGCAAGTCTTTTGAAGGAAAGGAATTCTGGTTCAGATTCTAAACTATCTTTTTGTATATGTAAGGCTTGTTTGAGTTGCTTATCTTCTATGAAAAAACTATTTTCTAAAAAGCAATTGTATAAAACATTTGTAAGTTCAAGCCCACTTAAAAGTTTTGTATTAAAATATTTTCCTAAAAATTTAACTATTATTTTGTTATGAGAAAAAATGTATTGTTTTTGGTAATGACCTTGTTTCAAAATCACATAATAAAAAAATCCATTTTCATTATCCTTAGAATCTCTAATGAGTTCTTTGATTGTTTCGTTATGTATATGTTTTTCTATGTTTTCATTTGAAACAAGTTCTATACCATATAATTTCTCATAAGGAGTATTGCATATAATATAATCCTCTTTAATGTAATCTATTTGAAATAAAGAATTAGAATGATATTCCACAAAAAGATTATACAAAGGCTTGGCAAGTTTGTCTAAAAAGCAATTAGAAAGGCTTAAGCTTGGGTCTTTTTTCTTATATCCAAAATACGCCGTGCCTAAGGCTAAACCTCCTAAGGTGAGTAAGGCTATATTCATTTTAATCTCCTTGTTTTGTTGTTTTTGTTTTCTTTAGAATTTTCTTTTGAAAAATCTTGGGAATGTTTTGAATTCTCTTGGTTTAATTCTTGTGCTAAATCTTTTAAATCTTCTTTTGTAAAATCCTCATTTGAAATTGCATTTTTATTCTTTTCTAGGTTTTTTCTTATATTTGCAAGGTTTTGTTTGATTTTTGAGAAAGGGGAATTGGGTTTGTTTTGGGATTTAGTTTCGTTATTTTCTAAATTTTCCTTGTTAAAATTAGATTCTTGTGGTATAATCTCATTTGAAGTAGGTGAACACATACTAGATATGTCAGTCGCCCAAACCTGATTTTCATCAGGGTGTAGGGAGTGGGCGTCCCTACCACCTACCAAATTTTCTTTATCCGTTAATTTCTTTTTAAATCTCGTAAGTTCTCTTATTTTCTTTTTATTTGCGTGAAAAATTTTGTTCATTTCATTTTGATTTTTCACAATAACATCGCCCATTTTTTCATTATCAAGTTGCTTAAGTGCTTTAAAAACGCCATAATTTTCTTTTCTTTTTGCATCTATGATAATTTCAGGCTCACTCACAACTTTTTCAATCATCTTCTCAAGGTCTTGCATATCCTTAAACATTTCAGTGTGTCTTTCGTAAATCTTTTTCAAATCTGCAGTAGCGTCTTCTCTTCCTAATAAATCCACAAGAGCCTTGCAAAGTTTAAAAATTTTTTTCTCTTTATCGCTCATCTCACTCCTCCAAAATCCCTTAAATAACTCATTCTAAATTTCTCGTAATAATCAAAATTCGAAACCTTTCTTAAGCCTTTGTTATAGCATTCTATGGAATGTTTGAGCTTTTCTTTGTTTTGTATGCACTGCTTTAAGATGAGAGCGGATTTTTGTATATTAAAAGAGGGCTTGAATATGTTTTGAATTTCTTTTTCAGTGAAATTTATGCTATTTATTTGCATTAAACCTGCATCAACCTTTATGCCTTTAGCTATGAGATTTTTTAAAGCCTTTTGCAAGTCCGCTTCTTTACCGCTAAAACTTATAAGGTATTTGTTTTTGTATTTAGAAACTTTTTTCTTAAGGTTTTTAAAATTATAATTCGTATGAGTGCTTGTAAAGCTTATGATAAGAGGATTAAAACCACTTTCAATCTTTGCAAGGGTGTAAAGCACTTTTTTATCAAGGGTGTTTTTTGCACTTATGCTTTTAAGTTCTCTTGCTATCTCATAAGATGAGTAATTTGCAAAAACACTCACAACAGAAAATAATAATAACAACCAAGCTTTCATTGAAAAAGCATTCCAAAGATTTTAAATTTCACGCAAATTATCATAAGCAAAGTAAAGCTTATAATAGAAAGCACAGGACTGATATGTTTAAGAAAAGAGCTTATAAGATTTTCATTTTTTGCTGTTTTATTTGTAGAATTTAAAAGCTCTCTTTTTGTATCTTCTAGCATTTCTTTTTGTAAGGCTATAAAATCTTCTTTGAGTAAAGTTTTTAAAAAATCAGTATAATTGTCTGTTTGGATATTACTCATTTCTTTTTCTAAGTCATTGACAAACTCATTTGTCGCATCATTGATTTGCTTCATACTCGAATGCATATTATTAAGTTTGTCTTTATTTGAAACTTCAATAAGATGAATGTGTGAAGCATTAACTATGGTATCCTCTTTAAGTTCTGCGACTTCTTTTTCTAAATTAATTGTAAGATTTGTTATTCTTTCTAATAAGATTTCAAGTTCTTTGATTTGCATTTTAGAAATTCTCCTTATTATTAGATTTTATAATAGGATTAATCTTTATTCTTTCTATTCTCATTCCATAAGGATTAATATCACTTGATTTGCTTAAATCAAAACTTCCTTGAGAAATGATTTTGAAAATTCCTTGTTGAGAAATATAAGTATCTTGACTTAAGATATAGCTTTGAGCCATTACTTTGATGTTAAGTTCTAAATTGAATTTATTTCCTTCATATTCGTATTTTTCTAAACTATAATCCTTAATGGCGATGTATTCAGGGAGTTTATCTTGTGCGACTGCAGAGATAAGCCATTGCACGTAAGCTCTTAAATCTCCAACAGCAATTGCATTAACAGCTGTGTTGTGTTCTTTATCTTCTTTAGAATCTATGAAATAGATGAGAATGTTTTTGAGATTAGGTAAATTATTCAATGCCTCACTATAATCTTTGAAATTAGTTTTTTCAAAATTATTTGTAAGTTGAGACCTTGAAACAATAAAACTATTCACAAAGATAGAAGTAGCAAATTGTTTTAGGTATTCTGCTTTTAAAGGTTCTTTTGTAACCTTAATGGCTCTGCCATCGCTTGTGGTTAAAACCACTTTAGAATTGTTTTCAAAAACAATTTCTTCTAAACTTTGCATTCTGCTTGAAATTTCACTCAATTCATAGGCTAAAACGAGTAAAGCTAAAGCAATAAATGAAGCTACAAATTTCCAATTCTTACCAAAGAATTGCTCACATTTGAAATTCAAAGATTCTGTTTTTATAGGAGAAATTTTTTTATTGTTTTCATTTTGTTTCATAATTTGTTCCTTTTTAATTTATATTTGTTTGAATTTTTTGTTTGATGTGTTTGATTATTTTCTTGTATAGAATTTATATCTTTTGTTTTGTAATATTCTTTAACTAAAGGATTTTTAAATTCCATTCTTTCCTTAAAGTTTCTATCAGAATAAAATGTTATAATTAACTCATCAGAGGGGGTTGAGTGGAAGTTGTCGCCCTCCCCTTTGATTTTATCTGTTACAGCTCTAAAACGCACTCTATTATTATTTTCCCATTCAAATATTTTTCCATTTCTTTCATCAATAAAAGGTTCTTTAAATATTTTCAAATATTCCCTTATAGAATTTCCTAAATTCAATAATTCTTCTATTGTAATTTGTCCTTCGCTTTCTTGCTCTAAATGTATTTTAATATGTTCTGCACCAATCCCCCTATCATTTCTAGTTCTATGAAATCCTTTTACATAGTGAATTACATAATCAATAATTGCATTATCTATTGCTTCTAATTCTGTATTAATAGGAGTAGATTTTTTCTCATTGAAACTCACATTATAAATTCCTCTTTGTTCTTTTTGAATTTTTTCATTTATTTTTCTAAATTTTTGTATCACAGCTTTTAAGCTCATTCAAAACTCTTTCCATAGTTTTAATTCTTCCTTATTGTGTATATTTCCTACAATCTCAATATCATTCATATATCCACATTCACTAATAGTATCAAGCTTATAAAAAATGTATCTGTTTTCTAAAACGAAAGC
>CANQPY010000062.1 GCA_947625835.1 uncultured Clostridia bacterium | reverse complement strand
AAATTTGACAAAAAAATTAAGCATTTTTAATGCTTATAATGATTTCTTATGTTAAAAAGTGTTTAAGATCCGTGTTTCTTTTTATAATTTAGATAGAATATTAAAAAAAAATTGTAAAAAAAAAATTCTTATGGTACAATATTAAAAGATACATACTTGGACAGAGATTCAAAAGAAGTAAGAGGTGAAGAAAATGAGAGAAACCGAATATAGTGAAGCAGCAGTAGAAGTATTAGATATATTAAATTATACAAACAAAGAAGATGTGGCAAGAATACCACAAAGTTTTATAAAATTTTTAACTGATATTTCAAGCAAGAACTATAAAGCAAAATTTAATCACGAACAACCAATAAATGGTTTGAATTTAAAAAAGCAAACTAAAGAACTTTTAGGATTTATATATATTACTTGGTGGGCTAATAGCGAAGAACGTGAAAAATACAAAAAATTAATACATAATGAAAATTCTACAAAAGAAGAAATAAAAGAAAGTTATAATGTAAATGAAATTTTTAAAAATAAAAAAGAAGAAAAAGAAAACAAAATAATCCAAAATGAAAGTACAACAGAAACAAACATTGTAGAATACAAAGAAAAAAGCTTATTAAAAAAGTTCATTAATAAAATATTGAGTTTTTTTGATAGTAAAAAGGAAAGGAGATAAAATTTAGTATGATTAATAAAGAATTGATAGAATTGCAAAAAGGATGTACAGCAACTTGTGTTGTAATTCAAAATGAAGATTGTAAAGAACTAGATTCAAAAATTATTATAAATAGCAATACTAATGATAATGAATTATTCAGGACTTTTAAAGAGAACATCTATAATAAAAAAGAATTAAATTATTTTATTATTTCTGAAATTGATAAATTAAATGAAATTTTGCAAAATAAATATTATCAAATTGTTAAAGATAGAGAATTCTATGGATATAAATTACCAAAAGATATGATTATAGTTTTTACTGTTAAAGATAGAGAAGGACTAAAAAAAATATCACAGAAACTTTATAATTTCTGTGTTGTTGCATTTTAAGTTATAGACCTTGCTAAAAAAATATAAGGAGTATAGTATATGAGAAATTTTACTTTTTTAACCGATGAACAATGCTTTGGAAATGATAAATTAGATATATTCAAAAAGAGAGGAGTAAAAGCAGCGATAACAGATTTTTCTATATTGCTTGGTGGATATATTTATGATTATGAGCATGTCGATAATGATAGCTCTTTAGAGGGAAGAACAGGATATTATTGGACAAAGTCAAATGGCGAAAATAACAGAGTGTGCATTGTTGACACGTCTGGTACTAGAAGTGGCAGCTTTGTTCAAGAACGTTATGTTGGGGCTCGACCAGCTTTACCGTTTTCATCCGTCGGTTTAATCCCTACGAACGAAGAGAATAGTTATCGAATAGCAAAAGATGATATTATTGAAGTAGAATATGGATATTATCCACAAAAATCAGTATCAAAAGATATGCAAGAAAGATTAGAAGAAGCATATAGAAGTGGAAGTATTTTAAAAACAAAAAATAGTTATACAACAGATTCTATACCACCATGCGATAATGAATTTACACCATTTAAAGCACAAACTCATCAAGAATATGAGTATAATGGAAAAAGGTATGTAAGAGTCAAAGCAAATCCTTATTATGCTAGAAAAGAATTTACTCTTTCAAATGGAGAAAAATACAAACCCGAAGATAATGTATGGGTTGAAGTACTACCAGTTAAATGGCTAGGAGACTTAAAATCTTATATTATGATAACCGAAAATCTAATATTTGCGGGAGTGCAATTCAATAGCGTAAATTATTATAAAATGGATTTTGATAAAAATTTTGATAAAACAGGTATAAAAATTTTTATGGATAGATATTTATCTCGAGATTTGGAACAATCAAAAGAGATATTAACTGTAGGTGACTACATAGGAGAACTCAAAGATTTTGTTACAAGAAAGTCTAGGTTACAAAAATTAAATCCAGATAAAACAAAATCAATTGATAGAGCTAAAATGACAGATACGGAAATAATACAAAATTGGATTGAAGCAGGAGAATCAGTATTACTTCGAGGACCATCTGGAATAGGAAAAACAGAAAGAATAAAAACATTATATCCAGACTTAATTTATATGAAATTGACCAATAATATGTTCCCAGAAAAAGTAGTGGGATCAGTTAATTTACAAACAGGACAAAACATACCACCAGACTTTGCAAAAACAGCTATTATGCAAGAAGCAACAGAAGAAGAAAAAAAACTAATAGAAGAAAATATACAAAACATATATGATATAGCAGATACAGTTTATGAAAGGTCAAAAGATAGTAGCAAAAAAGTTGTAATTATGCTAGATGAGCTTTTAAATGTTAAGCCAGCAATTCAAAGTCTAGTATATACATTAGTATTAAATCGAATAGTAGAGATAGGAAAAGGACTAAAACTACCAGACAATGTAGTAGTAGTAGCAACAGGAAACCAAAAGAAATATTCAAGTGTAGCAGAGGATTTAGCAGAGCCACTAGAAAAGAGATTTGATCATATACTAGATATGAAACCAAAAGTAGGAGAATGGATAGCAGAATATGCCATACCAAAAAAAATACATCCTACAATAATAGGATATATGTTATTAAAATACAACAGCTCTGGTAAAAGTGAAGATATACAAGACATAGGATATTTCTATGAAGAGCCAGAAGTAGGAGAAAAACATTTAGATGCAAATGGATGTAAAGGAAGAACAAACGATCCTCGTGGATGGACATCAATCTCAAATACATTATATAATTTTGAAAAAAATTTAGCGGCAGGAAAATATGAAGGAAAAGATGTAGAAGATATAGTACAAAGGTCAATAGGTTCAAAACTTCGAGCAGAATGGGCAAGTGAATTTTTTGATTTTTATAACCTTTTAACACTAACACCAGAAGAAGTAACAAAAGGAATAGGAAAAGGATATGCTCAAGCACACTTACCAAGAAATATAAATGAAAGATTTGCATATATGACAGCATTGATAACAGCGAATGAAGAACAAGTTGAAGCATGTAGAGAATTTATAAGAAAGTATTGTGATCCAGAATATTTATCAATATATGATATATATTGGGCTGGAAATGATGAAAGAAGAATGGAAAAGATAAGTGAACTACAAGAACTGGATCTAACATTACATACAGGAAAAGAAGCAAAGAGGTATGCAGAAGATGGAGCAAGAGTATATACAGATGTAGGGCAAATGTATAGTGCATACTTGGACAGAGATTCTAAAGAAGCTAGAAAAGAAGAAAATGAAATAATTGAAATATAAGAAAATTGTAATAGTTAATTTTAAAGAAGGGAGAAACATATAATGAGTGCTAATATGGAATTGATTTATGATGTAAAAAGAAGAATATTAGCAAAATATCCTAGATTTGGTAGTGAAATAGCTATGGCTAATATTGAAATCAAAGAAGATTTACCATGTCATACTGCAGCAACTGATGGAAAAAATATATATGTTGATCCTAACTATTTTGGAAGTTTAAACGAAAATGATAGATTATTTATAATAGCACATGAAATAATGCATATTAAATTTATGCACATGTTTAGATTAAAGGATAAAGATGGTAAAGAGAGAAATCTAAGACTTTGGAATATAGCAACAGATGCTATTATAAATGCAAATTTAGAAAGAGACGGATTTACAATTAAAGAAGGAAGCATAAATATGCCAGAAGCATTAAATTATTCAGCAGAAGAATTTTATCAAAAGCTATTGGAAGAAAATGAAAAGAAACAAAATGAACAACAAAATGATAATGAGCAAGAAAATGAACAAGAGAATGAAAATTCAGATCAAAGCGAAGGTAATAATTATAGTGATGACCATAGCTTATGGGGGAAAACATTTGAACAACAAAAAAAAAGTGAGACAGAAGAACAAAGTGAAGAAGAACAAACAGATATGGATTTTGATGAAAGAAAAAAATTTGAAGACAATAGAGAAGAGAAAAGAGAAAAATTCAAATCTAGACGTGAAAAGATTAAAAAAGATATAATAAATACTCAAAACGGAGTAATTAAATTAGGAAATATAGGAAAAAGCAAAGAAGAAATTGATTGGAAAGTTTTAATACGAAGGAAAATTGAAAAAACAGCAACAATATGGAGTCAAAGACGTTCAATTGCAGAAAATAATTATGCTTATAGATTAGAAGAAAATGATATTGAAGATGATGCCGAAACAGAAATTATGATTGATATTTCTGGATCAGTAGAATTAGATTTAGTCAAGGCTTTTTTAAGACAAATAAAACCACTATTAAAACAATCTAAATTGAAAGTAGGATGTTTTAACGAAAAATTTTGGGGTTTTGTAGATATTAAAAGTGTAAGAGATATAGATAATTTTACTATACCACAGGAAGCAAGAGAAAACTTTGATTGGACAGAGGATTGGGATTTAGCAGTTAGATCTTTTACTAAAAAAAGAGAAATAAATAAAATAGTATTTACTGATGGATATCCTTGCCCTGGTACAATGCCAAAAGATGATTTGAAAAGAGAAAATATTATTTGGCTTGTATACGGAAATAAAGAGTTTAATCCATGTTGTGGTAAAGTTATAAATATTACAGAAAGACAACTAGAACAATCACATTTAATTGACAAAGATAGTTTTATGGATGATATAAGTAGATAAAGTAGAATTAAGAGAAAATTAATATTTTCTCTCTTTTTTATTCATAATTTCTATGTTATACTAAAACCATAGAAAATGGAAGGAATGAAAAAATGCAAATGTATAATATATTAGTAGTTGATGATGATAAAGAAATTGTAAATGCAATTGAAATTTATTTAAAAAAAGAAGGTTATAAAATATTAAAAGCTTACAATGGAAAAGAAGCTCTAGAAATAATAAAAGAAAACGAAATTCATGTAATTATATTAGACATCATGATGCCAGAAAAAGATGGATTAGAAACATTAGCAGAAATTAGAAAAAACAAAAACATACCAGTAATTTTGCTATCTGCAAAATCAGAAGATTATGACAAAATAGAAGGCTTAAATTCTGGTGCAGATGATTATATTACAAAACCTTTTAACCCATTAGAACTAATTGCAAGAGTAAATTCTTGTTTAAGAAGATATTTAAATTTCGGTTCGTTAGACGATAAAAACAGTAAAACCTATAAAACAGGAGAATTAGAAGTAAATGATGAAACCAAACAAGTAACATTAGAAGGAAAAGAAATAAAACTTACTGCTACTGAATTTAATATATTAAAATTCTTAATACAAAACAAAGGAAAAGTATATTCAATTCAAGAAATATATGAAAACGTATGGAAGGAAGAAAGCTTTGGGGCAGAAAACATTATAGCAGTACACATTAGGCACATAAGAGAAAAAATAGAAATAAATCCCAAAGACCCTAAATATCTAAAAGTAATATGGGGAATCGGATATAAAATAGAAAACATTTAAACTAGGAAGAGGTGCCAAGACAATGCAAAAACTAAGAAATTCAGATTTTTTAAAAATCATATGTTATATAGCAATTCCAATATTAGTAGGACTGCTTTTGCTTAGTATAGTAGATTTAGCCTATTTAAAAGAAATACAAATAAAAAAAGATGAAACAAAATATTATCAAACACAAGATTTTGCAGATAACTATTTATCTTATTTTATTAATAAAGTAAATGTATGTAAAAATTCAGAACAAAATAATAATTATATTAAATTAGGACAAGAAACAGGAAATCCTTATTATTATGAAAATTCAAGAAATTATTATAATGCATCATATAGTAATATGAGAAATTTCATATATTACATTATTATAGAAAAACAAACAGGAGAAATGTACACTAACATAAAAAGCAATAATTATACACAAGATATCTCACATATGAATGAACATAAAATCTATTGGAATTATTCAGAAAATGGGAAAATAGAAACAAATTTAGAGTATATTAATCAAAAAAATATGCAGTATAATGATAATTATTACTATTTAAAAAATTATTCTAATCCATCAACTATATCTATTCAAGAAGATGAATTTTATTATCCAATATCTGCAAAAATAGAAGATTATGATATTTATAGCTTCTTTGATGAAGAAGAAGCAAATGAATCAGGGCTTGGCGAATGGAACTTTATTAGTTTTATTGTTGAAAATAAAAATTTACCAATTTTAATATGTATAATTAATGTAATTTTACTATTTTTAATTGCAATTTATCTATTTTGGGCAATTGGACATAAAGAAGGAAAAGAAATAACATTAGGTCCAATTGAAAAAGTACCATATGAAATTATAGGACTTTTAAGTTTTATTAGTATAACAGTTATTGTAAAAATGCTATTATTAGATGTGAATTTTAACTATAAAAAAAATACTATAATAGAACTAGCTATTTGTGTTATTCTATATTTTATTGGATATGCAATATGTGCACTTTTAGGCATAACAACAATCAAAAGAATAAAAGCAAACAAATTCTGGGAGAGCTTTTTAACATATAAAATAATAAAATGGATTTTTAGGCAAACCAAACAAATACTTAAAGAAATAACAAATAACATACAATCTAGCAAAAAAATATTTTGGTATTATTGGGGATTTGTTGCAATTAGTATATTTTTTGGAATCTTTTATAAACTTGGCATTACAACAATTTTTCTAATTATATTTTGGATATGGACTTATAGTAAACTAAGGAAATATACAAGACAAGAAGAAGAAATAAAAAATACCTTGAAAAATATATATGAGGGAAAAACAAACAACCATATAAAAACAGACGAATTGCTAGGTACTCTAAAAGAAATGGCAAACTACATTAATGACATATCAGATGGATTTAGTAATAGTATTCAAGAAACATTAAAATCAGAAAGGCTAAAAACAGAACTTATTACTAATGTATCACACGATATAAAAACCCCATTAACATCAATAATTAACTATGTGGATTTATTAAAAAAAGAAAATATACAAGATGCAAAAATTAGAGAATATATAGACATTATTGATGCAAAATCACAAAGACTAAAAAAATTAACAGAAGATGTAGTAGAAGCTTCAAAAGTATCTTCTGGAAACATTAAATTAAACATAGAAGAAATAAATATAAAAGAATTAATTAATCAAACAATAGGAGAATTTAAAGATAAATTTGAAGAAAAAAAATTAAAAATTGAAACTAACCTTCCAAAAGAAGAAACAAAAATTAAGGCAGATAGTCGTTATATGTATAGAATTGTAGAAAATTTATTTAGCAATATTACAAAATATGCATTAGAAGATTCAAGAGTTTATATAGATGTAACCAACCAAAAAGGTAAAATAGAAATGAGCATTAAAAATATTTCAAAAGCAAAATTAAATATTAGTAGTGATGAATTAATGCAAAGATTTGTTAGAGGAGATAAGTCAAGGTATACAGAAGGAAGTGGATTAGGACTATCAATTGCAAAAAGTTTAACAGAGTTGCAAAATGGAAAATTTGAAATTATAATTGATGGAGATTTATTTAAAGTTGTAATGCAATGGTAATTAAAAATAAATATAAAAAATTATTGCAAGTAAAAAATAATATCTTAACTTAAACACTTTTGAAAGAGAAAAACTCTCCAATGCATTGAACAATAACGGCTTGGAGAGTTTGTTGAT
>CANQPY010000061.1 GCA_947625835.1 uncultured Clostridia bacterium | reverse complement strand
ATTCCACCTAAATCTCCGATTTTATATCCATCATACCATCTTTTTATTTCTTCTTTGTCTTCTTCTATTTCAAAGTCTTTTAATACTTTTTCCATTTCTTGAGTTGTTATTCCAAAGTCATCATTAAATTCATTGTCTAATAATGTATATACTTTAAAATTATTTGCTCCGGCTGAATATACTTTCTTTAGCTACTCTTGATACTCCTGTTATTACTGTTTTTTCTAAGTATTGATTGTCTTTAAATGTTGTTCCATAAAATGTTTTGAAGAATTTTACTGCTTCTTCATAATATCCTTCTACATATGCATTTTGCAATGGTACATCATATTCGTCTACTAATAACATTACTGGTCTTTCATGATGTCTATTTAAGTATTTTGATAGTTCTTTTACACTGTTTTTTAAGTCTGTTTCATCTTCTTTTCCAAATAATATTTCTTTTATTTTTTCTTTTTCAAAGTCGTATATTTTATCACTTTGTAATAAATACATATGTTCTTGATACATATCTAATATTGCAGTTTTTAAGTCTAATATCATTTTGTCATAGTTTGTATCTACTACATCTTTTAATGTTATATATATACATGGGTAATAATTCATTTTTGATGTGTATTTTTCTTCTTGGTCTAGTATTTTTAGTCCTTTAAATAGTTCTTTACTGTCTTTGCAATTTATGTCAAAATAATATTTTAACATGCTCATGTTTAGTGTTTTTCCAAATCTTCTTGGTCGTGTTACTAGTATTACTCTACTTCCGTTGTCTATTATGTGCTTTATATACATACTTTTGTCTATATAATAGTTTTCTCTTATTCTTAGTCCCTTAAAGTCACTTTCTCCTATTCCTATTATAGGTAAACTCATTATTTTGTACCTCCTTGTTCTTCTTTATTTTTCTCTTTTTCTTCGTTTTTATTCTACTATATTTAAAAAGAAAAAGCAAGATTTCTCTTACTTTTTCTTTAAAGTGCTAAGCGCCGGGCATGACCACACGGAACGAACCTGTGCTAGAGCTAGAGCCATAGTATGCTGCGAATGTGGAAAATATACCTATACCATTAGACTTATAGTTTGCTCCACCACGTTCAAAGAATGGATAACTCGGGTTTGCAAAGGCTCCATTATCGTTCAACCAGTTTATGTCATTTTTAAAATTGACTTCATATGTTGCATCTCCTGGAACATAACTATTGTAATTTGGTGTTTTATTTGTTGATGAATATTTTGTTGCATACTTAGTACTTTTTTTGTCTGTCCCTGCAAAGTCTTCATTTCCATATCTTGTTTCATAATTATTTGTATCTTGGTCATTAAATGTTGCTACATATTCATATGCTCCTCCACTTAAATCAAATACTCCAAATTTATTTCCTGTTGAACTTGCCAAATTTGCGTCTTCTCCATTTGTTCCACTTCCTGTTATATATTCACTTGATGTATTTATACTTATTTCATGTCCATTTCTTCCATATTGGCTATGAGTTAAATAGCTAACCGCTCCCCATTCGCTATTTTTCATTAAATGGCTTTCTTTGTCTCTAGCGTAATTATATGCATTGGTATAGCAATCTCCTATTTTTATACTTCTCCAACTTGTTACATTTGGCACTATTTTTATCTTTGTTCCACTTCCTCCGTAACTTGATGAGTTTTCTGCTGTTGCTGTATTTTTTGCTGATTCATATTTTCCTACCCAAATTCCTGGTAAATTACTATCCCATCCTCCAAATTTATATCCTATTTCTTCTTCACTTTTTGAACTTTCGTCTATAAATGCTGGATGTACTATATATTTAAATCCATTATATTTTACTATATACTTTTCTTCATCCTTTTCTTCTATTTTTGATTTATTTCTTACATTTCCTGTTATTTCTCTTTCTCCGTCTCCATCACAATATCCTGCTACTTGTGTGCATTTTGCATCGGCATAATATATTATTCTATATGCATATCTTGGTATCCATACAAAGTAACTATCATAACTTGTATCTTCAACTGTTGTTGTGTTTATCGCATTTGCCCATTTACTACTTATATTATCATCTGAACCTTTTCCTGCTTCGTAATTATACCACTCGCTTTCTGTAAATCCTTCGTCTCCTTCTTTTATTTCTTTTATTTCGTCTCCACTTTTAGTCCAATATACTTTTTTCATTCCATTTAATGCTGGTGCTAATGGGGCATCTATTTTTTCATTACTTGTGTTTACCCATATTATATCTATTTTTCCTTGTGCTTTTGTAAATTCTACTGGTATTTTATTTACCAGTTCTGTTTTTTCTCCTGTTTTTTGTACTCCTTCTGTTGTTGCTTTTACTTCTATTTTATATGTTCCATTTTTTTCTACTTGCACACTTCCTGTTTTTTCACTTATTTCGGCATTATAAGTTTCTCCTGTGTCTAGGTTTGTTATTGTTATGCTATCTACTTGCTCTACTTCATTTGTTACTTCTATTGTTACAGGTACTTTTCCACTTCCTGCATCATATTCTCCTACTTCTACATTAAATTCTGGAACTACGCCTTGTTCCGTACTTCCGCCTCCAGAGTCTCCTGAACCTCCAGAGCTTCCACTTCCATCATTTGTTGGTCCTGTTATTTTTCCGTTACTATCTATTGTATATTTATTTTCGCTTGGAAATGTTACTTCTATTTCTCCTTCATTTGTTCCATCTTTTGCCGTTGCTTCTGGTTCTATTTTTTGTAACTCTTTTTCTAATTCTTCTGCCGTTACTTCTTTTTCTCCTTCTGCCATTTTATCTGTTAATGCTGCATCATATGCTACTTTTATTTGTTCTTTTTCTGTCTCTTCTTTTGTTTTTTTACTTGCGTTTTGTGCTTTTGTTAGTATTCCATTTTCCCCTGTCAAAGTTGCAATACTTACTGCAGCTAAAATTAATAACACAATTATTGTAATTACTAACGCAATTAGTGTTATTCCACTTGTTCCGTTCTTAAATGCTAAATTTTTACTTGCTACTAATGGACTATGCGTTTTTTCAAATTTCTTGTTAGCTTCTAATTTTTCTTTTACATTTCCCATATCTTTTGTTCCCCTTTCAATCTTTTACTATTTTTTATAGTTACTTATGTTTATATGGTATTATAAACTTTTCTTTTTGTCAATTACTTTTAAAAAATATGAATATTTTCGTCACAAAATTTTAAAAACACACATACATCAAAATTAATTGAATTAGTTTATTAATAATTTAACAATTTGTAACAAACCTAAATATCCAAAAACAGGATACAATAAATTAACTAAATTTGAAAATCCAATTTTTGAAATTAGAACAGAAATTATGCACATAATAAGCGCTACTTGTGTATAATTTTTTTTAGTTTTAGTTGTATTTTGTAAAAAACTTGAACCTAGGGATATTGTTGTTGTAAAAATTGATCCTAATATAATAAATCCATAAATATATTTTAAACTTCTAAATGTGTTTGAAACTACATAAACTGCTGGCATTTCTAATTTTGTAATATCAACATCTACTTGAACAAGTAATAAAAATATGATTATAGATAATATAAATATAATGATGCTACTTATAATTGATATTTTAGCTATTTGTTTTTTATCTTTAATATAACTTTTTAGTGTTAATAATACTGGAATTAATAAAATACTATTGTAACTACTGTATAAAATTGCATTTAAATAGTATTTAGTTTCGTTTGTGTTTATTATATAATTTTGGAATTCTTCTATACTTGGTAAATCACTTAAATTAATTATTCCTATTATTACTAAAAATCCAATTAATATAGGTACTAAAATTCCATTGGCTTTTACAACTCCTTTTATGCTAGTCATAAACACAATAAATGTGATAATTGCTAAAATTGTGCTTCCTATTAAACTATTTATTCCTAATTCCTGCTCAAAATATGCTCCAAACCCTGCTACCATAATAAAAAATGTGATAAGTATAAAAATGTTTATTATTAAATTAATAATTTTGTTAAATTTTTTATTTTTTTTAATTAATATCTCTAAAAAATCTTTGTATGTTTCTATTCCGTATTTGTTTATAATTTTTAATGTTTTATAAATAACAATTCCAATTATTATGCTTGAAATTAAAATTCCAATTAAGCCTTTTATTCCATGAGAAAAAAAGAACAGATATATTTCTTGCCCAGATGCAAAACCTGCTCCTATAATTGTTCCTATTATAACAAATATAACTTTAAAAATATTATTCATAAAAACCCCATATTATTTTATGGGGTTTTTTCTTTATTATTCAATAATTATTTTTTTCTTCTTCTTATTTGCCAAATTACAATTCCTAGTAAAATAATTAGTGCTGGAATTGCAAATATAATAATTCTAATTATTGTGTCTTGCATTTCTGTTGCTGTATAAGTTACTGTTCCTGTGCTTTTTCTAGCTACAATATCTTCTTGTCTATCTACTAAGTAAGCAATTGAGTTTAATATTAAATCTTTATTATATCCAAGTTGAATTGCTCCATATTGTGATTCTTGCGTTAATTGATAGTCTGAAATGAAGACATTTTCGCCATATATTAATAGTTTTGATGTTAATGCGCTTTCATTTGTTTCCTCATTTTTTTCTTTTATTGTTTTTTCTAATTCTGCTCCAACAATAAATGTTCCTTTTTCTTCGCCATCTAGAGCTCCATTAGATTGATTATTAAAGTTTGTTCTATAATATGAGCTATCACTTGCAATTAATAAATCTGTTTTAGTTACTTTTGCTTCTTCTAATTTGTCTTCATTAATATTGATTTTTGTAGGGTTGACCATTATTACACCTGTTGTATTGTATATATCTTTTGTTACTTTTGAATTTTGTACTTCTGGTATAACTAAATCTGGTGCATTCATAACCATTTTGCTTGTATCAGTTTCTCTTATAATTCCTACTTCAAATGGTTGTACACAATACATATTTAATATTTTATTTACATTTGGCATTTCAGGTGCTTTAGTTATTGCTGCATTCATCCATAAAATATTTCCTCCTGCTTGTATGTAGTTTGTAATTGCTGTTGTTGCTACATCATCAAAGTCTTTGGTTGGTGTCATTATAACTAGAGTATTGCAATCTTCTGGAACTTTTCCTACTGATAAAATATCTAGTGTATCTATTTCATTGACTTCGTTCTCTAAAAGTGCTGATAGATACTGTAAATTTTGATTTAAAGAAAAACTACTATATCCTTCTAGAAAATATACTTTTGGAATTTTATCACTGCTTACAGAAGCGATACTACTTGTTAATTTTTCTTCTGCTATATTAATAGTTTCATATGTAGTAGAATCATATGTATATAAATCGTTTTCAGTTAATACTTTTGATTTTTCTCCACATTCTATAATGATTCCTTGTGAACCACTTTCTATTCCATATTTATTTGCTAGATCTGGTCTGTTGTTTATATCTATTGCTTCTACAACAATTTTTTCATTTGCATTGTGATATTGTTTTGCTAAATCAATAAGAGCACTTTCTTCTGTATACCCTATAAAGTACATATTAATATCTTTTTCTATATTTTTTACTTTTTCTTTGCTGCTGTCTGTTAATGAGTATAATTTTTCCTCTGTAAAGTCAAGTGGTTCTAATTCTAAATTTTGCATTATACCATTAATTGCAATAAATATAGCTATAATTATTGCTACTAATAGAAGTGTTGTGCTTCCTTTTATTAGCCATTTCTTCTTGATAATTTCAATAAATTTATTTGGCTTTTTAGTTGACTTTTCTTTTTTTATTTTTTCCTTCTTGTTTTTTTCTTTTTTCTCTTTCAATTTAATTTCCCTCCTATCTCACACTTTTTCTTCTTTGCATAAATATAACTGTAAGTAATAAACACATAACTGTAAATGCTATAAATGTTACTGTATCTGCAATGTCAATTTGCCCTGATGGAAATTTTGAAAACATGTTTATTAGTGAAAAGTTCGTAAATATGGCATTAAATTGAGGTAAAAACCATGTTAATATAAAAAATCCTATTGTTATTACTCCTGCTATAATTTGGTTTTCTGTTATACTTGAGGCTAATATTCCAAAAGATATATAACTAATGGCTAACAATAAAAATCCAAACATTGTTACTAATGCTGTTACAATATGTGGTGTTCCAAAAAAACTTAATATAATAAAATACATAAATGTGCAAAGTAAAGTAATAACTACAATTAACGTTGCTGCTATAAATTTGCCTAGTACCATTTTTGTAATGCTAAGTGGTGAGGTAAGCAATAATTGTTCTGTTCCAGTTTTTCTTTCTTCTGCCATTGTTCTCATTGTAAGAATTGGAACTATAAAGGTTAATATTGTTGCTCCTGAATAAAATATATATTCAAAATTAGTGCTTTGATAATAAAATACATCTGTATAGAAAAATATACTAAACATTATTAAAAATAATCCTATAAATACATATCCTACTGGAGAATAAAAATAAGATTTTATTTCTTTTTTAGTAACTGCCCACATTTTATTTTCCTCCTTCTATTAATTTCATAAATGCATCTTCAAGAGTTGTGTCTACTTTTTTCATTTCAAATATTGTAACATTTTCTTTTGCAAAGTGTGCAAATAGTGTTTTCCTTAGGTCTACATTTTCTTTTGCTTCTATCATGTATTGTTTTGTTCCATCATCATTTTCTTTTACTAATTCTATTTTCTTGATTTCTTGAATTTGATTTGTAATGGTTTTTGTTTTATTTTCTGGATCTTCTACTGTTAAATAAATAGTATTGCTATTGTTTACTTTATTTTCTAGATTTTCTGGTGTATCTATTGCTACTATTTTTCCCTTATTTATAATAATTACTTTATTACAAATTTGACTAACTTCTGATAATATATGTGAACTTAAAATTACAGTATGCGTTTTTCCAAGTTCTTTTATTAAATTTCTAATTTCTGTAATTTGTTTTGGGTCTAGTCCTACTGTTGGCTCATCTAAAATTAATATTTTAGGACTTCCAACTAAGGCCCCTGCCATGCTTACTCTTTGTTTGTATCCTCTAGATAAATTTTTAATTAATTTCTTTTCTACTTCTTTTAATCCAGTTTGCTCAATTATTTTTTCTACTTGCTCTTTTCTAGTTTTACGATTTACTTTTTTTATTTCTGCCATATATGTTACAAATTCTTTGACTGTTAAATCTGTATAAAGTGGTACACCTTCTGGCATATATCCAATTTCTTTTTTAGCTTTCTTTGGTTTTTTTAGCATGTCATTACCATCTACTACAATTTCTCCTGTGGTTTGCTCTATGAAACCTGTTAGCATATTCATAGTAGTACTTTTTCCAGCTCCATTTGGTCCGAAGTAACCCTATAATTTCTCCGTCTTTAATCGTGAAGCTAATGTTATCTACGGCTACAAACTTTCCATACTTTTTTGTAACATTTTTTACTTCTATCACGAAAAATTCCTCCTTTATTTTTTCTCTAATTCTTTTTTCCCTAACATATTATCATTTTCTTTTTTTAAAGTAAAGTACTTCACAAAAAATTTACAATTTCTATGCCATCTTTGTCGTCGGGGACAGAGCTTTTTGACAATTTTCTTTAAAAAGTTGATATTTTAATATTATCATATCTTCATTTGTGAATGAATATCTATTTAAAAGAAGGGAAGCATTTTATGGAACTAATTTATCCTTTTTTAATTACATTTATGTTAGTATTTTTTTCTGAATTAGGTGATAAAACGCAACTTTTAGTGTTGTCTTTTTCAACTAAAAATAAGGCTAGAAATATTTTACTTGGGGTAGCTCTTGGTACTTTTTTTAGCCATGGTTTTGCGATTTTATTTGGAAGTAAGGTTGCTTATTTTTCTAACGATATTTTTCAATTTTATTTAAAAATATTTACTTATGCTTCTTTTTTATTGTTGGGATTATTGGGTTTTATACCTAAGAAACAAGATACTAATTTTTCTAATAAATCAATTTTATTGAATAAATTTTCTCATATGCAGTTTAATCCTATTATAATGGTTGCTATTTGTATTTTGGTTGGAGAGTTAGGAGATAAAACTTTTTTGGCTTCTTTGAGTCTTGGTTTTCAATATCCAAATTCAAAGTTACCTCTTATTTTAGGTTCTATTTGTGGTATGGTTCTTAGTGATTGTATTGCTATTTTTTGTGGTAAGTTTTTAGGTAATCACTTAAATGAAAAGTTTATTGAAATTTTGTCTAATATCCTTTTTGTTGTTTTTGGCTTGATTGGTTTTGCAAGTATTTTTATTAATTTTTCTTGACATCTAGCATAATATGTGCTATTACCCGAGTTTGCCACTTAAAACGACAAAAAGCAGGAGATAAAAATCCTGCTTTTATTGATAAATTAGTCATAA
>CANQPY010000060.1 GCA_947625835.1 uncultured Clostridia bacterium | reverse complement strand
ATCAATAAGATACAAAAAAAGCAAGTGTTTACTTGCAAAAAATAAAAAATTTTTTTCGATTAAGTGGCAAACTCGGGGGGCAAAAAAACACCCGTCCAAAAAAACGACCTAAAAATTATAAAAAACACTTGAAATAACTATACAAATGTGATATACTAATGAGCGTATTAATCACACAGAAGTGAGTTTTAAGGGAAGTGCCTAAAATAATAGGTCCTAAAAAACGAAGAAGCTCTGTGGAAGAATAACAAAAAAGGAGGAAATAAAAATGGCAGTAGTTGCAATGAAACAATTACTTGAAGCAGGTGTTCACTTTGGACATCAAACAAGAAGATGGGATCCAAAAATGGCTGAATATATATTTCAAGCTAGAAATGGAATTCATATCATCGATTTACAAAAGACATCAAAAAAATTAGATGAAGCATATGCTTTTGTCAAAGAACAAGCAGAAGAAGGGAAAACAGTTTTATTTGTAGGAACAAAAAAACAAGCACAAGAGTGCATGAAGGAAGCAGCACAAAAATGTGGAATGTACTATGTTGACCAAAGATGGTTAGGAGGAATGTTAACAAACTTCGGAACTATCCAAGGAAGAATTCAAAGACTAAAAGACTTAGAAACAATGCAAGAAGATGGTACATTTGACAGATTACCTAAAAAAGAAGTAATCTTATTGAAAAAAGAAATGGAAAAATTAGAAAAAAATCTTGGTGGAATCAAAGAAATGAATGAATTACCAGGTGTAATTTTCTTAATTGACCCTAAAAAAGAAAGAATTGCTGTTTTAGAAGCAAAAAAATTAGGAATTCCAGTAGTAGGATTAATCGATACAAACTGCAACCCAGAAGAAGTAGACTATCCAATACCAGGAAATGATGATGCAATAAGAGCTGTAAAATTAATTGCAGATGTTATGGCAAATGCAGTTATAGAAGGTAGACAAGGTGAAAGCTTTGAACCAGAAATGCAAGAAGAAGATATGTCTAGTATGGAAGAAGTTGTAGCATCTGAGGAAGAAGTAGAGGAAGAAGTAGAAGAATAAAAACAAAAATAGGGACAATCCTAAAAATAAAAGGGATGTCCTTTGTTTAAAATAAAAGAAAGGAAGGATAAAAAATGGTTACAGCAAGTTTAGTAAAAGAACTAAGAGAAAAAACTGGAGCAGGAATGATGGACTGCAAAAAAGTTTTAACAGAAACTGATGGCGACATGGAAAAAGCAATTGAATTATTAAGAGAAAGAGGAATTGCAAAAGCAGCTAAAAAATCAGGCAGAATAGCAGCTGAAGGTTTAGTAGAAGCCTATATTTCAGAAGATGGAAAAGTAGGTTCAGTTGTAGAAGTAAATGCAGAAACTGATTTTGTTGCTAAAAATGAAGAATTCAAAACATTTGTAAAAAATATTGCAAAACAAATAGTAGAAAAAGAGCCAAAAGATTTAGAAGAATTATTAGCTCAAGAATCAATTGAAGCACAAGGAAAAACAGTACAAGAATTACTAGTTGAAAAAATTGCTACAATTGGAGAAAACATGAATATAAGAAGATTTGCAAGATTTGAATCAAATGGATTAATTGAAAAATATATCCATGGTGATGGAAAAATTGCAGTTTTAGTAAATATGAAAAAAGGAAATAAAGAAGTAGCAAAAGACATTTGTATGCAAATTGCAGCTGCAAGACCTGAATATGTAAGAAAAGAAGAAGTACCAGCAGAAAGACTACAAAAAGAAATGGAAATATTAAAAGCACAAACAATGAATGAAGGAAAACCAGAAGCAATTGCTGAAAAAATAGTACAAGGAAGAATTGGAAAATTCTATGAAGAAGTTTGCCTAGTAGACCAAGCATTTGTAAAAGACCCAAATAAAAAAATAAGCCAATTATTAAGCGAAACAGATAGTGAAGTAGTAGAATTTGCAAGGTTTGAAAAAGGTGAAGGAATAGAGAAAAAAGAAGAAAACTTTGCAGAAGAAGTTATGAAACAATTAAAATAAATTTGTTTATAGTTATGCGGAATTTGGATTTACTTTGCAGTTTATATTACTACAAAATAAAATCTTAATTCCGTTTTTTTAAAATATTAGTTACATATATATAAAAAGTTCAATATATTTTTTATTTATAACAAATCGGGGGAACCAACAAATTACAGACTATTTAAAGGCTTTATAATTATATTTTTTATAACTTTGTGTGTCGCAACTTCCATAATAAAAAGTTTAAATGTCAGTTGCTCCAATCGCACTTCACTTCGTTTCGTTTGGTCGCTTACGCAGTTACAAAAAATATAATTATAAAGCCTTTTTATAGTGTGTTATGTAGCTCTAGGAGTTATAAATAAAAAATACATTGAACTTTTATAATAGCAAATATTTTTAAAAAATTAAGAAAATCTTAAAAAAATACTGTATTTTTTTTCAAACTATGATAAAATGTGAGTGGCAAAAATATATTTTAAGGAGAGTGGAAATTTTGAGCCAAACAAAATATAAAAGAGTATTATTAAAATTAAGTGGAGAAGCATTAGCAGGAGAACAAAAAGTAGGTGTAGATGCACGGTACAGTAGGAAAAATATGTGATAAAGTAAAAGAAATTGTAGAAATGGGAGTACAAGTTGCAATAGTCGTAGGAGGAGGAAACTTCTGGAGAGGAAGAAATGACCATCAAATGGAAAGAACAACAGCAGACTATATGGGAATGCTTGCAACTGCTATGAACGGTTTAGCATTGCAAGATGCATTAGAATCCAGAGGAATTTTTTCTAGAGTTCAAACAGCAATCGAAATGAGAGAAATTGCAGAGCCATTTATCCAAAGAAAAGCAGAAAAACACTTAGATAGAGGAAGAGTAGTAATATTTGCATGTGGTACAGGACATCCATACTTCACAACAGATACTGCAGCAGTTTTAAGAGCAACTGAAATAAAAGCAGATATTATTTTACTTGGAAAATCAATAGATGCAGTATACTCAGCAGATCCAAAATTAGACCCAACAGCTAAAAAGTACGAAGAAATTACATATACAGAAGTATTAGAAAAAGACTTAAAAGTAATGGATTCAACAGCCACAGCAATGTGTAGAGATAACAACATGCCATTACTAGTTTTTGGAATAGCTGATCCAGAAAACATAGTAAGAGCAGTTAAAGGAGAAAAAATTGGAACCATAGTACATTAAAATAAAAAAATAAAAAAGTGAGGAGAGAAAAATATTATGGATTATACAAATTTAAAAGAAAAAATGGAGAAAACCATTAGTGTATATAGTGAAAAATTAGCAGAGGTAAGAGCTGGGCGTGCAAACCCATCAGTATTAAACAAAATAAAAATTGATTATTATGGTACTCCAACACCAATAAATCAAGTAGCAGGAGTTTCTGTACCAGAAGCAAGATTAATTGTAATACAACCATGGGATGCAAGCATATTAAAAGAAATAGAAAAAGCAATACTAACATCTGACATTGGAATTAATCCAAATAATGATGGAAAAGTAATAAGACTAGCCTTTCCAGAATTAAATGAAGAAAGAAGAAAAGAAATAGTAAAAGACGTGCGCAAAATGGCAGAAGAAGCAAAAGTTGCAATAAGAAGCATTAGAAGAGATGGAATAGATGAAGCAAAAGCAAAACAAAAAAATGGAGAAATGACAGAAGACGAACTAAAACAAGCAGAAAATGAAATTCAAAAAATGACAGACAAAAAAATAGAAGAAATTGATGAAATCTTAGAGAAAAAAGAAAAAGAAGTAATGTCAGTATAAAGCTAGTTATATTTTTAATAGAAAAGGGTTGTTATAAATAATGGTAAATTTCAAAGAAGAATTAAAAAAATATCAACAACAAATAAACCAAGAATTAGAAAAATATATTAGAAAAGAAAAATGTCCAGAAGAAATATTAAATGAATCTATGGAATATAGCCTAATGGCAGGAGGAAAAAGACTAAGACCAATTTTAGTATTAGTAACATATAAGCTTTTTGAGGATAATATAGAAAAATGTATGCCATATGCAGTAGCAATAGAAATGATACACAACTTTTCATTAATTCATGATGATTTACCAGGAATAGATAACGACGACTTTAGACATGGAAAACCAACAAACCATAAAATGTTCAATGAAGCAACAGCTATTTTAGCAGGAGATGGACTATTAAATTCTGCTTACATGGTAATTAGCCAAGACTTAAGTAAAAGCAATAAAGAAGAAATAATACCTAAAATGCAAGTATTACAAGAATATTCAATTGCAGTAGATAGAATGCTTGCAGGAGAATATTTAGACACAGAAGCAGAAGGAAAAAATATTTCAGAAAATGAATTAAAATACATTCATGAAAATAAAACAGGAGCAATGTTAAAAGCAAGTGTAAGAGCAGGAGCAATTTTAGCAAATAGCAAAAAAGAAGATTTACAAAGCTTAACTAATTATGCAGAAAAAATAGGATTAGCATTTCAAATAAAAGATGACATCTTATCAGAAGAAGGCGATGAAAAAATTCTAGGCAAACCAGTAGGAAATGACAAAGAAGCTAAGAAGTGTACCTATGTTTCTCAGTATGGTTTAACAGGTGCAAAAGAAATTTTAGATAAAATAACCAAAGAAGCAATTAAAGAAATAGAAAAGTATGGGCAAAAAGCAGAATTCTTAAAAGAATTAGCCTTATACATACAAAATCGTGAAAAATAGAGTTTGTAGTAAAATATTTGAGGTGAACAAATGGATTTAAAACATATTGCAATAATAATGGACGGAAATAGAAGGTGGGCAAAATCTAAAGGAAAGCCAGTTAGTTTTGGACATAAAGAAGGTGCAAAAACATTAGAAAAAATAGTTAGATATGCCAATAAAATTGGATTACAATATATAACAGTATATGCATTTTCAACAGAAAATTGGAAAAGAGCAGAAGATGAAGTAAAAGCATTAATGACTTTACTTCAAAATTACTTAGACGATTATTCAAAAAGAGCAGATTCAGAAAACATTAGAGTAAAAATATTAGGAGATATAACAGTATTATCATCAGGAATGCAAAAAAGTATAAAAAATTGTATGGAAAGAACAAAAGACAATACGGGAGTTACTTTTAATATTGCATTAAACTATGGTGGAAGAGATGAATTGTTAAAGGCAACAAAGCAAATAGCAAATATGGTAAAAAATAATGAGATAAATGTAGAAGACATAACAGAAAAATTAATATCAGAAAACTTATATACAAAAGGAGAGCCAGATCCTGACTTAGTAATTAGAACAAGTGGAGAAAAAAGGCTTAGCAATTTTTTACCATGGCAATTAGTATATACAGAAATTTTATTTATAGATAAAAATTGGCCAGATTTTACAGAAGAAGATTTAGATTATGCAATTGCAGAATATGAAAAAAGAACTAGAAAATTTGGTGCAGGATAAAGAAAGGAAAAATTTATGAATGTTCAAAGAATAACTTCAGGTTTATTAGGATTTCCATTAGTGCTAATTATTTTATTGTTAGGAGATAAAATTCTAGTAGATGTTGCATTATCAATAATTGCAATACTTAGTATGAATGAATATTTTAATGCAATAAAAAAAGTAGCAAATCCAGTAAAATGGCTAGGATATGCAAGTTGCTTTAGTATAGCACTAATACACATTGTACCACAAGAATATTTAAATGTGATAGTAACACTTAGTGTACCAACAATTTTAGTAATTTTATTTGCACAAGTAATTGCAACAGATATGAAAACAAATTTTAAAGATATTGCATATACCTTCATAGGAATATTTTATGTTGTATTTTTTATAATGTTTGTAGCTTTTATTGATGGTATGAAAAATGGAAAAATATTAATATGGTATGCAATTTTTGCAGCATGGGGAACAGATATATTTGCTTACATAATTGGAAAAAGTTTTGGAAAACATAAATTTAGTGCAGTAAGCCCTAAAAAATCAATTGAAGGATGTATTGGAGGAACAATAGGTAGTGTAGTTTTAATATTAATTTATACCTATGTTGCAAACACATATTGGGGAATGAACTATTCTTATCAATTCATATGTGGAATAGGAATAATATTGAGTTTAATTGGGCAAATAGGGGACTTTGCAGCATCTAGTATTAAAAGATTTGTAGGAATAAAAGACTATAGCAACCTTATACCAGGACATGGTGGAATGTTAGATAGAATAGATAGTTTGATTTTTTTAGCACCATTTGCATATAGCTTATTTACTTTATTATAAAAATAAGGAGGAGCAATTTTTGATAGCATTTTTAATATCAGCATTAAAAATTATTATACTATTAGGTGTCTTAATTACTATACATGAATTAGGACACTTTATTGTAGCCAAACTTTGCAAAGTAAAAGTAAACGAATTTGCAATCGGTTTTGGTCCCAAAATATGGCAAAAACAAGGCAAAGAAACAAAATACACCTTAAGACTAATTCCACTTGGAGGATATAACAGTATGGAAGGAGAAGAAGAACGCTCCGAAAATGAGGGCTCTTTTTCTAAAGCAAGCCTTCCTAAAAGGCTAGCAATTGTAGTTGCTGGTGCAACTGTAAATATTTTATTTGCAATTATTGTATATTTTACTTTATCTGCAACAAATGGAACATATATATCAAACGAAATAAAAGAAGTAATTGATGGATATGCAGCAAAAGAAGTAGGGATACAATCAGGAGATAAAATAATAGAAATAAATGAAGAAAAAATAAAAAGCAAAAAAGACTTAGATAAAGTAATGAAAAAGACACAAGGAAAAGAAATTGAAGTAAAAGTAGAAAGAAAAGGGGAAAACCTAACTTATTTAGTCAAACCAACTGAAGTAACTTCAAAAGTTACAGGAATTTATTTAGATGATAGATGCAAAATAATTGCATTAGAAAAAGGAAGTAGCTCAGAAAGACAAGGAATACAAGCAAATGATGTAATATTAAAAATAAATGGCACATTAATTAATGGAGATAGAAATTTAGCTTTGCAAGAAATTAGCAAAGAAGGTTCAAATATAATGACATTTGTATTAAAAAGAGGAAATCAAGAAGTAACAATAGAACTAGAACCAGATTATATATCAACCTATTATTTGGGAGTAAATTTTAAACCAGCAGAAGATACATTTTTAAATAGATGTATTAATGGAGAAATGCAAACACAAGAATTTTTATTTTCAATTGTTGACAACTTAAAGCAATTATTTACAGGAAAAGTCGGTGTAGACCAGATGATGGGACCTGTTGGAATTTCAGAGGTAGTTGCTAAAACTGATGGAATAAGAGAATTTTTTGAGATGATGGCTTTGATTTCGTTATCATTAGGAATAACAAACCTTTTACCAATTCCTGCTTTAGATGGTGGAAAAATTTTAATTCTTTTAATTGAGCTAATTAGAAGAAAACCAATGAATGAGCAAACAGAAATTAATATACAACTAGCAGGTTTTGCAATTTTACTTGCACTTTCATTATATGTAACTTATAATGATATTTTAAGAATTTTTTAAAAAAATATATATAACTTTTATATTCTAGGAAAGTTAGAATTAGAAAATGATAGACTTTCCGTAGAAGATAATTATGCGGAATAAAGATTTTCTAAGCAATTTTATTGCATAGAAAATCTTTATTCTGTCCAAATAGTAAAGATAGTTCACTCAAAATATTAGTAAAAAATGTAAAATATTTCCAAAAACTATTGACAAATTTATCAAAACGTATTAACATAAACATACAATCAAAAAAAATTCAAAAATTTTTAAATCAAAGATTTAATTTTTTATTCAAAATCAAAAAAATCCAAAAAAATTCAAATTAAATACTAAAGGAAAAGCAAGAAACAAGACACAAATGAAAAATATCCGTTACTTTACTAAAAAATAAACATTGACAAACGAATAAAAAAGAATTATAATAAGGAGGAATAAAAAAATTTGAAAGAATTCAACTATCAAGATTATCTAAAATATGAAAAACTAAAAACAAAAGAACCAAAAGGAGCATTAGGAGCTAGTACAAAAAATAAAACATATCAATATAAAGTACATCAACCACATGATAAAATATTTAAAATAGTATTAGAAGAAAAGAAGGAAGTAGTAGGGTTATTAAATAGAATTTTACAAATAAAAGAAAAAATAAAAGAAGAAGAAATAGAAAAATATGATAATGAATATATAAATTATATGTTTCAAGAAAGTGAATCTGATATTGTCTACAAAATGAAAACAAAGCAAATATACTTTTTAATAGAGCATCAAAGTAAAATAGATTATGCAATGCCAAAAAGAATATTGGAATATGAAACAGGAATAATAAGCAAAGCAATAGTAGGGAAGAAAATGACTAAAAAAGACCATAAACTGCCAAGAGTAATACCAATAGTAATATATACCGGAAGCAGAAAATGGGATGTAGAAAAATACATAGAAGAATGTCAAGAAAAATTAACGAAGTCAGAACAAATAAAATTAGGTAGCTATTATGTACTAGATGTAAATGATTATACAAAAGAAGAATTAGAAAAGGATAAATTCTTTTTATCAACAATGATGTTATTAGAAAAAATAAACACTGAAAAAGAATTAGTAGAAGAGTTAAATAAGGTAATAGAAAAGGAAAAGAAAGAAAAAAATCGAGATTTTTTAAGAAGATTAATAAGATTTGTGTTAAAAGAAAAAATAAACTTAGAAAACAGAGAAAAATTATTAAAAAAATTAGAAATGGAGGGAGAAGATATGTGTAGATTTGCGAATTAAAACATACATATATTTTCAAACTAAAAAAACAGCAAATTAGCTATGTTTCACAATAAAGC
>CANQPY010000059.1 GCA_947625835.1 uncultured Clostridia bacterium | reverse complement strand
TTATGACTAATTTATCAATAAAAGCAGGATTTTTATCTCCTGCTTTTTGTCGTTTTAAGTGGCAAACTCGGGTAATATCATACAAACAAAAAAATGTCAAACATATTTTTGACATTTTTAAAAATTATCGACCTATGTGGTGGTAGTGCCTGTCCCCACTTTGATGCCTATGTGGCATTGGTGCCTGTCCCCACTTTGACATTTTTGTCAAAGTGGGGACAGGCACCAATGCCACATTATTTATTTTATATAAATGCTAGGGTCTACTTGTAAAGAGTCTTTTAATATTTCAAAATGTAAGTGTGGTTCATCTACAATTTCAAATACTCCTGTATTTCCGACTGTTCCGATTGCTTGACCTTTTTCTACTTTTTCTCCTTCTACTACATATTCAGATGTTAATAAGTTAGAATAGATTGTTTGATATCCATCTCCATGGTCAATTGCAATTGTTAGTCCATATCTTGGGTCATTTTTTATTGATTTTACGGTTCCGGCTTCTGCGGAGTTTACTACTGTTGTTTTTTCTGCTTTTATATCTATTCCTAAATGTGTTGTCCATTCTTCTAATGTGTCTGAATATATTAAATTGTCTTTTGCATATTCTCTTACAATGTCTCCTTCTACTGGTTTTACAAATTTTAATTCTTTTTTGGTTTCTTCTGATGATTTTTGAGTTGTATTTTGATTTTCATTTTTATTTGAAACATTGTTGTTTTCCTTATTTTGAGAATCACTTGTAGTTTGTTTTGTTGCATTTGTTTTGCTTGGCGTGTTTGCTATGGTTTGATTTTCAGTATTAGTCTTGTTTGAATTGCTTGAAGTATTTGAGTTGTTTGAGCTATTTGAATTACTTGAACTACTTGAGTTTAATTCATTTGCTGATTCTTCTACTGATTTTCCAATTTCTGTGCTAGCACTTTCTGTATTTTCTGTGTTTTGTGTGTTCTCAGCATTTTCAGTACTTACCGTATTTCCAACATTGTTTGCAATATTTGCCATTTTTTCTAGGCTCATTGTACTATTTTTTACATCATCACTTAAATTTTTGCTGTACATAAATAATGCAATTGCGATAACTGCTAAAATAGCAACTCCAATTCCTACGTATAGAATAATTTTGTCTGTTAAAGTTTTGTCTTGAACATTTGATTTTCTATTTTGTCTTCTCATATAATCCTCCTTAAATAGTTTTATTAATAAAATTATTTCCTATTTTGAAAAGATTATACATTTAAATGGAATTTATTTCTTTTATTTCTACATCAGTATAAAAATGATGAATAATTTCTTCAAAATTTTTTCCTTGTTTTGCAAGGCTATCAGCACCTGTTTGACTCATTCCAACTCCATGTCCGTATCCTTTTACAGTAAATTTTATTTTGCCGTCTTGTTTAGTTATTTCAAAATTTGCAGATTTTAAATTAAAAATCGTTCTTGTTTCTACTCCTGAAAGATTATGATTTCCAAATTTAACTGTTTTTACCCTATTACTATCTGTATATTCTAATATTTTTATATCTTCCTCATTTGAAAAATCAATTTGAATGTCTTGATATTTTGTTTTTAATTTATTTATTAATTCTTCATTTGAAAGCTCTACTTCTGAAAGATATTGCGAATAACCTTCTTCACCTGATGTTTCAACTACTTGCAAATAAGGATATCCGCTTCCGCCCCAAACATTTACAGGTATTTCTGTTTTTCCTCCACTATTAGAATGGAAAAATGCATTAATTGGTTGATTTTGATAAGTAATAACTTTGCCGTTTTGTTTCATTTACACATTGTTCTATTTTTGCCCAATTAGTTTCTCTTTTATCTTCTTCCCATCTTTTTAAGCGTTTTTCTTTTGATACCCATGCTTGGCAACAATTAGAATCATCACATATATCTGCATTTTCGTGTTTTTTGTTATTTACCTTGTAAATAGTATATGTTCTTGCAACCACTGCTTGTGCTTTTAAGGCTTCTATTTCGTAGTCTACTGGCATTTCTGCTGATACTACATTACATAAGTAAGTATCTAGTTCTACATTTTCAACTTGTCCAGTTTCTTTATGTAATAATTGTATTGTACTATATTTTTTGTAATTATATGCTTGTTTATTGGTTTCTTTATTTTTTTCTTGTTCAACGTTTTCAGGAATTGTTTTATCACTTGTTTTAGCACTTGTTTCAGTGCTTGTTTCAGAGTTTGCAGATATCTCGGTTTTTGTTAAAATTGCTGGTAGCAAAAAACAAATAAATATAAATACTAAAAAATATAACAAAAATTTTTTCACAAATACATCTCCTCCTTTTATTAGAAAAATTGATATGTTAATTTTCTTCTCATTTTTTCTAGAATTTTTCGTTCAGTTCTTGAAACTTGTACTTGTGTAATTCCTAAAATTTTTGCTACTTCTGATTGTGTTTTTTCTTTGTAAAATCTTAATAAAATAATTTCTCTATCTCTTATTTCTAAACTGTCTAATAATTCTTTTATAGCTAATTTATTAGTTATATTTTCTTCTTCATTTTTATTGTCACTTAAAGTCTCTAATAAACTAATAGTATTTCCATCTTTTTGGTTTGTGTAAGTACTTGATTCTATTGATTCTACATTGTTTGTAGCCTCTAAAGCTAAAACTACATCTTCTTTTGAACTTTTCAGTTCTTTTGCTATTTGATTAATTGTTATTTCTTTACCTTTTTTATAAAAATATTCTTTTTGTAGTTCTTTTATTTTAATTGCTAATTCTTTTATACTTCTACTAACTTTAATAGGTCCATCATCTCTAATGTGCCTTTTAATTTCTCCTATCATATATGGAACAGCATAAGTTGATAATTTAACATCAAAACTTAAATCAAAACGTTTTATTGATTTTATAAAACCCATGCACGCAATTTGATATAAATCTTCTATTTCATATCCTCTTCCTTGGAATCTTTTTACAATACTCCATATTAATCCGTTATTTCTTTCTATTAATTTTTCTAATTCAAGGTTATCTCCGCGCTTGGGCCTTCTTTATTGCTTCAAAATCATTTTCGTACATATTTAACCCCTACTTCTTTTTAATCTTTTGCAATTAATTGAAATTCTTCGTTTTCATCTATTTTAGGTTTTATTTTTTTGCTCATAGTTACTTTTGTACCTAAGTCTACTACTGATTCTACTTTTACTTCATCCATAAAGCTTTCCATTATTGTAAATCCCATTCCTGATCTTTCTAAATTTGGTTTGGTTGTATATAATGGTTCTTTTGCCATGTCAACATTTTCAATTCCCTTTCCTGTATCTGATATTTCTAAGATTACTTCATTTTGTTTTATTTTTCCTACTATTTTTACTATTCCTTGTTTGTCTTCGTACCCGTGAATAATACAGTTGGTTACTGCTTCTGATACGGCTGTTTTTATATCTGCAAGTTCTTCAATGTTTGGATCAAGTCCAGATACAAAAGCTGCCACTGCTATTCTTGCAAATGCTTCATTGCTTGCTTTACTAATAAATTCTAATTTCATTTCATTTTCAAAATTATCTTTCATTTTAGCATTTCTCCTTTCTTATGATGCTTTCATTTCTTCTGTTGCATCTGGAATTAATTTTAAAATTCCACTCATCTCAAAAATTTTTTTGACACTTTGTGTTAAGTTTGCAATTCCAAATTCTGCACCTATTATATTTGCAAATTTGTATCTTCCAATTATCATCCCTATTCCTGCACTGTCCATGAAAGTAACACTATTAAAATCAAATATAACTTTTTTAGGCATATGTCTTTCCATTTCATAATCTGCTCTCCTCCTTATCTTTTGTACACTACAATCATCAATTTCTTCTGTAATTTTAAAAACTAGAAGCTTGTCCTTTTCATAAAATTTTGATTCCATGTTTGCCTCCTTTCGTTTTTCTTTTTAGATTATAATATGTTTTCCATTATTTTCCAAGAGCGAAATTGTAGAAGTTTTGTCGATTTGTAAAAAGTTTTCGACATTTTTTTCTTTTGAAACGATATAAAATATAATTCTGAAAACTGATGAGAATTTAAAAGATACTGACTCATTGGAATGGACTGGGCTTATGAATACTTATGAAAATTCTGCTGAAGAAATAATATTTAAAGAACTTATATATTATTAATAAAAATATTAAGAAATTCTATTTGTTCGCTTGTTTTTGATTGAATAATATTGTATATTATATAACATAGAAAATGAGATAGTAGATATGTGTTGCCACTTTACTAGATAGCTTTTGCTGTCAGAAAGTGAGGTGGTGTTTATGAGTTTTTTATTATATATAATAATCGCATTAATAGTATCATTAACCATAAACGTAGCCTTATTGATGATTATATACATACAATATGTAAATTCAATTATAAATAAGGAATAAAAATAACGGCACATTCTACTTTTGACCAATGGAATGTGTCGTTATTGCTTTATCTAAAGTGGTAACCACATAATCTGCGGTTCTCATTTTCTATATTTATTATACAATATTTTATTAAAAGATGTCAAATTTTTTATAATACTTGTTTCTAGCTCTGTTTCTGTATAAGAATCTTCTAACGAAAATCCTAGAAATTCTGCTATTAATGGATTTTTTACAAATTCTAATTTATCCACTAAATAGTGATCCTTATTCTTTTCCTTCATTTCTTCAATTACAGGCTCTTTAACTTGTGGTTTTAATAATCTGTAATAATATTGCGAAGAAATATTTCTTTGCAAAGCTCTTACACTCCATTTTTAATCCATTGTTCCATTAAAGAAATAAGTATCTATTACTCTTCCTGTAATCGCATCTATGTTTACATAACTGCCGTTATTAAGAACAACTGTATAATAAAATTTATTTTCATTATCATATTTTAAATAACACTCACCTTCTATAACTTTTGAAGAACTATTAGGTGTAAATATTTGGTCGGCATTTTTTTGTGCTAAATCTAATGCTGTCTTTTTTACATCATTAATATTAACATTATTTGTAACTTCTAAACTGTTATAAATAAAATTGTCAGAATCAGTTAATCCTAAATCACTATAGTCATATTCTTTTATTTTTCCATTTTCCATATCAATTGAAAACATTGTATTATCAACAATTGCCATATCAAGTATTTGATATACATTAAATATCATGCCATTATTATCCTTGTTTAATGTATCATAATTAAAATTAGCAATATAAAACGATAAGGATGGATATTTTTGTTCAAGATAGTTTGAGATTGTTTTATAATAACCTAATATTTCTTCTTTATTTCCTTGTCCTTTATTTTCAATTAATTCATCTGTATAATATAAATTATTCGAAATTTTATTGTATTTCCTTTCTTGTATATTTGATATAGAAGTATTTACAATTGTATTTGATGTGTTTTGAAAAATTTTTACAACTCCTATAATAATCATTAGAATGATTAGTGCAATTACAATGCCAATTATTAGCTTTTTGTTAATTTTATTTTTTATTTTTAATAGTACAATTAAAAGACATATTAATATCAAAATAATAACAATGATTCCCATTTTTATTTTTCCTTTCTCATATAATATACAACTTTGACAATTTTTTATTTATTATAATTTTTCAAGCATTGATTTATATTTTTCAAGTTTTGCTTTTTCTTCTTCAATCTTTGCTTGAGGAGCTTTATTAATAAATCCTGGATTAGATAACATTTTTTCGCATCTTTCAACTTCTTGTTTTAATTTTTCTCTTTCTTGTTCTTTCCTTTTTTGTTCTTCTTCTTTATCAATTAGTCCTTCTAATGGCATATATAGCTCTATTTCATCTTTAATTATTTGTATGCAATCTTCAGGAATTTTTGCTATTTCACTTTTAATTTCTATTGTTTTTCCAAATCCTAGTTTTAGTATAAAGTCCTTTGCTTCTTCTAATTCATTTTTATATTTTTTTGTTACAAATATTAAATCTGCTTTTTTAGATGGATGTATATTTTTTACTGCTCTTACATTACGTATCTCTACTATTATTTGCTTTATTTGTTCTATAATATCATTTTTTTCATCATAATCTACTCTTTGCTTTGTCTTTGGCCAACTAGACATCATTAATTCTTTATTGTCACTATTAATTAATTCACTATAAATTTTAGATGTTATAAATGGCATAAATGGATGTAATAATTTTAAACTATTGCTAAATACATAATTTAAAACAAAGCTTACTTGTATTTTTTCTTGTTCATTTTTACTATATAACCTAGTTTTAACTATTTCTATATACCAATCGCAAAATTCATTCCAAATAAAACTATATATGTTGTCTAGAGCAATTCCTAAGTCGTAATCTTCTATGTTTTTTGTAATTGTTTCTATTAAATTATCTAATTTATTTATAATCCATCTATCTTCTATTTTTAAGCTTTCCGTTTTGTATTTTCCAGTTTCTTTGTCTTTAATTGATTCTTCAAATGCTAATACGTCTTCTTTTGATGCTAAGTTATTTAAAATAAATTTAGCAGCATTCCATATTTTGTTTGCAAAATTTGATGCTTGTTCCAATTTTTCTGGCATGTATTTTATATCATTTCCCATTGTTGTTCCAGATAGCACAGAAAATCTTAAGCTATCTGCTCCATATTGTTCTATTACTTCAATTGGGTCTACACCATTTCCTAATGTTTTTGACATTTTTCGTCCTTGGCTATCTCGTACAATTCCGTGTATTAAAACATCGGTAAATGGTTTTTCCTTCATTACTTCTAACCCTGAAAATACCATTCTTGCAACCCAGAAGAATATGATATCATAGCCTGTTACTAATACATTTGTTGGATAAAACACTTTTAAATCTTCTGATTCTTTATTTGGCCAGCCAAGTGTTGAAAATGGCCATAATGCAGAACTAAACCATGTGTCTAAGGTATCTGGGTCTTGTTCTAAATTATTTGAATTACATTTTTCACAAGTATTTGGCCTATTTTTAGCTACCATCATATGTCCACATTCTTGGCAATAGTAAGCAGGTATCCTATGTCCCCACCATAATTGCCTTGAAATACACCAGTCTTGTATATTTTCTAGCCAGTTAAAATATGTTTTTTCATATCTTTTTGGAACAAATTTTACATCACCATTTTTTACTGCTTTTATTGCAGGCTCTGCTAAGTCCTTCATTTTTACAAACCATTGCTCTGATATTTTTGGTTCAATTGTATTTTTGCATCTTTCACATTTTCCAACATTGTGGATATATTCTTCTTCTTTTACTAATGCCCCTATTTGTTTTAATTTTTCTACAATTTTTACTCTTGCATCTAATAAATCCATTCCTTTATATTCTGGAACTAAATTACCCATTTTGAAGTTTTCATCAAATACTTCTATAATTTCTAAATTGTGCCTTAGTCCTGCTTGATAGTCGTTCATATCATGTGCAGGAGTGATTTTTACGGCTCCTGTTCCAAATTCTTTTTCTACAAATTCATCTGCAATTATTGGTATTTCTTTGTTCATAATTGGTAAAATACATGTTTTTCCTACTAAGTCTTTATATCTTTCATCTTCTGGATGGACTGCAACTGCAGTATCTCCAAGCATTGTTTCTGGTCTTGTTGTTGCAACTACAATAAATTTATTTTCTCCTTTTACTTTATATCTAATATGCCATAGATGTGATTTTTCTTCTTTATATTCTACTTCTGCATCAGATATAGAGGTATTGCAGTTTGTACACCAATTTACCATTCTTTTTCCTTTATATATTAATCCTTTGTTATATAAATTTACAAATTGTTCTAAAACTGCATCTGATAAGCCTTCATCTAGCGTAAATCTTCTTCTTTCCCAATCGCATGAACATCCTAATTTTTTTTGTTGTTCTTGAATTGTTCCTCCATAAAGTTTAGTCCAATCCCAAGCTTCCTCGATAAATTTTTCTCTTCCTAAATCTTGTTTTGTTTTTCCTTCTGCTTTTAATTTCTGTACAATTTTCATTTCTGTAGAAATGGAAGCATGGTCACTTCCGGGAAGCCACAAAGTGTTATATCCTTGCATCCTTTTAAAACGAATTAAAATATCTTGAATTGTTCCATCTAAAGCATGCCCCATATGTAATTTTCCTGTTACATTTGGTGGTGGCATCATTATGCAATAACTCTCTTTTGTTTTATCCATACTTGGTTTAAAATATCCTTTTTCTTCCCAAGATTTATATAGTTCTTCTTCAAAATCTCGTGGATTATATTTATCGTTCATCTTGATTCACCTTCTTCTTTTTCTTCTTGTTTCCATGGTCTAAGATCTTTTTTCCATTTTTCTGGGATTTGTGCAAATTCTACTTCTTTAGGCTTTTTATTTGAAAATTTTTTAAAAGTTTCTGCATCAATTTTTCCATTTTTTAGCATTTCTTTTCCCATACAACATAATATGTGAAGCATATTACTACGGATTTTTTCTTCATCAAGTGCTAAATATGCTTCTTTTTCTTTTTCTGTTAAATCTCTTTCATAAATTGATACAATAAGTGAATATATTTCATTCATTTTTTCTCTTTCTATTTCTGCAAGATTTCTTTTTCTTTCTGCTTCTTCATCTCTAAGTCGTTTTCTTAAATTATAATTTTGTTTTTTTAAAAAATCTTTATAAGATTTTTGAGTTAGATCATCATCAATCATTTTACTTTCCCCCTTGTTTAATAAAAAAAACAAAAACTCGCCCTTAAACTTAAGGGCGAGTTTTTTTTCTCACGGTACCACCTTAATTATAATTTTATTTCTAAAATTACATCTCAATTAGCTTTTAACGTTGCTTATGCGGGTATATAAATACCAACTAAAAAGCTACCTTCCACTTATATTGGCATAAAGAAGCTTTCAGCCCATGGCTTCTTCTCTCTAAAAGCAAGAAATAAGTGTACTCCTCTTTTTTACGTTTTTATATATTATGGTTTGTATTATAACACATATTTACTAACATTGCAACTTTTTTGTTACATTGCTCTTCTATATAATTCTATCGTTGAATTTAAAATTAAATGCACTTTTACCAAAAAATTTAATGTGTCTACGATTAAATGCACTGATTTTTCAACT
>CANQPY010000058.1 GCA_947625835.1 uncultured Clostridia bacterium | reverse complement strand
TTTTATCATATGCCTTTTTTTTTGTAAAGAGTACATTTGTTTTATTAATTTTTTATTAATCCTATTTATTTATTTGAATTTTTGTTATATAATGATTGCAGAAATGGGGTTATTATGAAATTATTTAGAAAAATATTAATTATATCAATCTTATTATTAATTGTTATTTTTAGTGTTGCATTTATTATAGGTTATAGCTATTATGCAAATGCTTTAAAGGAAAAGCCTTTGCTTGCCCGCGTAGAAGAAGTAACAAGCAAAGAAAATTATATGTCTTTTGACGAACTACCAGATGTCTATGTTAATGCGGTTATTGCAGTTGAAGACCATAGATTTTATGAACATGGTGCAATTGACCCAATTGGTATTGCAAGAGCATTTTATACAAATATAAGAGATGGTAAATTTGATGAGGGTGGAAGTACAATTACTCAGCAAGTTGCTAAAAATGTTATTTTTAATCAAGATCAAAATATTGTAAGAAAATTAGGGGAAATTTTTGCTGCTCATGATTTAGAAAAAAATTATAGCAAAGACGAAATCTTTGCTATATATGTTAATTCTTCTTATTTTGGCGATGGTTACTATTGCATTTATGATGCAAGTAAAGGATATTTTAATAAAGAACCTAAAGATCTAACTTTGTCAGAGGCTTCTATGCTTGCAGGCTTACCAAATGCACCTTCTGTTTATTCCCCTACAGTTAATCCAGATCTAGCCAAGAAAAGGCAGAAACATGTTTTAAGTAGAATGGTTGAATATGGCTATATCTCGCAAGAAGAAGCAGATTTGGTTGAATGATGTTTTTATTGTTCTTCAAGAAGATTCCATTCAATTTTATATGTATTACCTGAAAGTTCTCCTAATTGTTTAATATATCTTTCTATTAAATCTTTTGCTCTTTCTTGTGCTATTTTTAATAATTGTGGATTTTCTTCTACCTCTTTTTTCATATTATCTTGTGCTTGTTTTATCGCTTCTGTTTGGTCTTTTGCAGTTATTTCATTTTTAAATACTATATTATCTTGTGAATATACGTATGATTTTTGATCAATTTTATCTTCGTCAATGTCAATACTTAATAGTTTAGCCATTGGTAATGTTACAGTTACTTTTTCATTTTCAACTTTCATTTCTACTTTGGACATATCTATTCCAATTGTTGTAATTCCTGTATATTCAATCCAAAGGTCTCTATCTTTCTGTAATATCCAATCCTTCTTTTTTTCTAATTTTGCTACATTATGATAATAAGTTTTAAGAGTTGCTAAATTACATATAGCTCTAATTTGTGATAATTCAGGTTGTTTGTTTATTTTTCTAGGTAAGCACATAATAGCAATAATTCCTATTATAACAATAATACTTACTACAATGATTAATATTTTCTTTTTCATATTTTTTTACTCTCCCTATTTAAATTCAATTTGAAATTCTTTATCTATAGATTCTATCCATGGCTTGATTAAAGCTTCTATTGTGGATTTTGCATTTTCTGTTGCATTGCTTAGTAATTCTGTTTCTTTTTCTGCTCTTTCTTTCAAGTCATTTTTGCATAGTTTATATGCTTCTTGAGATATACTTTCTTTTTCTGGTACATTTTTTGCAAATATATAATCTAGTGTGCCCATATCAACAATTGTATTATGTATTTCAACTTCTGGCAATTTAATATATATTTTTTTGGCTTTATAATCTATATTTTCTATTAATACTTCATTAAAATCTATTCCAGCTGTAACTTTACCGTCATATGAAACATAATATTCAATATTTTCATCTTTTACTTCATCATTTTTGTATTTTGTCACAATAGCATTATAGGTATATTCAATAGTTGATAATTTATTGATTTCAATTATTTTTTCTAGTGAACTTTTGGTATTTATGGTAATTCTATTTTCGTTACCTACTCGTATTATATTAAGAACAACAAAAATTCCAATAATTATAATGAATGCAACTGCAAATTTTTTCCACTTTTTATCTTTATTTTCTGTTTTTTGAATTTCGTTTTTTTTGTCTTTATCTTCCTTTTTTAGAGATTTATTTTTTTTCTCGTTTTTTTCCATTTTTTAACTTCTCCTTTATTATTTTTAGTTATTTTCTGAAACTGTAAAATCAGCATCATCAATAATAATCTCTTCTTCCTTTTTTTCTTTATGTTCTGGATTACTTAATGCAGTATCTTGCAATGATTTTTTTAATTTATCACAACATGGTCCAAATGATAAAAATGTAAGTCCTCCTCCTATAATTCCACCTACTACTGGAATTGCCTTTTTGAAAAATCCAGCAAAAACTTCTTTTGTCATTTTTACGCCAAACCATTTTGCTACACTTTTTACTACTGGATAAATGGTTCCTTTTGTAAGAGCCTTATTTATTAATTTTTTTTCAACACCTACTGCAAGTGCTTTTGCCATTGCCTTTATTGCATTATTAGCTCCTGCTACACCATACATTACTCCTAAACATACTGTTAATAAATTTAATGTTTCTGAGTCAAATGTTTGACCTTCTTCATTTACATTTATTTCAGGAAATCCATATAAATACATTAATTTTTGAGCTGCTCTTAACATATATCCATAGTATTGAATTATATCTGCAGGAATAGTTGCTACCATTGCAAATCCACCAGGAGCTCCAAGTGCTGTTGAAATTCCTGTAACACAATTTCTTTCAAATGCAATAACATCGTCGGCAATTTTATTGATGTCTTCTAATAGTATACCTGCATCTTTAGGATTTGTATTTATTGCTTTTTTTACTACTTCTTTTGAATATTTTTTTGAAAATTCTTTTGTAATAAAATCCGCTCTATTAATGCCTACACCTGGTGTTTTTAAACCCATAATTATTATGTCTTCAATGTCTATATTTCCATCTCCATTTGCATCTATAGTATTTACTACTATCTCTTTTGCCTTAGATATTACATCTTGCTCTTGCTTTGGTATATTTTCTTTAGCTTTAGCTTTTTCTTCTTTTTTTTCTTTTTCTGCTTCCATTATATTTTATTCCCCCTTTCATTTTTCTAATATAGGATCTGTAAATTTCGCGACCCTTTTATTATTTATTAAAAGTATAGCATAGTAACAATCAATTTTCAATATAATAATTTTCCATTTTATCATAATATTCAACAAAAAATGACATATTAAATTAATTAATATGTCATTTTATAATAATTAAATTTATAAGCTTATTTAATTCCTTGTGGTTTTTCTACATTAGTATTGTTTATGTTACTTATAACTAAATCTACTTTATATCCTTCACTGTTAATGTGTATTTCTCTAATGTATCCTTCTTTGTCTATACTTACAGTAAATGTTATATTTGAATTAAATTTATTATCAGATGTATCATTAGCATAGCTATAAGCATTATTTGCATATTGTTTTAGTACTTCAATTGTATATGTTGTCATATTCTCTGATGCTTCTACTTTTTTAACATCAAAAATGATTCTTAAGAAAGATAGTTCTTTTGGAATAAAGCATGTATGTTTTTTTACATTTTCTTTCCAAACTTCTGAATCTTTTGCTTTAGTCCAACTGTCTTGATGAAATTCTGGTGTTACATAGTTATGATCTACATATTTATTTTCAGCACCTTTATAATATGTTGTTGTTCCATCAGTATTTTCTACTAAAGCAGAATTACTTTTTATGTCATATTTAACTTCTTTACCATTTAAATTATATGTTGCAGAATTTGCATTATATGTTTTTTTGTAAGCATCATAAATGCTACTTTTTATTATTTCTTTTTTGTTTGGAGTTAATTCATCTGTTGTAACTTTGCTATTATTAACTGGTTCTTCTTTTAAATCTTTAGGTTTATCAACTTTAGTTGCATTAAAGTCTCCCATATGGATTTTCATAGTTATAGGACCTAGACTAGGATTGTTTAAAACGTCTTTTGTCCAGTCGCACTCAATACTTATAATATATCCCGCATGATCAATCATAATAGTAAGTTTTACATCTGTTTTAAACAAATTTGGAGTGTTAAGTAAATTTGCTCCTGCTATATTGGCAAAACTTTTATCAAGTGTTATATCATAAACATCAAATGGACATCCTCTTATATTCAATTTTTCAACTAATTTTATTTCTCTTAGATATCCTAGTTCACTAATACCAAATGATGAATGGATAGTTCCTTGTTTTTCCCATTGATTTGTTTCTTGATTTTTTCTCCACCATGTTTGATAATAATATCTGCTAGCGTTAAATTCGGTTGTATATCTACCTGGGAAGCCTTCTAAATATTCTTCAACATCCCCATCTATATACAATCTTCTGTTTTGACTTTTATTATATTTTATTTTTGAATTTTCTGGGTATATACTTGTTCTGTATTTTGTAAGGTATGCACTATCAGCATTTTTTGTTTTTTCAACAGCTTCTTGAATTATTTTAATTAATTCTTCATTTTGTTGAACTTTTTCTTCAGGTTCAGCTTGATTTTTTGGCTCTTCTTTTGGTTCTACTACTTCTTCTTTTGGTTCTTGTTCTTGTTCTTCTTCAACTTCTGGTGTAGTTGAAACTGCTGGTGTTTCCTCTTTTTTAGGTTCTGTTGCATTTGGTTCTTGTTCTTCTTCTTCAACTTTTGGTGTTGATGGCACTACTGGTGCTTGTTCTTTTTGCTCTGTTTCTTCTTGTTGTTTTGGTTCTTCAGTTTCTGGTTTAGTTGAAACTTCTGGTGCTTGCTCTTCTTGTTCGTCTACTTCTGGTTTTTGTTGCTCAACTTTTGGTGTACTTGAAGTTTCTGGTGTTACTTCTTTTTTAGGTTCTACGACTTCTTGTTCTTCTTTAACTTCTGGTTCTTCTGAAGCTTTTGGTCCTTCTTTTTTGGTCTCTGTTGTTTTTGATTCTTCTTCAACTGTTGGCTTTGCTCCGGTTGTTGGTGTTTTTTCTTCTTCAACTTCAGATTTAGCTGAAGCAACCGGTGTTTGTTTTTCTGGCTCTACTACTTCTGGTTCTTTTTCTTCAACTTTAGATGTTGTTTCTGAAGCAACTGGTGTTTTTTCTTCTGGTTCTGTTACTTCTGGTGCTTTTTCTTTTTCAACTTTATATGTTGCTGTTGAAGTAACTGGTGCTTTTTCTTCTGGTTTTGCTGTTTCTTGCTCTTTTTCTTTTTCAACTTTAGATGTTGTTGTTGAAGCAACTGGTGCTTTTTCTTCTGGTTCTGTTACTTTTGATTCTTTTTGGCTTGTTGAACTTTTTTGAGAATTTAATGTTACACTAAATGACTCATCAACTTTTGAAGATGTTTCTAAAGAATTAGTAACTTCAGCTTCTGTGTAAGCATTTTCGTCATCATTGTTAGTAGTTACTTCTGGTATTTCATCTTTAGCATCCATTTTATCTTGTAGTTTTTTTGTGCTTTCCCCTACTACAACTTCATTTAGTTTTTCATCATCTTTAGATGAAAGATTTGGTAAAACAACTGCAGTCGTTGCAATAGTTGCAGATGCACATATTGTAGTAATTACTAAGGCTGATTTTTTGCAAAATAAACCTACTAAAAATTTTTTCATATTTTTTCCTCCTTTTATTTATATTTATATGTTTATATTATATCATTTTTCAATGTAATACGTCAATATTATTTGTGGTTAATTTTAACATTTTTATAAATATTTGTTACTGTTCAGACTAAAATCAATTATATATAAAAAGTTCAATATATTTTTATTTATAACTCCCAGCTACATAACAGACTATAATAAAAAGCTTTTATAATATTTTTATAAATGCGTAAGCGACCAAACGAAGCAAAGCGAAGTGCGATTGGAGCAACTTACATTTAATTTTTTTATTTATGGAAGTTGCGACACACAAAATTTATAAAAAATATTATAAACGCTTTTTAACAGTCTGTAATTTGCTGGTCCCCCCGATTTGTTATAAATAAAAAATATATTGAACTTTTTATAGCAAGCAAGTTAAAGTCTGAACAGTAACAAATATTTTACATTTACTTTTTATTTAGTTATAGCAATATTTTTAGAAGATTATTCTCTGATATTGTCATTTGTTTGTATTTATTTTCTAAATTAGGAAATGATATACTTTCCCAGAATATAAAAAATAATCCTAAGTAATTGTCTATTAATAGGCTTTTTCTTAGGATTTGATGTTTTTTGTATTTTATATTATTGAGAGATTTTGTGTATTTTTATTTTTTCTAATTCTTCTCCGTGTTAGCCCCGTTGCTTTTTTGATGTTTTCTATGTCTATGTTTAATTTTAAAAGGTTTTGGGCTATTTCTATTTTTTCTTCTTTTTTGCCCTTAGATAAGCCAATTTTTTCTCCTTCGCTTCTTCCTTCGGCTCGTGCATTTCTCATACCAGTATTGTAATCTAATATGGCCATTTGTCTAGAATTATAAAGTTCCCACTCTTTTTCGTCCATGCTCATTTGCTTTATTATTTCTATTGCTTTTTCTATTTTTTTATTTTCCTTCTTCGCCATTTCTAATTTATCCTCCCTCCCCGCAATTAACCATAACCACTGTTCTAGTTTGGTTTTTGCTTCTGGATTTTTCTTTACAAACTTCGGTATTTCTAAGAAGTGCATTTCTAAATCTTTACTTGCTATTTCGTCTTCTTTTTTATAGCCCATTTCTACATATTCGTTTTCTTTTGTTTTTTCAAATTTCATATGTGCTATATTGTGATAACTATTTCTTTTGTAAAATTCAAAGTTCATTAAGTTAATTACTATTGTGTCTTTTACTTCTTGATATCCTTGTTTTTTCTTTATTTCATCTGATAATATTCTTGACATATAAAATGTGCTTCTTGAATCCATGTTTTTTTGATTTTGTACTTGCATTTCTATATTGCAAATTATATTACTGTTAATTTGTACTTTGATGTCTAATATTCCTGCTTTTATATCATATAAATCTGGTACTAATTCTGGATTTTTTACTGTGACTTTTTCTATTGGTATTTCTAGAATTGCTTCTAATAAAGATTTTAATAAATCTTCATTTTCTTCTTTTGCAAATACTCTTTTAAATACTATATCAGATGTTAAGGGTAGTTTTTTTGTTTCTTTTTCTATAATTATTCCTCCTTCATATTATATAAAATTTTTTTGAACTTTGCAATACCTTGCAGTATATTTTTACTATAAACTTTTATTTTTTAAAAATAAACCTCCCTTCCTTATGGATTTTTTTGTTTAATTAATTGGATTTTTTAGATTGAATTTTAGAAATTAATTAAGAATTAAATTAAAATTTAATTTTTGAAATAAACTTTTTGTTATTGCAAAGTTGCATTTTAGCAATTTTTTATATTCTAGGAAAGTCAAAATTGGAAATGATAGACTTTCCATAGAAGATAATATTGCTATGTTTGATATTAAAACACGTTTTATAAAATTTTGCAATACCTTTTGAGACTTTTTTCATCGCAAATTTCGACATTTTTCTAACATTAAAATCACTCCAAATATTAGTATTTTCTATGCTTTCATTATATCATTTTAGTTGTTTTTTACTAGTATTTTGAGTGATTTTGTTTATATTCTAGGAAAGTCAGAATTAGAAATGATAGACTTTCCGTAGAAGATAAATATGCGGAATTTAGATTTTCTTAGCAGGTTATTCTGCTTAGAAAATCTTAATTCCGTTTTTTAGTTTCTTTTATTTACATAACTTGACTTTTTAAACAATTTCAGTACAAAGCTGGGCGAAACGAAGTGTTGGAGTAGTTTTCGGTCACACCGAAGTCATCGCGGCGAGAAGCTGGATAATCAAAACTGTTATATTCGAAATGGCCTCCTTTAGAGCTACAAGGATAGTAAGTGTACGCAGTAGCATGTTCTAAGGTCCACTCCCTTTCGTTTCCTGCAAAATCATAAATATTTGATTTCTTTGTATTATCTGATGCTCCTGTTGAAAGTAATGTTCTATCTTCATTATTATCATCATATGATAATTTATTTCCTGATATTTTACTCCAGGTTTCATTATTATAAGAATATCCTTTTGCATTTTGGCTTGTTATTGGTAAAGTCGTATTTTCATAATTTCCCCATTTTTCACTATCTGAATTAATATCTGCTACATTTAAATCATTACTTTTTACTTCCAGATATTTACATACTAAATCCCATTGAATTCCAAATAATAAACTACTTGTTTTACTACTATCTGGTGATATAGCCTTTGCTAATGTTTCTGCTTGGCTACATGTTACATAGTTATATGGTATTGCATCTTTTTGACTTATTGCTTTCGGTGAAGTAGAAATATCTATATTAGGTTTATTTGAATATGTCCTTCCTAATTCTAAAATTTCTGGTTTTTCTTCTGTTGATTCAGTTGTTCCTTCTATTCCTGCTTCATATCTTCCTATCCAAAATCCTCCATTTTTATATACACTCTTTATCATTTTTTGATATGTCTCTTTATATTCACTTAGTGTTAATCCACATCCAGTATCTAATCCTTTTTGCTCTGGACTTGCCGTTTCTTCTGTTACTATAATATCTTCTTCATATTCATCATCTTCTCCACTGTCTGCATACCACTCATCTGTCCAATTATTATAATCTGGATCTTCTATTTGGTCTGCACTACCTTTTGTATATGAGGCTGTATATGTTTTTAGTGTTGCTGTTATGGAATCACACTTTGTTTTGTCATCTTCAGAATATCCTGTTTCATTTGTAAATGTTAAACCTGTTGGCATTTGTGATTTTGGCACTTCTATCCATACCCATTCATTATTTTTTGTATCTTTTATTACAATGCCTTCATTTGCATCATTTAATTCTTTACCATTTTCTTCAACTACTGTTGCTCCTTCTGGCATACTTCCTGCTGGATTTGTTTCTGCTGTGTTTACATTTTCAAATGTAGGTATTTTGGGTGGGTCTGTTGGATTTTCTGCCACTTCTCCCTCTACTGTTACTTTTCCGTTACCATCTATCTTTACTTTGCATCCATCTACTGTTAATTCTGCTGGCAAGCTTTCTATTGGTGTGCCTTGTGTTATTCCTTCTACATGTTCTAAATTTTTATTTAATACACTCAAGTCTATATCTCCACTATTGTCTAAACTTCCTAATACCTCTACTTGTACTTTTTCTTTTGCATTTTCTTGTTTTGTCAAGACTTGTGCAGTTTGCGCCTTCGTTAATATTCCATTATCCCCTGTTAAAGTTGCAATTGACACTGCAGCTAAAATTAAAAGTACAATGATGTATAGGAAATTACTGATGTCTAGCCAGTAAAAAATTTTCCTCTTGTACCTCCATTTTTATTCTGGCTAGACAGCTGTAATTATAATAGTAGTACTGCGGAAACTTTTTATCT
>CANQPY010000057.1 GCA_947625835.1 uncultured Clostridia bacterium | reverse complement strand
AAGTTGACAAAATTTTAAGCCTATATTTCAAGACTTACAGACGATATTTTTATTAAGTTAATGTCAAACTACGGAGACGGAGCATTTTGACAATTTTTTGTTATTTTTTTTAAATCTCTTGACAGTTTACGATAATCAAGATAAAATATAATAGTAAAGAAAAAAATATAAATAATATATATATTTTATTCGAACATTGAAAATTAAATAAGAAAGAGGTGTATGATTATGAACATTGTAATCATTATCGCCGCTATCTTAATCTCATTAGCAATAGGTATACCAATTGGAATGGTATATAGAAAAAAAGTTGCAGAATCTAAAATTCAAGGAGCAGAAAAAGAAGCTAAAAGATTAGTTGAACAAGCAAAAATAGAAGCAGAAAATTTAAAAAAAGAAGAAATTTTTAAGGCTAAAGAAGAAATCATGGCTAGTCGTAAAGAATTAGATCAAGAGATTAAAGAAAGAAGAGGCGAGGTTCAAAAACAAGAATCAAGATTAATTCAAAAAGAAGAAAATCTAGAAAAACGAGAAGAAGGTTTTGAAAAGAAAGAAAAAGACCTAGAAAGGGAATTACAAGACATCGAAAGACAAAAAGAAGAAGTAGCACAACTACATAGCAAAGAAATGGAAGAACTTCAAAAAATTGCATCTTTAACACAAGAAGAAGCAAGAGCAAAATTACTAGCAGAAATGGATAAAACATTAACTGCGGAAAAAGCTGCTTTAATTCGTGAAAAAGAGCAAAAAATGAAGGAAGAAGCAACAAAAAATGCCAAAGAAATTTTAAGTTATGCTGTACAAAAATGTGCTGCTGATCATTCACAAGAAACAACAGTATCTATAGTAGCCCTTCCAAACGATGACATGAAAGGAAGAATTATAGGTAGAGAGGGAAGAAATATAAAAGCATTAGAAACACTAACAGGAATTGACTTAATTATTGATGATACACCAGAAGCTGTAGTTTTATCAGGTTTTGATCCATTAAGAAGAGAAGTTGCTAAAATTGCCCTAGAAAAATTAATTGATGATGGAAGAATTCATCCAGCAAAAATAGAAGAAATGGTAGAAAAAGCAAAAGAAGAAGTAGAAACTACCATAAAAGAAGAAGGAGAAAGAGCAGTATTAGAAACAGGTGTAATAGGACTTCATCCAGATCTTATAAAATTAATTGGAAAATTAAAATATAGGACAAGTTATGGTCAAAATGTTTTAAATCACTCAATTGAAGTTTCAAACTTAGCAAGAATTATGGCTGAAGAATTAGGACTAGATCCAAAGCTTGCAAGAAGAGCAGGACTTTTACATGATATTGGTAAAGCTTTAGACCATGATATGGAAGGAACACATGTTGAAATAGGAGTAGAAATTCTTAAAAAATACAAAGAAAATCCACTTGTTATAAATGCAGTCGAAGCACATCATGGAGATGTAGAACCAAAATCATTAGAAGCAGTTTTAGTACAAGCAGCAGATGCTATTTCTGCATCTAGACCAGGTGCAAGAAGAGAAACAGTAGAGGCTTATATAAAAAGACTTCAAAATCTTGAAGAAATTGCAGATTCTTTTGAAGGAGTTGAAAAATCATTTGCTATTCAAGCAGGTAGAGAAATTAGAATTGTAGTAAAACCAGAAAGAATATCAGATGACAAAATGACAATTCTTGCAAGAGATGTTGCACAAAAAATTGAAAATGAAATGGATTATCCAGGACAGATTAAAGTAAATGTAATAAGAGAAACTAGAGTAACTGATTATGCAAAATAACAAAAAAGTTGTGAGTAAAATCACAACTTTTTTTGTATTAAAAATCTTGATAAAAATTAAAAACTATAGTATGATAAGAAAAAAAGGAAGGATATGTTAGCCTAAAAAAAAAGACTAACATAAGTAAGGAAAAAAATGAAAATTTTAGCCATCGGAGATTTAGTTGGAAACATCCGGAATTAAAGAATTAAGATTACAATTAGGAAAAATAAAAAAAGAAGAGCAAATAGACTTTACCATTGTAAATGCGGAAAACGTAGCAGAAGGAATGGGAATAACACAAGCAAATTTTAACGATATTTTAAAATTAGAAATTGATGTAATAACAATGGGAAACCATACTTGGGGCAAAAAAGACATTTTTAAATTTATAGACCATCCAAAGTTATTGCGACCTGCAAATTTACCAAAAGGAGTAGTTGGAAAAGGATTCAACATATATAACTGTCAAAACAAAAAAATAGCAGTTATCAATTTAATAGGTAGAGTAGACATGAATGTACTATCAGAAAATCCATTTATAATTGCAAAAGATTTAGTACAAAAATTACAAAAAGAAGTGGACATCATTTTAATAGACTTTCATGCTGAAGCAACTGCAGAAAAAATAGCAATGGGTTACTTTTTAGATGGAAAAATAACTGCTTTATTTGGAACACATACACATGTACAAACAGCAGATGAAACAATCTTACCCAAAGGAACGGGCTATATAACAGACATAGGGATGACAGGACCAAAACATTCTGTTATTGGAATGGATATAGAAGCATCTATTAAAAGATTTGAAACAACTCTTCCTGAAAAATACAAAATTGCAGATGGAGATGCAATGTTAAATGGAGTTATCTTTGACATAGATGATGCTAATAATAAGGTAAAAAGTATAAAAAGAATAAATTTATAGAAAAATTGAAGTCTGCTGTCGAAATAGGATAAAAATTGCGATGAAATTTCCTAAAAATTTCCAAAAAACACTTTACAAACATTTCCAAATAATGTAAAATATGAATCATGAAAGTTGCAACAAAAAAATAAAAATTATAGGAGGCAAAAGAAAATGGAAATTTTAAAAATTTCATCAAAATCAAACCCTAATTCAGTAGCAGGAGCAATTGCTGGATTAGTAAAAGAATCAAACAAAGCAGAAATGCAAGCAATTGGAGCAGGAGCACTAAATCAGGCAGTAAAAGCAGTGGCAATAGCAAGAGGATTTGTTGCACCAGCTGGAGTAGATTTAGTTTGTATACCAGCATTTGCAGAGGTAGAAGTAGAGGGAGAAGACAGAACAGGTATTAAATTAATTGTAGAATCCAGAACATAATAAAAAAGAAATTTGGGCGGGCTGTAATAATTACAGCCTGTTTTGTATTAAATATAAGAAAGATTTTGCAAAAGTCTTGAAAAATAATCAAAATTAAGATATGATTACAAAAGAATTGAGGTGGAACATGAAATCAAATTGGATAAAATATGTTTTTGCCATTTTTATTATTGGACTCTTACTATTTGCAATTTTTAAAATAAGGCAAGACGAAGAGGAAAAAAAGCAAGAACAAGAATATATAAGTAATCAAGAAGAAAAAAACACAGAATTAAAATTAGGAATTGCACGGATTTGATACAATAAATCCCATACTTAGTAAAAATAAAAATGTACAAGATATAACAAAATTGATTTATGAGCCATTAATTGATTTAACATCAGATTATAAGGCACAAGCATGTTTAGCAAAAGAATGGGCAAAGCAAAGCGACAATTCATATTTGATAAAATTAAGAGAAAATGTTAAATGGTCAAATGGACAAAAATTCACATCAGAAGATGTCAGATTTACAATAGATCGCTTAAAAGAAATATCGTCAATTTATTCTTATAATGTGCAGTATGTAACAGAAGTAGAAATAATTGATGATTACACAATAAAAATTAAATTAGACAGAGACGTTCCTTTTTTTGAATATCAATTAACATTTCCTATTCTATCAAATGACTATTATAGTGGCGTAGACTTTTCAAATACTGATAAAAATGCTTCGCCTGTTGGAACAGGCAAGTTTATAATTACAGAAGCACAAGATTCATACATAACTTTAGCAAAAAATACAAGTTGGTGGCAAAAAGAAGTAGAATTAACACCTGAAAAAATTACAGTTAATTTATATTCTTCAGTAGGAGAATTATACAATAGCTTTAAAATGGGAAATGTTGATTTAATTGCTACTGATAATAACAATTTACAAGAATATATTGGAACTATCGGATATGGAATAAAAGAATTAAAAGGAAGAGAACACACTTTTTTAGCATTTAACACGCAAAATTACTTTTTATCAAAAACAGAAGTAAGAAAAGCAATATCATATTCCATAGACAAAGAAAACATTGTATCTAATATTTTTAGTAATAAATGTTTTTCAAGTAATTTTCCTTTAGACTATGGTAATTGGTTAGGACAAGGTCAAGAAGCAAGCAGTGGATATAACAAAGAACAGGCAAAGCAGATTCTAGTAGACAACAAATGGACTTATCGTTCTGGCTATTGGCAAATAACAGAAAACTATAGAACAGAAAGATTAGTATTAAATTTACTTGTTAGAGCAAGTGACTCATCAAAAGTAGCAGTTGCAGAAAATATAAAGCAACAATTAGATTCACAAGGAATTAGAATAAATATTATAAAAGCAAGTGATGAACAATACAATGAAAGCATAAATAATAGAAATTTTGATATAGCTTTGTGCACTATGACACTTTCTACCAGCCCAAATCTTAGTACTTATTTTGGTGAAGGAAATATAGCTAACTATCAAAACGAAGAAATTACCAATATAATGAAAGAAGTAGAAAATACATCAGATGAAAATGTACTAAAAGAAAAATATGCAAAAATAGGAGAAATTTATAAATCCGAAGCCCCATATATCAGTTTGTATAATAATAAATATAAAGTGGTATATAGTTCAGAACTAGTCGGAGAAATTAACCCAAATTGGTTTTACCAATTTTACGGAATAGAAGGCTGGTATAAATAAAAATGTTATTTAATTTAAGTATTGGCAATATTATCTTCTACGGAAAGTCTATCATTTTCTAATTCAGACTTTCCTAGAATATAAAAAAATTTGCAAAAAAGTATTGACAAAACAAATTTTTGTTATATAATTAAATCAAACAAACAAAAGTTCAATTATTTTAAGGAGGAAATTATGGAAGCAAACACAGAAAAAAAGAAGGCATTAGAAATGGCAATGAGCCAAATAGAAAAACAATTTGGTAAAGGCTCTGTTATGAAACTAGGAGAATTTAAAGCAATGGAGGTAGAAGCAATACCAACAGGTGCATTAAGCTTAGACATAGCTTTAGGAATAGGAGGAGTACCTAGAGGAAGAATAATCGAAATCTATGGACCAGAATCTTCTGGAAAAACAACATTAGCATTACATGTTATTGCAGAAGCACAAAAAGCGGGAGGCGAAGCAGCATTTATAGATGCAGAGCATGCTTTAGATCCAATTTATGCAAAAAAATTAGGAGTAGATATAGACAACCTAGTTGTATCCCAACCTGATACTGGAGAGCAAGCATTAGAAATTACAGAAAGCCTAGTAAGAAGTGGAGCATTAGATGTAATAGTAGTAGACTCTGTAGCAGCTTTAGTTCCAAAAGCAGAAATAGATGGAGACATGGGAGATTCTCATATGGGACTACAAGCAAGGTTAATGTCACAAGCATTAAGAAAATTAGCAGGAGCATTAAACAAAACAAAAACAGTTTTAATATTCATTAACCAATTAAGAGAAAAAATAGGAGTAATGTTTGGAAATCCAGAAACCACAACAGGAGGTCGCGCATTAAAATTTTATGCTTCTGTCAGAATGGACATTAGAAAAATAGAAAACATTAAACAAGATGGAGAATTTAAAGGAAGTCGTGTGCGTGTTAAAGTAGTTAAAAACAAAGTAGCACCACCATTTCGTGAAGCAGAATTTGACGTAGTCTATGGCGAAGGAATTTCAAAAGCAGGTAACATTTTAGACATGGCAGTAAACTTAGACATCATAGAAAAATCAGGTTCATGGTTTAGTTACAATGGCGAAAGAATTGGTCAAGGTAGAGAAAATGTAAAAAAATATTTACAAGACAACGAAGATGTTTTAAAAGAAGTTGAAGCAAAAGTTAGAGAAAACTTTGAAAAAGCTTTTGAAAAAAGCTTAGGCGAAGAACTACCAGACGTAGATGAAGAAAATGAAGACGACATAGAAGATTAAAAGAAATTAATTTATAGGGGGCAAATCTTTTATTAAGTAGGTTTAATAAAAGATTTTGCTCCTTTTTTTATAAAAAAACTTGACACGTACAAAAAATACGTATAAAATAATAAGAAAGAAGGCAAACTATATGAAAAAATATTCACCAAAAAAAGTAATGAAAATTCTAATTGATAATGGATAGACAGAAAAAAGAATTAGAGGTAGCCATCATATATTTATTAAACCAAATGAAGAAAAAATGGTAACAATATCAACAAGTAAAAATCCGATACCAATTGGAACAATAAAAAATATTGAAAAACAATCAAACATAGAATTTAAATAAAAAAGGAGAATGAAAATGAAAGAAAATTATGAATTTGTAGCAATATTTAATTATGGCAAGGATGGAATAAATATTAGTTTTCCAGACTTACCAGGAGTATTTTCATCTGCAAGTACAACAGAAGAGGCAATAAAAAATGCAAATGAAGTATTAGGTTTAGTATTATATGATATGGAAAATGATGAAAAACATATTCCAGAACCTACATCATTAGAAAATATTAAATGTAATAAAAATGAAAAAACAGTTTTAGTAAATGTATGGATGCCATTAGTTAGGAATGAGTTAGATGAACAGGCGGTAAAAAAAACTTTAACTATTCCACAATGGTTAAACAAACTTGCAGAAGCACAAAATATTAATTTTTCAAAATTATTACAAACAGCATTAAAAGAATATTTAAAAATAAAAAGAGTTTTGTAAATTAAAAAAATAATTACAAATTTAATTGCTATTTAAAAATTTTTATAGTAAAATGTAAAAAGAGGAAGGAAAAATAATGTATACCGTAGAAGAATTTGATAAAGAAAAAACGAAAGTATTAAAATATATACTATATAAAAAAAGAACAGAGCAAGAAATTCGTAGAAAATTTTCAAATGAAATTGACGAAAACATGTTAGAAGACATCATTGAATATTTAAAAGAAGCCAAATACATTGACGACAAAGAATTCATAAGAAAAACAATAAATAATTTCATAGCTTTAAAGAACTTATGCCAAAAAGAAATAGAATACAAATTATTAGCAAAAGGATTAAGCAAAAGCGAGATAGAAGATTATATTTATGAAAATAGAGAAGAAATAGAAGAATATGAAATAAAATCAGCTGAAAACATATCAAATAAAAAATCTACTTCTATGGAACAAGAAGAAATCAAGCAATATCTATTAAAAAAAGGTTATAAATTAGAAAATATAGAAAAAGCAATGGAAGAAAAGTGGTAATAGCGTATGTGGTAATAGTGCCTGTCCCCACGTTGACATTTTGGTGGTATTGGTGCCTGTCCCCACATTGACATTGACGAAAAGGAGAAAATTTTAAATGCCAATTTTAACATTAGAAACTAAAAAATATGCAATAAAAATTGATAATTTTGAAGGCCCGTTAGATTTACTTTGCCATTTAATTGATATAAATAAGATGAGCATTTATGATATTAATTTAAGCCAGATAACAGATCAATATATTGATTATTTGAAAGAGCAAGAAAAATTAAATTTAGAGGTAGCAAGCGAGTTTTTATTAATGGCATCTACATTATTATATATTAAGTCTAAAAATTTGTTACCAAAGCAGGAAGAAGAGGAAGAAGAATTAACAGAAGAAGAACTGATTAGAAGAATTATTGAGTATAAAAAATTTAAAGAAATAAGTAAGGTATTAAAAGAAAATTATACGGAATTTTCGAAAAGATATTTTAAACAACAAGAAGAAATAAAACTGCCAAAGCAAATGCTAGAAAAGGAGTATGACAAAAATATCATACCAGATGTTTATAAAAATTTAATTGAAAGAACTAGTGTAAAATTAAATAAAAATGCTAAAAATATTGAAAAAATAGCAATTACGGATAATTATACTGTTGCTAGCAAAGTAAAAGAAATGTTTAAAGTATTAGTAAAACAAAAGAAATTTATTTTTAATAAATTATTTTCTTTAAAACAACATAATAAGCAAGAAGTTGTAACAGCATTTTCTGGATTACTTGAATTATCTAGAAGAAATAAGGTCGAAACAATTCAAGAAAAACTATTTGGAGACATTACAGTAGAAAAAATAAATAAAGATGAACGGAGGAAAAGTATTATGAATAACAATGAACCAACAGATATTTCAAAAACAATTATGGAGACAATAAAATTATTAGAGGAAAAATTAGTACCAATTAAAGAAGTAGATGAAGAAAAATATGCTCAAATGAGAAAAGAGCTAGATAGTATCTATGAAGCAAGTAAAAACAAAACTTTAAATGCATTTGAAACAGTAAATTTATTAATGAAACTTCAAAACGAAGCAATTACATTTATGGATACAGATGAATATAAACAAGGAGATGCAAATACTACAGAACTTACAATATATACTGGACCAGAAAAAGGTTTCTTTAGAAGACTAATAGAAAAAATAAAAAATAAAATTTTTAAACCTAAAATTCTAAATACAAATGAATAAAAAAGAAAAAAATGGAAAAACTGATTATAAATCACCAAAAATAAAAGAAGGCGATATAATTGGTTTTTCTTTTTATTATTTTATTTATTATAATTGCTAATATTTTACTGTTACTTTCTACAATACAAATTGAAATAAAAAATTTTAAATTTAGGTCTCAACAAATGCCAAGACATATTAACAAAGACTATGAAGTTATAATAAAATTGCTAATTTTAAAATTTATTCCAATTTTTAAAGTTAATATTACAAAAAACAAATTGGAAAAATTAAAGCTAAAAGAGAAAATAAAAAAAATAGACTTGAAATTAATTCAAAATAATAAACAATTTGACAAAAAAGCTTTGGTTGCAGTCAAAGAGCTAAATATAGGTATAAAAAAAATTAAATTGTATGTAGATATCGGAACAGAAAATGCTAGTTTAACATCAATTCTTGTTCCAGCACTTAGTACAATTATAGCAATTATTTTGCATAAGAAAGTAAAAAAATTTGAAAATCAAAAATTTCAAATTAAACCAATTTATAGTAATCAAAATTTGGTAAATATCGATATTTCAGGTATATTTGATATAAAAATAAGCCATATTATAAATATCATTTATATTTTAAATAAAGAAAAGAAAAAAGGGGTGAAGGAAAATAATGAGCGAACATCCAATAGAAGGTCTTATGGTTACAGCTATGAATAGTATACAAGATATGATTGATGTAAATACTATTATCGGAGAACCAATAGAAACATCAAACAATATTGTTATTATTCCAATTTCAAAGGTGTCATTTGGATTTGCAGCAGGTGGTAGTGAATTTAAAGGGGAAACAATAGACGAATATAAAAAGAGAGAAAAAGAAGAAGCAATACAATATAGATTACCATTTGGCGGAGGAAGTGGAGCAGGAGTGCCGATAATTTATTGACACCAAACAGCAAATCGTTGAGAATACTGGATTTTATAAAAATAATAATACA
>CANQPY010000056.1 GCA_947625835.1 uncultured Clostridia bacterium | reverse complement strand
AAAGTTGACAAAATTTTAAGCCTATATTTCAAGACTTACAGACGATATTTTTATTAAGTTAATGTCAAACTACGGAGTAGGAGGATTTGGTTCAACAAGAAAAGATTAAAAAAGTAAAAAAATATTTCCTTAGAAAGACAAGGATAACAGAGAAAATATACATAAAAAATAATGGTAAAGGCTTTGACTTTTACCATTTTTTGTAGTATAATAAATATGGTTAAAAAATCCAATAAAGTTATTTAATAGTATTTACATAACTTTATTATATTTTTTTTCACTAAATTATCAAATACTGAAAGGAGTGACTTACATGTTTAATGTAGGAGACAAGATTGTATATCCAATGCATGGTGCAGGAGTAATCGATTCAATAGAAGAAAAAGATATTTTAGGAGAGAAACAATCTTATTACATATTGAAGATGCCAGGTGAAGTAAAAGTAATGATACCAACTGCTAAGGCAGAAACAGTAGGTGTAAGAAATATTATAGATAAAAGTTCAGCAGATAAAGTAATTGAAGTATTAGAAAAAGATGAAACACAAATGGACAAAAACTGGAATAAAAGATATAGAGATAACATGGACAAAATGAAAAGTGGAGATATTTATGAAGTTGCTGACGTAGTAAGAAATTTAAGCTTTAAACAAAAAGAAAAAGGATTATCAACAGGAGAAAAGAAAATGTTAAACAATGCAAAGCAAATATTAGTAAGTGAATTAGTATTAGCAGAGCATGCTTCGCAAGAAGAAGTAGAACAATTAGTAGAAAATAAAATCAACACATCATTTATGATGTTTAAATCAGAAGAAGTACAACCAGAAAGTGTTGTAAACAAATTTATACCATTTGATGAAACAGGAACAAACTTCTAGGATTATATAAATTTTAAGAGATATGATAATATTAATCATATCTTTTTTCTAATCTAACACTTTATTTATTAAATTACTCAAAATATAAAGTATAATATAGCAAAGATTAACACAAATTCAACAATTTCCACATAATTTACTTGCAAAAAACAAATTGTTTTAGTATAATACAAATGTAGAAAAATAAAGGAAAAGAGGAAATAGAATGGACGAGAGACAAGAGAGAATGGACGGAAAAATTATAGAAAGAGACATCGAAAAAGAAATGAGAACAGCCTATATTGACTATGCCATGAGTGTTATTGTATCAAGAGCACTTCCAGATGTAAGAGATGGATTAAAACCAGTACATAGAAGAATTTTATATGCAATGCACGAAGACGGAATTACATCAGACAAGCCATATAGGAAATGTGCAAACACTGTAGGTTCTGTACTTGGTAGATATCACCCACATGGAGACTCATCAGTATATGATGCAATGGTAAGGCTAGCACAAGACTTTTCAATGAGATACATGTTAATTGATGGACATGGAAACTTTGGTTCTGTTGATGGGGATGGAGCAGCAGCAATGAGGTACACAGAAGCGAGAATGGCTAAAATTTCAGAATATATGCTAACAGACATTGAAAAAAACACAGTAGACTTTATGCCAAACTATGATGACAGGTTACAAGAGCCAACCGTATTACCCGCAAGGATACCAGCACTTTTAATAAATGGTTCTTCAGGAATTGCAGTTGGTATGGCAACAAACATTCCACCACATAATCTAACAGAAGTTATAAACGGAATTATAAAAGTAATTGATGAAGACGAAGTAACAGACGAAGATTTAATGACTGTTATTAAAGGACCAGACTTTCCAACAGAAGGATTAATTTTAGGTATAGAAGGAATTAAAGAAGCATATAAAACAGGAAAAGGAAAAATAACATTAAGAGCAGAAACAGAAATTGAAGAAATGGCTGGAAATAGACAAAGAATAATTGTATCTTCTTTGCCATATCAAGTAAACAAAGCAAATCTAATCAAAACAATATCTGACCTATCAAAAGAAAGAAAAATTGAAGGAATCTCCGAATGTAGAGACGAATCAGATAGAATTGATAAAGTAAGAGTTGTAATTGAACTAAAAAGAGATGCAAATGCACAAGTAGTATTAAACCAATTATTCAAACATACTCAAATGCAAACAACCTTTGGAATTATAATGCTTGCATTAGTAAATGGAGAGCCAAAAATATTAACATTAAGACAATGCATAGATTGTTATATTGACCATAGAAAAGATGTTATTTTAAGAAGAACACAATTTGAATTAGACAAAGCACTAGCAAGAGCACATATATTAGAAGGTTTAAAAATAGCATTAGATAACATTGACGAAGTAATTAATATAATTCGTTCATCTTATGATGACCCAAAAGAAAGATTAATGGAAAGATTTGGACTATCTGATGTGCAAGCACAAGCAATTTTAGACATGAGATTAAAAACATTATCAGGTTTGCAACGTGAGAAAATAGAAGAAGAATATAATGAATTAATGGCATTAATTGCACATTTAAGAGATATCCTAAATAGTGAAAGATTAGTATTTGAAATAATTAAAGAAGAACTAATTGAAATAAGAGACAAATTTGGAGATGAAAGAAAAACAAAAATTGTAGCAGCAGAAGGAGAAATAGACGTAGAAGACTTAGTAAAAGAAGAACAATGTGTAGTTGCCTTAACACACTTTGGATACATCAAAAGAATGCCAATTGACACATATAAAAGTCAAAAAAGAGGCGGAAAAGGAATTACTGCAATGGCAACCAGAGAAGAAGATTTTGTAAAACAAATCTTTACAGCTTCAACTCATGACACAATTTTATTCTTCACAAATAAAGGAAAACTATATAGACTAAGAGGCTATGAAGTACCAGAAGCAGGAAGAACAGCAAGAGGAACAGCAATTGTTAATTTATTAAGTTTAGACCCAGGAGAAAAAGTATCTGCAGTTATTCCACTTCAAAACTTTGCAGAAGGAAAATATCTATTAATGGCAACAAAAAATGGTTTAATAAAAAAGACACCTTTAAAAGAATATGATTCAACTAGAAAAACAGGACTTCAAGGAATTACACTAAAAGAAAATGACGAATTAATTGATGTTAGATTAACAGATGGAGAAGACAATGTAATATTAGTTACAAGAAATGGTATTTGTATTACATTTGACGAAAAAGATGTAAGACCAGTTGGTAGAGTATCTCAAGGTGTTATTGGAATTAAATTAGATGAAGATGATGAAGTAATAGGAATGGAATCTGTTATAAGTGGCGGAAAAGCAACCTTACTTGCTATCACAGAAAACGGATTTGGAAAAAGAACAGAACTAGACGAATATAGAGTGCAAAACAGAGGTGGTAGAGGAGTTATTACTTACAAAATCACACCAAAAACTGGAAAACTAGTAGGCGTAAGAATTGCTGTAGAAGGTGATGATGTAATGTTAGTAACAGATACAGGAACTATTATAAGGCTAAAAGTAAATGATATTAGTATTTTAGGAAGATCTACACAAGGTGTTACATTAATGAGAACAAATGATGGAAAAGTAGTAAGTGTAGAAACATTAAGTCAAGAAATAGACGAAACAGAAGGAACGCAACTAGAAATATAAAATAAAAATATAAAAAAGGTCTAACTATATAAAGTTAGACCTTTTTAAATCTTAAATCATCACCAAAGAAAAAATAAATGTCATAATATCCGAGCAATTCTAGAACCGGATTCTTTCTTCATAAGTATTAAAAATATCTTTAATATCTAAATTAGTTGAAATAATCGTTTTAGTTATTTTTCCATTTAAATTTAGGGCTCTAGTATTTATTATAGTAAATAATTCACTAAGTTTCATACTATTTAAACTTTCTGTTCCTAAATCGTCAATAATTAACAAATCCACATTAAAAATTGAATTATAAATTGTAGAATCTACTTCTTTTTGTCTATTCATTTTATAATCAATTACATTTTCAAGTAAAACAGGAGATGTTTGATAAAGAACAGTTTTTCCAAGTTTTAATAATTCCTTAGCAATACAATTGGACATAAAAGTCTTGCCGTAAACCAGTATTACCAGTAAAAAGTAAATTTTTAGTATCTGGATTATTAAAATTTTCTATAAAATTAATACATTTATTTCTTATATTTTCCATATTTTTTCGTGGAGAAATATTAAAATGATATTTTGCTAAATCAGTTTCGTTAGAAAAAAATTGTAAATTAAATGTATTAAAATTTTCTTTTTCCAAATTTGACAAATTTGAATTATTAAAAGCATAGTCCAACAATTTTTGCTTTAAGCAATTACACATTTCACTTTTATAATTATCTTTCCAAATATAACCAGTATCTTTGCAAATAGAACATTCAAATTTTGGTGTTAAATAATCACAAGGCAAATTAGCATTTATTAAAATTGCTTCTTTTTCTTTTTTTAATTCTTTAATTTTTGCGTCTAAATCTAACAAAGAAAAGTGTTTATTTAAAAGAATATTTTTACTAGTTTGTATTGCAAAGTTATTTAATTCTTCTTCAATTTCTTGAAGTTTTGGATATTGTTTGTACAAATCTTCTTTTCTTTTTTCTAAATCCAATTCTGCTCTTAATTTTTTTTGCTCATATTCCCTAAGAAGAGAATTTAAAACTTCATTATTTGACATTTAGGCCTCCTTATTTATTTCTGTATTATTTGCATATAAGAAATCTAAATTATCATAATTTCGTTGTTTATAATTTATTTTATGAACTTTAGATTTTAAATCTTTAACTGATTTTTCTTGTTTTTTTCGTTCTTCTAAAAATAAAGATACTTCTTGAGCTGTTTTTAAATTTCTATCATGCCAGTCAGTTATAATATTATTTATATATTCAAAAGTAGGATTTTGTTTTAAAGTAGTACGCTTTAGGGCTAATTCAATTACACTCATATCATAACCAAAATTTTCAACCCAGTTTTCGATATAAGCTTCTTCATATTGAGTAAGACCATTGTATTTACCCATTTTTTTGCTAATTATTTTTTTGAATTTATTCAAATTTTCTTGTTTTTGATAATATTTATCTAAATCTGACCAAGTTTTAATTTTATTTGATGACCAAGCCTCTGCAACTGTTTTTACATAGTTTTTATGCATAGCACTTTTGTTGTAGCAATAATCAAATAAAGAAATCATAACTTGTTCGTCAAACCCATACTTTGTGAACCATAAATCTATATCATTATACCAAGAAGGTCCCATAATGCCTTGAAAATATATATTATTAATATGGTCAATTGCTTTTGCTCTAGATTGATTTTTAGCATTTTGCTCAATTTTTTCTTTAGACATAGTTAAATTAGGCGTATATAAATTGTGCAAAGTAGCCTCTTGCAAATCTATTATAATATATCCAGTAGATTTTTTCAAAATTAAATTATTTTCTTCTAAATATTTAAATCCATCATTAATTGTTTTTAATGGAATATTTAATTTTTTTGATAAATCATTTAACTTAATATCTTTATCATATTTTGACAAAAAAGCAATATATAAATAAATTTTTAAATAATCTCCCGGCATATTAGGTAAATGCTCAGAAAAAAATATATCTGGAACCATTGTTTCTGAAAATAAAAGAGATTTATCTTTTTGTTCTAATTTCATTACATCACCCTACCTTTTATATCAATCAAGTTAGTAATTAAAATTATAACTTTTTTAGACAAAAAATTCAAGAACTATTTTACTTTTTATAAAGAAATAATTTTTGTCTTAAAAGAAAACGTAAAAAATAAGAAAAAACATAAATAATATTTTCTCCATTAAAACCAGCAAAACTAAACAAAAGTAGGGGAAAGCAAAAAATTACTAATATAAAAATTTTTAATGCCCAATTAGAAAAAAGTAAATTAGAAATTGTAAAAACAATAATATCCCAAATAAGATTTACAAAAGCAGTAGTATAATCAATTACACCTAAGAACTTATTTTTAAAATTATAATTTTGCGGAAAAATAAATTTCATAAAGCCTCCTTTTTATCCACAATTAAGATTTAAAACCAACAAAGTTTTTCACAGATTGTGAAACTTCTGTGGAAATCCCACCTATAAAATCACGAACCAAAGAATTTGTTTTTATTAAAGCATAAATGCCACCAACATAAACAAACTTTGAAAATAAATTAGTAGAAGAAAAATCCATAGAAAATAGAATTAATAAAACAAGAGATACAATAATTTGAATAAATAGTAAAGAAAATAGATTTTTAAACCATGCCTTGAAAAACCAACTTGTTTTGCTTAAACTTAAAGATAAAAATGCAAAAGGAGAAAGAAGAGCAAAAACTTTAATTATAATATACCTTAAAGAATAAGAAAATACCAAATTTAAGAGAGAAATACTTAAAGTTCCTTTTATTAGTCCATCAATAGAAAAAATATTAAGCGAATTTGTATCAATTGCAAAATTTGTATTAATTGTAGTAATTAATTCTGAAAAACCAATATTCTTGTTAAATAAAGTTGTTCCCAATGCTTTAATAGCATCAGATACATTTGCATTTAGATTAAGCATTGTTTCTACAAGGAAAAAAGAAAAATTCATACAAATTCCGCATAAAATCAACTTAATGATAAAGCTTAAAGGAGTTTCTGATTGTGTATATGTAAAGTGAGCAAGCAAATATCTTGCAGAATAATACAAAATAAAAGCAAGTAAAAATGAATTTGCAATTAACAAAATTCCATTTGAGCTAGAAGTACCAAAAAGCGTTTCGAAATTTTTGTCATATAAAATATCAGAATTAACAAATGTAATTTTATCTAATACAGAATAAAGATTATTATCAATTGAACTAAATAAAGTTTCAAATATAGTATTAATTGTATTAATAATAATTTGTGTTATATCACTTGAATTTTCCAAAAAAAACCTCCTTTTTAGCTAACTAATGATTTTATAGCTGATAAAATTAAGTCAATTGCTAAAATAAAACCATAAGAAAATAAAGAACCTTTAATTAATTTTTTACCAGTTCGAATTTTTTCTTCGTCACCAAAACTAAATTTTTTCATAAATACTCCTGTGCCAACTGCAACTGCTGCAGCAGGTGTAGAAATAGTAATTAGCCATTTTTTTATATTCTCAAAAGCAGAATTAATTTTAGTTACAATTTCAGGATCACCCCAAGCAGAAAATACATGAGAGTCCAAAACGCATAAAAATAATAAAAACATTAAAATAATATATAAAAATTTTTTCTTCAATAAAATCAGTCCTTTCTATTTTTAAAATATGGGAGCATTTGCAATTTTTCTGGTGGATAAATTTTATTTCCATCAGATAAAAAAGTAAGTGCTGAAAAAGTTTCTAAATTTTGAGTAAAAAAGTTTGTTTCAAAAATATAATCATTTTGCAAGTAAGTACTAAAAGTTTCAGAAATATTTGAATCTTTAGAATTTAAAGTATTAGTAATGTAACTAAAATTAGTATTTTTGGCACTTTCAGAAATACTTTTAGAAGTTTTTTGCTTTTCTTCTTTTCCTAATTGTTTTTGAGCTTCTTCAATTGTAAAAATATCATCAGTTCTAAACCATATTTTGTTAATTAAATTTTGTGTAACAACTTTTAATTGTGCATCTTCTTTTAAAGTAGCTTTCAAAGAAGAATAACTTTGTGTGCTTACTATATTAATACATTTTGCTTCTCTACTTAAAGAGAAAAATTCACCATCTGCTTTTGTAACATATTTATCATATTCATCACATATAAATGCAGTTGTTTTAGGATAAGGCTTTGATAAATTAGAAATAATTTCTGTTTGAAAGTCTTGCTTTAAATATGCTGCAATTATTTTAGAAAGAGAATTATATTCAGAAATATTCATGTTTAAAACAACAATTTTTCCTTTTTTTATAACCTCAGAAAATCCAGTAAAAGAAAGTTCTTCTTTAGATGAACAAAAAGTTTTCATTACATCATAATCAGAAACAAAGCAATTTGTAATACGTGTAATTTCAGAAATTAAAATTCCTTTTGTTCTGCTATCTAAATTTTCAAATTCCTTTTGGAAAAAATTCAAACTAGAGTTTAATTCGTAAATTTGCGAGGTTGACAATTTTGAAGCCATAAATAAATTTCGCAAAATTTCAATTTTTTCTTTGTAATAATCTGGAATAGTTATTAATTTATGAATTTCCGAAAAAGTAACATAATTGTTGTTGTAAAGCCTACATAATTTTATACACTCTGTTAAAATTTCTTCTGCTTTATCAAGCCAATACGATTCTGTATTGTTTTCTGAAAAAAGTAAAAGGATATTTTTTAAGCGGTTTGCAAGTACTTGTGGCTTTAATTTTGGCTTATGTAAGGGATTATAATGAATATTTGACTTTAACCTAATTACAATTAAGTCTTTTTCTAAATGAAATTGTTTACTATATTCTTTAACTTGATGATAGAAGTTGCCTTTAACATCTAATATGAGCATTCCGATTTTATTTTTTGGATTATTAGAATTAAATTCCATTAATTGCTTGGTAAAAGGATACATTGCACTTGAAGTTTTTCCAGAGCCGATAGTACCAGTTATTAAAAAATTTTGATATAACCCTTTTTCAGGAAGATAGATATTATTTCCTTGCAAGTTTTTTCCAATTAATAAATGTAATTCTTCTTTTGAGTTTGGTTTATAATAAATTAAATTTGATTTTTTTGACTTACAAGGATTTTTAAAAAAAGCAAATTTTGTTAAAAATCGTGTGTATATAAAATGACCAATAATAATAAAAGAAAAAGAAGAACAAAAAATATATGTGAGTTTTAATATTTTCCATAATTCTGGATTTTTAGAACAAATATCAAATGGATGAATGCCATAAGAAATAATAACTTCTTTTGCTGTAAAGATTGGTAAAAATAATTTAAAAGTAAGTAGATTAAATAAAAGATAAAATAGAATAATAAAAGCAAACTTCTTGATGTATTTTAAAAAGATAATAAAACACCTCCGTAGATTAAATTTTAAAAAGAATTTTTTTTGATTTTTAATTTTGCACCTTGCTTATTGTGAAAAATAATGATATCAAAAAATGTATAAAATGAATATAAAGTAATGAAAAGATAAATAATAAAAGTGATAAAAAATAGATCGATTAATTTAAAAATATTGTCACCGCCTTTCGAAGTTTTTTACATAATACTATATTTTTTTTAATTTGTCTATACTTTTTTAAAAAAATATGATAAAATTTATTATATTAAATTTTAAAAGATTTTTATTTTTAAAAATAAAATATGAAAGGAAGGAAAACAATTATGGAATTTAATAAAGATACTTTAATTGGAGAGATTCTAGAAAAGGCACCAGAAAAAGCAGATATTTTATTAGAAGCTGGAATGCATTGTTTGGGTTGCCCTGCTTCACAAATGGAAACATTAGAGGAAGCTTGCCAGGTACATGGAATTGATGTAGAAAAAGTAGTTAAAAAATTAAATGAAGATTAAATAAAGTCTGAACTGTAACAAAAATTCACAAAAAAGACAAAAAAATTCAACAAATGTGTGAATTCTTAGTGAAAATGTTCAGTTTTTTACTTTGAATTCTTAGTAATAATGTTCAATTTATTAAATCTAAAAA
>CANQPY010000055.1 GCA_947625835.1 uncultured Clostridia bacterium | reverse complement strand
CGTAGAAGATAATTATGCGGAATTTAGATTTTCTAAGCAATTTTATTGCATAGAAAATCTTTATTCCGTTTTTTTACAATGTCCTTTCATACAAATCCTTAATAAAAACATCTTTTTCTTCAAAATTATCAACAAAACCAACTTTAGCCATTTGGTTATTTTCATTAATTTCTTGAATCCAAACAGCTCTTTCATTATAAAATACATCAAATTTCTCATTTTGGTTAACAATATTATTAATTCTTTCTAAATCCATAACAAACCTCCTAAAAATACATATTTATAAAAGTATATCCATAAAAAATAAAAATATAACAATTTGACTTATATTTATATTTAAGATAAAATAATAATATAAAACAAAAGGGAGGAAATCTATGAAAATACAATATCAAGACAAAACAATAGAAATAAATTGTGAAGTAACAATACAAGAACTATTAAAAGATGAAATAGAAAAAAGCAAGCATACTGTTATTGGAGCAACATTTAACAATGAGTATGTTAATTTAGGATATAAAATAAAACAAAGTGGGGAAATAAAATTAATTAATATTGCATCAAAAGAAGGAACAAAAATTTATCGAAGAACCTTAATTTATATTTTAGGTATGGCATTTGAAAAATTATATCCTAGAAAAGGAATGATAGTAAATTATCAATTACCAAATTCTATGTTTTTTGAAATTGAAGATGTAGAAATAACAGAAGAACTTGTTCAAAACTTAACAGATTGTATGAAAGAAATCATTGAAAAAGATTTAAAAATAGAACAAGTAATTATGAACAGGAAGGAAGCAGAAGAATTTTTTGAAAAAAATAACACAGTAAGAGGCAAGTTGCAATTTGACTTAAAAGAAAATCAAGAAATTTACATGTACTTTTGTGAAGACTATTATAACTATTGCTATGGCACTTTAGCAAATAGAACAGGAATTACAAATGTATTTGAAATAGTAAAATATGATGATGGATTATTGCTAAGATATCCAAATTCAAATAAACCAGAAGAATTACCAAAACTAATTCAAAGCAAAAAATTAGCATGGGCATTAAATGAATATGACGATATCCACAAAATATTAAATGTAAACACTGCTTATAAACTAAACAAAGCAATAGAAGAAGGAACAATAAAAGATATAATTATGCTAGATGAAGCTTTACATGAAAAGAAAATTGCAAATATTGCAGATGAAATTGCCAAAAACAGAAAAGTAAAAATGGTATTAATTGCAGGACCATCTTCATCTGGAAAAACAACATTTGCCCAAAGACTAGGAATTCAATTAAGAATTAATAGAATTAAACCAGTAACTATTTCTGTGGACAACTATTTTGTAGAAAGAAAAGATAATCCGAAAGACGAAAATGGAAATTATGATTTTGAATGTATAGAAGCAATAGATTTAGAATTATTTAATACACACTTAACTAAATTACTAAATGGTGAAGAAATAGAAATGCCAGAATTCGATTTTTATGAGGGAACCAAAAGATATAATGGCAAAAAATTAAGATTAGCACAAGACGAAATTTTAGTAATAGAAGGTATACACTGCTTAAACGATAAATTAACAAGTAAAATTGCAAAAGACCAAAAATATAAAATTTATATAAGTGCATTAACAGTGTTAAATATGGACAGATATAATAGAATTTCAACAACAGATACAAGGCTAGTAAGAAGAATTGTAAGAGATTATCAATTTAGAGGATATAATGCAAAACATACAATTGGTGCATGGAATATGGTAAACAGGGGAGAAGAAAAAAACATTTTCCCATATCAAGAAGAATCAGATAGCATATTTAACACATCATTAATTTATGAATTATCAGCATTAAAAACAATTGCTGTGCCACTATTAGAAGAAATAAAACAAAGTGAGCCAGAATATGCAGAGGCAAGAAGATTAATAAATATGTTAAAATACTTTAAACCAATACCACAAGATATAATACCATCAAATTCATTATTAAAAGAATTTTTAGGTGGAGGAGATTTTAAATATTAGGAGAAAAAATGGAACAAAGAAACTTTATTGAAATAGACGAAGAATTTGTATGTGAACATTGTGGAAAAAAAGTACCAAAACTAGGTTACTCATGTAGAAACCATTGTCCACACTGTTTACACTCAAAACATGTAGATAAAAACCCAGGTGATAGGGAAGAAGAATGCCATGGAGACTTAGAGCCTATCGGGTTAGAAATTGATGGAAAAAAAGGCTATGTTATAATTTTCAAATGCAAAAAATGTGGAGCAATCAGAAAAAACAAATCTGCAAAAGACGACAACATGGACTTAATTATAAAATTGTCAACGGGAACAGAGTTGCCATCAAATTAGCAAATTTTCTTCATAATAATACCATTTTTCCCTTGATAATAGCATTTTCTAATTCCGCACTTTTGTAAAACCAAATTCTTTGTATAAATAAATTGCAGGATAATTTTCCTCCATAACTTCTAAATTAATAGAATTCATGCCTAATTGCTTTGATAAGTCAATTAGGCTTTTCAATAAAAAGCCGCCAATACCTTCATTTCTACAGTCTTTCTTTACTACAATATTCATTATATCTGCTTCATCTACCATAATTTTAATTCCAGCAAAGCCAACTATCTTATCATTTAATTTTGCAACTAAATATTTTGAATTTTTGCTTTTTAGTTCATCCTTTAAAATAGATGCATCCCAAAATCCGTCAAAATCAATACTTAGTCTATCAGAAATAAGATTTAAATCATTTATAGTCATATTAGAAATACTAATATTTTTTAATTTTTCTTGTAAAATTTTTTGTGCCTGAGGCTTTTTTAAATAAAGAGGCAATAAATCATCAAATTTATTTTCCTTCCATTTACAAAGTCCAACTAAACCTAAAGAATATGAATCTAAGCAACTCTGCTTGCATAATTCAAATCTAAAATTTTGAAAACATTTATTTATTGTTTCTTCATATATACTTACACCATCACCAACAAAAGTGATATCACATCCACTTGGAATTACTTTTAAACATAAATCAAAGGCATTTTCTACAGTATTTGTAGAAGGAGGTATAATTTCGTTATAATTACCATTTTTGTTTTCATACAAAGCAAAATAACAATTACCATTTTTACAATCTATTATGCTAAAAATAAATCCTTCTTTATTTGCTGAATATGCCAAAGCTTCTAAAGAACTAACACCAATACATGGAATATTTAAACTATCTTGAAATGCTTTTGCAGTGGCTATTCCAATACGAATTCCTGTAAAAGATCCGAGGACCTTTATCACAAACTAATAAATTAATATCTTGAATAGATAAATTAGTTTTTTCAAAAGCAGAACTAATCATAGGCATTAAATTTTCAGAATGAGTTGTTCCTAAATTAGAATCTAATTTACAAATTAAATTAGATTCTTCTAAAATTGAAATTCCACAAATGTTACTTGATGTATCAATACTTAATATTTTCAAAATAATCCTCCCATCTATCTGAATTTGCATCTATATTTAATATTCTAACATTTTCATCATTATCATCTCGCTCAAAAGTAATATGCAAATATTCTTTTGGAAGAGCATCTTTTATTAATTCGCCCCATTCTATAATGCAAATGCCATTTTCAAAATATTCTTCTCCGCCGATTTCGTAGAATTCAGAAGAATCTTCTAGGCGATAAACATCAAAATGATAAATATTGATGTTATCTTTTTTATATTCATTTACAATAGTAAAAGTAGGGCTAGAAATTTCATTTTCTAGTCCAAAAAAACTTAAAATTCCCTCTACAAATTTTGTTTTACCGACTTCCTAAATCTCCGAGTTAAAACAATTACATCTTTACTTTTCAAGTAAGAAGCTAAATTTTTTGCAAAATTTTTAGTATATAATTCATTTTTAGAAATAAATTGAAAATGTTTCATTAATTCCTCCAAAAAATGAGCTTTTTAACAGTCTGTAATTTGCTGGTCCCCACGATTTGCTATAAATAAAAAATATATTGAACTTTTTATAGCAAGCAAGTTAAAGTCTGAACAGTAACATTATAATACAAAAAATGAAAAAATTCAAATAAAAGTATTGATAAATTACAACTCTTGTAATATAATTGTAACAAACTTGTAACAAAAAAGAAAAATAAAATGTGAAGGGAAGATAAAGATGTTTAAATTTGGGTTGGGACAAGATATAGGAATCGATTTAGGAACAGCAACAGTAATAGCCTATGTAAAAGGAAAAGGAATTGTACTAAGAGAACCATCTGTTGTTGCAGTCGATAACAACACAGGAGAAGTATTAGCAGTAGGGCAAGAAGCAAGAAGAATGCTTGGAAGAACACCAGGAAACATTGTAGCAACAAGACCATTAAGAGAAGGTGTAATTTCTAATTATACTGTAACCGAAAAAATGTTAAAACACTTTATAAACAAAGTTTGTGGAAAATTTCTATTTGCCCCAAGAATTATGATTTGTATCCCATCACAAGTAACAGAAGTAGAAAAAAAAGCAGTTATAGATGCTGCCTCACAAGCAGGAGCAAGAAAAGTTTATTTAATAGAAGAACCAATAGCTGCTGCAATTGGAGCAGGAATAGACATATCAAAACCATGTGGAAACATGGTAGTAGACATTGGTGGAGGAACAACAGACATTGCAGTTATTTCCCTTCGGAGGTTCTGTTGTAAACACCTCTTTAAAAGTTGCAGGAGATAAATTTGACGAAGCAATTGTCAAATACATCAAGAAAAAGCATAATATCATGATAGGGGAAAGAACAGCAGAAGACTTAAAAGTAAATATAGGGTGTGTATTTCCTAAAATACAAGATACAGAAATGGACATTAGAGGTAGAGACCTAATAACAGGTCTTCCAAAAACAATTACAATCCGTTCAAGTGAAATGTTAGAAGCATTAATTGAGCCAGCAATGATGATTGTAGATGCAGTTCATTCAGTACTTGAAAGAACCCCACCTGAACTTGCATCAGACATTAGTGATAAAGGAATATATATGACAGGTGGAGGATGTTTAGTAGACGGATTAGACAAACTTTTGCAAGAAAAAACAGGAATTAATGTAATGATTGCACAAGATGCAGTATCTTGTGTAGCATTAGGAACAGGCAAAGCATTAGAAAATTTAGATGCTTTAGATGGAAAAGCAAAAAAATAGGAGAAGAAATGAAAAAAGTAGCATTCATAACACTTGGTTGTAAAGTAAATCAATATGAAACCAATTCCATGATAGAGCAATTTATAAAAAATGGATACAAGGTAGTTGAAGCAAACCAAAAAGCAGACATTTATATTATAAATACTTGTACAGTAACAAATATGTCAGACAGAAAATCAAGGCAAATGCTAAGAAGAGTAAAACAAATAGAGCCACAAGCAATTGTAGTTGCTTGTGGTTGTTATGTACAAGTAGCAAGTAGCGAATTAAAAAAAATGGAAGAAATTGATTTAGTATTAGGAAACAACGAAAAGAAAAACATTGTACAAGAAGTAGAAAATTACATAGAAAAAAGAGAAAAAAATATAAAAATCGAAGACGTAATGTCACAAAAAGAATATGTAGAATTAGGTGAAACAACATACACAGAAAAAACTAGAGCAGTAATTAAAGTACAAGATGGATGTGATAGATTTTGTACATATTGCATTATTCCATATGCAAGAGGTAGAGTACGAAGCAGAAATCCTAAAATCATAGTAGAAGAAATTGAAAAAATTGCACAAAAAGGTATAAAAGAAGTAGTTATAACAGGCATACATGTAGCATCATATGGAAAAGACTTTAAAGAAGAATATAGGTTAATTGATTTATTAGAAGAAATTAATAAAATAAAAGGAATTGAAAGAATTCGTTTAGGCTCAATAGAACCACTTTTAATTACAGAAGAATTTATTAATAGGCTATCTAAATTAGAAAAAATATGCCATCATTTTCATTTATCTTTACAAAGTGGATGTGACCAAACTCTAAAAAGAATGAATAGAAGATATACTTGCTTAGAATTTAAAGAAATTGTAGAAAGATTAAGAAATACATACAAAGATGTTATTTTAACAACAGACATAATTGTTCGGATTTCCGCAAGAAAGTGAAGAAGAATTTGAAAAAACATATGAATTTTTAAAAGAAATAAAATTTTACAAAATGCATATTTTTAAATATTCTCCAAGAAAAGGAACAAAAGCAGCACGGAATGGAAGGACAAATTGACGGAAAAATAAAAGAAGAAAGAAGTCAAAAACTAATAGATCTATCAAACAAAAACGAACTGGAATATAACAAAAAATATATTGGAAAAGAAGTAGAAGTTTTATTTGAAGAAAAAAAGGACGGAAATTATGTAGGGCATACTCAAAATTATATTTTAGCCTTTGCAAAATCTGCTCAAAATTTAGAAAATAAAATTGAAAAAGGGATATGTAAAAAAGCCGAAAACGACCATATTGTGCTAGATATAGACAACTGTAACAGAATTGTAACAAACGTGTAACAAATATTTAATATAAAAATATGCTTAAATCACTTGATTATTCAAAAAATATATAGTATAAATAAAATAACGATTTGTATAAATTACGAAGGAGGAATTAAAGATGGCAGATTCAGAAAAAATAAATGGAGTATCAGGTGTTTTTGGTGGAGTTGAAGTAGAAAAAACAAATCCAGAAAATGCAGGAACTATCATGAATGTAGGCGGAAATTTACCAACAAAAGCAGGATTTTGGAGTAAATTTAAAGCATTTTGGTTACAAGAAATTGATTGGAACAAAGAAATCAAAGTAGAATTAACACCATATCAACAAAAAGTAGAAGATGAAATAAATGAATTCTTACATCAAGACATTACTTGGGGAAAAGTACATGATTTTCTATTCCAAGAAGTTAGTTTTAAAAGTAAAAAATAAACTTTAAATAAAATTAATAGAAAAGTATAGCATATTTTGCAAAAATGTGCTATACTTTTCTTGCTTTAATAAATGAATTTTAAGGAAAGGAAATCCATAAAAATGGCAAAAGGAAAAACAATTTTTGTTTGTAATGAATGTGGATACGAATCTTCTAAATGGCTTGGAAAATGTCCAGCTTGCAATAGTTGGAATAGTTTTTTTGAGCAAAAAATTATAGAAAACAAAAATAGCAGTCTAAAAGTAAAAGACCTAAAAAGCAATATTCCACAAAAATTAAATTCATATGAAGCAAAAGAGACAATTAGAACCTCTACAGGATTTCATGAATTAGACAGGGTATTAGGTGGAGGGCTAGTAAAAGGCTCATTAATACTACTGCGGTGGAGAGCCAGGAATTGGTAAATCTACATTAATTCTTCAAATTTGCGATAAAGTAAAAGGAGAAGGAAAAGTTTTATATGTATCTGGAGAAGAATCTGCAGAACAAATAAAAATGAGAGCAGATAGACTTGGAATTAATAATGAAAACATATTATTCTTAGGAGAAACAGATATTGACATTGTAAATCAAGCAATAATAGACCTAAATCCTAAATTAGTAATTATAGATTCTATACAAACAATGTATTCCGAAGAAATATCTGCAGCAGCTCGGAAGTGTAAGCCAAGTAAGAGAAATTACATCTCAAGTTATGAGAGTTTGCAAATCAAGACAAATTACAACAATAATTATTGGACATGTTACAAAAGAAGGAAATATTGCAGGACCAAGAGTTTTAGAGCATATGGTAGACACAGTATTATATATAGAAGGAGAAAGATATTTTTCTTATAGAATCTTGCGAGGAGTAAAAAATAGATTTGGTTCAACAAATGAGATTGGAATGTTTGAAATGAGGGAAGAAGGAATGTGTGAAATAGAAAATCCTTCAGACATTTTAATTTCAGAAAGAGAGGATAACCCTTCGCGGTTCTTGTATTGTATCTAGCATGGAAGGAACAAGGTCAATTTTAGTAGAATTGCAGGCTCTAACCACTCGGAACAATTTTTGGCTATCCAAAAAGAACCGCAAATGGAATTGACTATAATCGCTTAGCTGTGTTAATTGCAGTATTAGAAAAAAAAGCGGGACTACAATTAGGCACACAAGATGTATATTTGAACATAGCAGGTGGCTTAAGAATAACAGAGCCATCAATAGACTTAGGAATTGTTATGGCAACAGCATCTAGTTTTAAAAATAAGCCAATACCAAAGGATATGGTTATTATTGGAGAAGTTGGTTTAACAGGAGAAATTAGAAGAGTTAATTTAATTGAAAAAAGGCTTAAAGAAATAGAAAGACTTGGCTTTAAATCATGCATGATACCAGAAGGTAATAAAAAGGACTTGAAAGATAAGTATAAATTAGATATAATTGGTGTCAGAAACATAGCAGAAGCAATGAAGAAATTATAATAAATAAATTATAATAAATCAAGTAAGAAAAGAAAGCGAGGGCAATACTTTGAGAAAAGGAAAGGAAGATAGCATCACAGACATTTTAAAGTTAATTGCACCTGGAACCCCAATAAGAGAAGGCCTAAAGAATATATTAAGAGCAAAAACAGGTGCCCTACTACTTATAACTGACAACAATCAAGTAATAAAAGAAGTAGTAGATGGTGGATTTACAATTAATGAAGAATATTCATCTTCTAAATTATATGAACTTGCTAAAATGGATGGAGCAATTGTTTTAAGTGGAGATTTAAAAAAGATTTTATATGCTAACGCACAATTAATACCATCACATGATATTTCAACATTTGAAACTCGGAACAAGACATAGAACTGCAGAAAGAACGGCTAAGCAAACAGGAGAATTAGTAATAAGCATATCGCAAAGAAGAGGAATTATTACTATATTTAAAGGAGAAAATAGATACATATTAGAAGATACAAATCTTGTTTTAAATAAAGCAAACCAAGCAATACAGACATTAGAAAGGTACAAAAAAGTATTTGATAGCAAACTAAATATTTTAAATGAATATGAATTTAATGACATTGTAACACTTGATAATGTAATATCTGTAATACAAAGAGCAGAAATGGTAATGAAAATTGTAGAAGAAATTCAAAGAGAAATATATGAATTAGGCGAAGATGGAAGACTTGTAAACATGCAACTTGAGGAATTAATTGGAGGACTCGAAAAGGAAGAACTTTTAATAATAAAAGATTATATGGTAGTAGATAACAAAAAAAGGCAGACACCAGAAAAAATATTAAATCAGTTATCAGATTTAGGGTATGAAGAACTATCAAATGAAAATACAATTGCAAAATTATTAGGATATGAAAATTTTGACAATTATGATGAAATAGGAGTTTACACAAAAGGTTATCGTATTTTAGATAAAATACCAAGGATGCCAAGTAATATCGTAGAGAACTTAATTTCTTCCTTCAAATCTTTCCAACATATTTTAGCAGCAGACATAGACACTTTAGATGATGTAGAAGGAATTGGTGAAGTACGAGCAAGATCAATTAAACAATCGTTAAAAAGAATGCAAGATCAATTTGTATTCTAAAATAAAATAAAAAAAGTAATTCGGTAATATGTCAAGAGAAAAATAAAAATTTCTCAAAAAAATTTTTGAGAAAAAAGGGTACAACA
>CANQPY010000054.1 GCA_947625835.1 uncultured Clostridia bacterium | reverse complement strand
AGTTTAAAATGAATGAGTCTTATTTTAGTGCTGGTAAAATTTTAATATTAGTTTTGTTGAGTTTTTTTTCTGTGGTTTCTTTTGGAATAGATTTTGAGAAAGAAAAAATCAATAATATGTCAGAAGTTCAAGAAGGAAATAATAGGATTGTAAAATCAATTAATGATTATTTTAAACAAAAATCTAAAGAAACACCAAGAAATAAAGAAATTAATACTTTATTTGGAAAAATTTTATTTTCTATTATAGCAATAATACTTTTTGCTATCTCTATTTTTGTTCCTTTTTTGTTGTTATTTATTGCAATTAGAAATAATGATGAATTAAAAGAAACACTCTCTTATTTTTCACTATTTAAAGTTTTTTTTAAATCTTAAAATAATGATAATTTTTTATTAATTTATAATTTATAAATATTAAAAAAATAATTATTTAAATATTTTTATTAATTATAAAAATATTTTTTATTATGATTAAAATATTAAAAAATATTTTAAAATTTAATAAATATTTTATATAAAATTTTATAAAATTGTAAAAAATATTTAAATAAAATGGAGTTAGTTTGATAATTTCTATTGTTAATGAAAAAGGCGGGAGTGGTAAAAGTACTTTAGCTATAAATTTAGCTACTGAATTTAAACGAATTAATAAAGATATTATTCTTATTGATGCTGACCCTCAAAGGAGTATAGAACACTTTTTAAATTTTAGAGATGAAAAATTAGAATTGCCATTTAATTCTCTTTCAAAATTAGGTGAAACTTTGGCGAAAGAAGTTAAAAACTTGCAGGAAAAATATGAAATTGTCATTATAGATACAGGCGGTCGTGATTCTAAAGAAATGCGACAAGCTTTAATAATTTCTAGTATTGTTATTATCCCGATTGTCCCAAGTGCTTTGGATATATCTGTATTTGAAAAAATGATAAATATTATAGAAGAGGCAAAAATCATTAATGAAAGCTTAATTCCATTAATAGTAATTTCTAGGGCTTCACCAAATCCTTTTTTGAATAAAAAAATTTCTCAATTAAAAGAATATCTTGTTAAGAAAAATCTTAAAGATTTTATTTTATCTCAAAACATAATTTTTGAAAGGGAAGCATTTAGAAATACTATTTTTAACGGAAAGGGAATTACTGAAATTGACGGAGACAATAAGGCTAAAAAAGACTTTTTGAATTTTTTTGAAGAATTAAATATTTTGTTAGATAATGATTTAGAGCAGAATTAAGAAAGGAATAAGAAATGAATCCCTATGATAAAATTAAAAGCAATCAAGCAAAATCTTTTGTGGAAAATGCTACAGGTGAAACTAAAAGTCAAAAAAAAGTTGGGCGTCCTAAGGGAAGCACTAGTAATAGCAAAAAAGATTGTTTAATAGGTGTATATGTTACCAAAGAGGATAAAATTAAGCTTAAAGAACTAGCACAGAAGCGTAGAATGACAATTGGTCAATTTTTGATTTTTAAAGCCTTTGATGGAATAGATTGAAAATTTTTGTTATTTTTTTCTATGGTTACAATATTCTTTGAAGTATTTTCTTTGAATTTGGTTCTGTATGAATGTTTTTCATATTTTCTTCTAAAATTCTTAATTTATCTTCAAGGCTATCGCTTTCTTTAAATTCTTTGAGTTCAATTTTAATCTGTGAAATGTCTTGTTTTATTATATTTTTGTTATTTGTATTTAAATTTATATTTTCTTTATTTTCCAAATTTTCTTTTTCTAATTCTATGTCCATTGGATTTTCTTCATTACTTGATTTTAAATCTTTAGAAGCTTGGATATTGCTTTGTGCTGATAGGGTTTGATTTGAAATTTCTTTATTTATTTCTTGATTTTTTATTTCTTCATTATTTATGTTATTGTTTTGTATTTGTTGTTTTTGAACACAAAGCTTTCCTTTTTCATCTAAAAAATTGGTATATTTAGGAAGTAAATGTTGAATTTCTTTGCTTTTTAAATCAATTTTAATTCCTTCTTTTCTTTTTTCTTGCCTTATTTTAAAAATTTCATTGATATTAAATTCATCTTTTTTTAAAATATCGATTAAGAATCGTCTCTCATAATTTTCTAAAGTATTGTTCTTTAAAAAGTTTTGTTTTGAAGCAATGCTTGCTTCGCATTCTTTAAGTTCTTTTGAATTTTCTTCTATGAGAGAGCTTATTTTATCAAAGGTATTTTTGATTCTTATTAAAAAAGAATGGATATTGAATTCTGTTTTAAAAAGATTATATTTTTCAAAAGTATAGGATAGATTTTTTGGAGTAAAGCGTCTATTGTTTGCTGTTACAATTACTCCTTTAAGATGAAGATAAGCACCATCTTCTTTAGGATAAAACTCAATTTTTATGTTTTTAGTTTTAAAAAAGTCTATTTTCTTTTTAGAATTTTCATCATCACTTGTAAATTTATCTGTTTGTCTTAACATTTGAATGATTTGACTTTCTATTCTTTCTCTATTTATCTTAAATTCTTTTTCATCTTCTTTAGTTTTTTTACTTGTTTTAATACCTAAAATTTCAAAGTCATAATTTTCTTTCGAAAAATCTTTGTTATTAAACATTTCTCTCAAAGCTTCTAGATTACTTCTGAGAATTTTTTCTTTAGCTTGTTCTAAAGCCAAAGAATTTTCATTATGAATAATACTTTTTTCATAGTATTTTTTATAATTTAGTTCGTTTTCTAAGAGATTTTGAATTTTGTGTCTTTCTAATATAAAAGGATTTCCTGTTGCAATGGCTTTCATTTCAGTGATATTTGCCATTTCTTCATCAATAGCTTTAAAAGTTCGCACATTTTTTAAATCTTCTGCTTTTTTCATTTGTATTAAAGGTTTGAGCTTTTGTTCATTGATTTGAAACATTCTTGCATCGTAGGTTTGTTCTGTAGCATAGCGGTAATGTGCTATTTCAAAGTTTTCTTTATCTTGTTCAAAAAATATATTACCTTGTCTTATTCCTCGTCCAGCTCTTTGTTCTAACTCGCTTGGCTTCCACGGGCAATCAAGCTCATGCATTGCTATAATTCTTTCTTGCACATTTGTTCCTGTTCCCATTTTGGCTGTTGAGCCTATGAGTATTCTTATAAGTCCTGCATTAACTTTTTCAAAGAGTCTTTCTTTATCCTTATCATTTTTTGCATCGCCGATAAAAGCAATTTCTTTTTGAGGGATACCTTGTTTGACAAGTTTTTTTAAAATATCTGCATAAACATCAAATTTAGCTTGTTCATTGAGTAGTTCCTCAATTTCATAAATTTTTTTAATAATTTTTTCTTTAATTATTTTTCCATCTTTAAAACTCTCTTTATAAATAAATTTTCCATTCTCGTCTTTTTCAAATTCTCTATAATAACTTTTAATCTCATTGCTTTCTTCATTCATTTCAGTATAAAATTCAAGTCCCTTTCTTTCAGCAATTTCCTCTATACTTTCAATTTGTATACTTTCTTCTGCAAAAATATCAATCTTTTGAGAATTCTTTTTAGATACTCCTAAATCGCAAAAAATAAGTTGAGTGTTTCTCTCGTATCTTTTATCATCATAATGTTCTTTAACAAGGGGTATCATTTTATTGATTTTACTCTCTTCATAATCATTTGCAAAGCTATCAATGAGCCTAAAATCAAGAGCCGCTTTTTTTGCTTCACTTGTGCAAACAAGTATATTGTTTTTTATAGGGTCTTCGCTAATATGATTCATTCTGTCAATAATACTTCCTTTATTATAATTTCCAAATTCGTCCTCTATGCCTATAAATGATGCAATAGCTTCACTTCTTGGAGCTATGATATTAATTGCCTTTCCTCCTTTGAGCTTTGGAACAAGTCTTCCATTTAATTTTTCTATATCCTCGTTTGTAACAATATCAGCATTTTGCTTATAAAGATTGATGAGTTCTGGTGCATTAATAAATTCTGAAAGCCTATTGACAAGTGTATAATTTATTCCCGAGCTGTCAAGTTCTTCATTTAAGGTGATATTTGTAAAGGTTTTTTGCCAATCATCAAAATTATCTAATTTTAACTCTTTTAAAATATCGGGTTGTAAATATCTTTGGATAGTATAAAACTCTGCAATAGAATTACTTATAGGAGTTCCTGTTAAAAAATAGAGTTTAAAATTATTTCTATGACAATATTGAGTTGCACAATACATTTTCATAGCTTTTCTACTTTCTGTGGTTGGTATGCCTTTAATGTTTTGTTGAATACTTGTAATGAAAAGATTTTTAAAATAATGAGCTTCATCAACAATCAAACAATCAATTCCTAAATCTTCGAACGCAATTTCATCATCAAAAGTTTTTCCTTTAGCTAAATTGGTAAGTTTCGTTTTAAATCTATTAATTTGTTTATCGATTTCTTCTAAAATTCTTTTTGTATCCTTAAATTCCATAGTTTCATTTAATTCTTTTTTATTTGCAAGTTGTATAGATAGGCTTTTCATTTGTTCTTCAATCACTTCTTCTTGAAAGCTTTGCATTACATTCATATTTTCAAAAGTAGAATGCTTCATAATAATAGCATCAAAATCTCCATTTCTTGCTCTGTATAAAAATTCTTTTCTTGCCTTTTTATTATCAATCTTATCTCCTACTAGAATTTTTGCACTAGGATAAGCTTTTATAAATTCTTTAGCCCAAGCAGAGCTTAAATGATTTGGCACTAAAATTAAAGCTTTTTTAATAAGATTCATTCTTATTTGTTCCATAACTAAAGCAATTCCAGCTAGAGTTTTACCTGCTCCGACTTGGTGGTCTAAAAGTAAAGTATTTTGCATAATTCCTTTAAAAATTGCATTTTTTTGATGCACTCTTAAAACAATATCTTTATTGAGGAAAGGTGTTTCTAAAAAATCCTCAAATTCAAATTTATTCGTTGAAAAAACATTGATGTTTTGATTGTATTCATTTTCAATTTGGTCTCTGTATGCTTTATTTCTAAATATGAATTCACTAAAAGCATCTTTGATATAAGATGCATTTCTTAGTGCTTTGTTTGTAGGAGCTTGTTCGCTGATTTTTTTGCTTTTAGTTTTTCCATCTTCTTCAAATTCTTCATAATGATAAACTTCAAGACTTTTATTATTTATAATTCTTTCAAGTAATTTGTGTAAAGTAAAAAAAGTCTCTCCTTTATCATTTTTGACTTCAAGTTCTTTGGCTAAATCATTTAAATCACTTTGACTTATTGAAATTTCTGTTTCACCTATATTTTTAGTAAAATCTTCTATGATATATTCTCCCATTAATTTATTAATTTGAACATTGATTTTTAAAGGCTCGTTAAAGAAACTTTGTTGAATAAAATCCTCATAAATTTTGATATTAATAAAATTAGCTCCAAAATTAATCTTTATGTCCTCATAAGGAATATTTTTAGGAAAATTTTCTCTTAAAATTTCTAAATACCTTTCTTTACTTAAAGCTGTATAAACTTTAAAATCATCTTTATGCTCTATCATCTTTTCTAAGTAAAAGGCTTTTTCTTTGATATTTCCACTTAAAAATTCATTTTTAAGACAATATTCTTTTTTTTCTTTTAAATCTGGAAAAATTAATTCTTTTTCGCTTAAATCTTTAAGAATTTCATCTAAGTTCTTATCGGGTAAATAACTTTGTAGGGTTTTTAAACAAATATAACCTTTATCATTAATGGTTTTTTGTAAAGCCTCTTTAGAATCTTTAGCTAAGACTTTTTCTAAAGGAAATAGTATTCTCTTTTTAAGAATATCAGCTTCTTCATATTCATATTCAAAAGCTTTATTTTTTATAATTTTATTAACATTTTCAGTAGCAAATATTTTAAAACTTTCTAATTTTTCAAGCTCAATAAGCTTTTTAAGGGTATGTTTTACAATAAGCTTATTTTCATCTCTTTTGCTCTTTGTGTGATTTGCGTTGAAAGCTTTGCTTTGAGTGAGACTTAAAAGTTCTTTTCTTAAATTTCTTAGTTTTTCTTTTTGGGATGAAATAATAAAATTAGATTTTTCGTCATTTAAAGAAATTTTTTCTAAATGAAGATTTTCGTTAAGTAAATCTCTAAAAATTATAATTTTTCTTAAAATTTCTTTTTCTTCTTCGCTTGGCGGATTTTTGTAAATGAGTTTTTTATCTTTAATTTTTAAAATTTTTTTATTTTCTAAAAGATATTTTTTAGAGCTTTCAATTTCATCTTCAAAATAAGCTTCCTTAAGGGTAAAGTTTTCCTCTTTGGTATAAAAATTTCCTTCATATTCGAATAAATTACCGATTTTCAAATGATTAATATAATTTAATTCTTGTGGGCTTAATTTAAGCTCGGCTAAGTTTATTTCTTCTGGTACGAAAGCTGGAGTAAGATTATAAAAAGAAAAATTTTCAAAGTTTCTTTGGATTTTAGCATTAATTTCTTCTTTAATAGAAAAATTTTCATAGGCTTTAACTTTTAATATGAATTCTCCAAAACGATTTGTTCCTATTTCTTCTTTACCGAATATATTTTCTTTATTTTCATAAAAATAATTATTAATTTTTATAGAATTTTCTGTATTTTCTGCACTTGTTAAAAATGCTTTATCATTATTGTTTAATCTATAAGTGATAAAAGAATTATTGTTTTCTAAAAATGTTTTTTTATTATTAGTTTTCATAAAAAAGACTATATCACTTAAAACTTCGGTATGAGAATTTTTAAAGCTTGAATTAGGCAATCTAAACGCAGATATTAAGAAATTATTTTGTAAAAGCTTTTCTCTATGAAAATTACTTTTTGAATCCATAAAGCCCGAAGTGATAATAAAACTTGATAATCCTCCTTCTTTTAAAAGGTTTTGACTTTTTAATACAAAATAATTATGAATTAGTTCTTTAGAATTTTCTGCTCTTTCGTTCTCATAAGGAGGATTTGTAATGATGATGTCAAATTCTCTTTTAAAATATACTTCTTCATAAGATTTATTATAAATGATGGTTTTTGGGTGTAGGAGTTTAGCAATATTGGCACTTATTGTATCCTTTTCAATAGCAATGAATTCAAAATTAGGCGGGGCTTTTGTGATAAAATGTCCTATACCACAACTAGGCTCTAAAGCAGTGATTTTTTCATTTTCTGGCACTCCTAAATTTTTTAAACCTTGATACATAGCTTCTATAATAAAACTAGGAGTGTAATAAGCGTTATAACTTGAAGTTTTTATTTGATTAAAATAGTTTTCTTTAATTGAATCTAAAAGTTTAACTCTTTCTTCTTCATATTCTTCATTATAAAAAAATTCCTTTAAACCTCCAAAGCCCGAATATTTTGCTAAGATGATTTGTTCCTCTTCATTATAAGGACATTCTAAAGAAAAATATCCCTTTGTTTTAAACTCTTCTTCGAATTTGTTTCTTTTTTCTTCTATAATAGAACGAAGTGATTCTTTGTTTTGAGAAGTTGCAAGTTTTGAAAACTCTTCATCAGCTTTTAAAATTCTTTGTTTTCTTTCAAAAATTTCTTTTAAAAGATAAATGGCTTTCACGTTAGCTTGTATTCTTTCTTTTCTAGAAAGTTTAAAATCGATTTCGCCCTTATATTCTTTTGCATCAAGTTTTTTTATGAGTTCATATTCATTAAAAATTCTAAATGAGTCTGACTCTTGTAGAGTTGAGTCTGAAGCTTGTTCTTGATTTTCAAAATTTTGTCCCATTTGTAAATCTGCTCTTGGTAGAGTAGGCTCTGATTCTTTTGAAAATAAATTGTGATTTGTTCTAATAGTTTCATTCTGCGATGAATGATTTTGTTGAATGTTTTTGCTTTGTGTATCAATTCTTTGGGAAATATTTGCTCTAATTTCTTCATTGTTTTCGTGTTTTGTTTTGTCCTGTAATATTCCATCATTATCATTAATATTTGTATCTTGCCCTTTTTTTCCATTAAGGGGTAATATTTCATTTGAGTCTCCAAAAAGTTTTGCATTAGATTTTTCCTGAAAAGACTGAATAACTTGTTTTTCTGTTTCAAGGCTAGATGTATGAGACTTTGTTTGAGAATCTCGAAACTCAAAGGAAAAATCGTTTTGATTTGAATTAGAGTTTGATTGATAGCTTTGGCTTGGGGGCTTAAAATGATGAGTTTTTGCATTTCCTCCTCGAATTTGATTATGTATTCTAACCTCTCTCTCATTTGTCTCATATCTATTGTTATAAGGTTGTATGGATTTAAGTCTTCTATCTGTTCTATCAAGTCCTCCATTTTCTCTTTCTTCAATTCCTTGATGAATGTTTGAATTTGAATCTGTAAAAGTTCTTGATTCCTCTGTAATTCTTCCTCGATAAAGTTCTCGTAAAATTTTTCTATATATTTGGATAAAACTTGGGGATTGTAATAAAGATTTAATTCTTGTTCTAAAGAGAGTTCTTGCTGGGTTAATATGTGAAGACTTTGAGCTTTGAAAGGTTTTAGATTGATTGAGTCCAAAAGTGTTGCTAGGATTAATATTAAGGTATCCTTGTCGTTGCTCATTTCTAATCTGCGATTGTTGAGTTTCTCTTGCATTTGATAGAGTTTCTCTAGTTTCTGTGTAAGTATTTGATATTCTTTGCTCGATTCTTTGGTTTGAGTGAGTTTGTTCTCTATTTGTTCTATTTCCTGTGTGAAGTTGTCTTGTTCCTTGATTTGAAAATCTTGCTTGATTTTCTCTACTAATGTTTGAATTGTCATTATTTTCTCCTAATAAAAGATTTTCTAAACTTTCAAAAGAATTATCTTTTAAAAATTCTTTTAAGGTGTTTTCTTGTATTATTTTACCTTTTTCCATAAAAGCAAAGCTAATGCTTTTAATCTCTTCAAAATAAGTAAAAACTATTTGAATTTCTTGATTTTCTATAATATCTTTAAAACTTGGATTTTCAGCTTTTTCTGTATAAATATTACAATTTAAAACTTCTTTAAAAAAGAATTGTTTAAAAGCATTTGTATTTTTTTCTTGTGCTTGAAGCATAGAAATAAATTCTTGTTTAATATTTTCTAAACTTATTGCAATATGATTTAAATTATGTGAATAAATTAAAAGTATTTTCATTTTTATTTGTTCCTGTTAATGTATTTTGAATATTTAAATCTTATATTTGTTATTTTTATGACATAAAGCAAAGGATTTTAATTCTTTTATCTATTTGTTTTTTAAATTCTTCCATTGATTTACAAAGTGTTCCACCGCCATTTTTTATTTCTTCTATCGCTTCTAAAAGTTCAGCATTTGGTGTTCGCCATTTTTCCATTAAGGCATCTTTTATCAAGTGTCCTTTTTTGATTTTGTCTTTTAATTTGCTCTCTAGCTTTGCTTTTTCTGCTTGAATTTTTATTGTTTCTTTTTCTAAAGTGTCAAGCATTACTTTTAGCTGTCTTTCACTTTTTGTTTTTAATTTTTCAATATAGATATAATCTAAATTATCTTGCTTGTCCTGTGCTAACATTGCCTTGCTCCTTTTCCTTTCTTTATAAAAGGATTGCAAAAACAATCCTTTTATATTTTAAGCTTACATTGTATTTTTTCTTATATTTCTTTGGGAATTTTCTAAGCTTTCTCCTACATAATCTGTTTGATGATTATGTTCAGCTTGAACATCTTTGTTTTTTGCTCTTTCAGCTTGTCTTTCTAAAGCTTCATTAATTTTAGAAGAAGCATTTTCAATATTTATAAAATGTTCTTGTGCATGTTTTTGAGTTCCACTTTCGATAACATTTCCTAATTTATCTTTTTTGTCGTAATAAGAATAATCTCCGCTTTCTAAAATTTGATTGACTTTTTCAGCTTGTTTGTTGTAATACTCATTCCATTTTTCAAGCTGTTCTTTGGAAGCAAAGGCAATTTCTGGATTCTTTTTCATATGCGTAATGAAAGATTTTTGAAGGATAGAAAGTTGTTCATTAAGATATTTGAT
>CANQPY010000053.1 GCA_947625835.1 uncultured Clostridia bacterium | reverse complement strand
AAAGTTGACAAAATTTTAAGCCTATATTTCAAGACTTACAGACGATATTTTTATTAAGTTAATGTCAAACTACGGTGATAGCAAAACAGAAGAATAAATAAAAAGGGGCATTTTTAAAGTGCCTCTATTTGTTTGAAAAAATATCAAAAACCTCTTTATTAATACAAAAAAATCATATATAATAAAAGCGGAGGAAAAAATATGGAGCAAAATCAAAAGAAAAATAAACACAAAATAAGTTATTACATAACACTTGCAATATTGCTTGTAATATTATACTTTGTTTACCAATACTATATACAAAATAATTTTAATGACTTTGTAAGAAGTGAAGCAAAATTATATGCATCTAAATTTATGAGAGACAACGAAGTAAAATATACAGAAAAAAGAAGTTATAAAATAACTTCAAAAGAATTCAATGATGCAATGTTTTATAAAAAAATAAAAGTAAATAAAAATCAGCCATACAAAGTAACTTGTATGGTAAAAACAAGCAATGTACAAGCAGAAAACGAAAATTCAGGCATAGGTGCACAAATTTCAATTGAAGATACAACTGAAAGGTCAGTTGCCATATCTGGTACACAAAATTGGCAAAAAATAGAATTAATTTTCAATAGTAAAGACAGAGAAGAAATAAACATTGGATTTAGGCTTGGAGGATATTTAGGAAAAGCAAAAGGAGAAGCTTGGTTTTCAAACTTTACAATAGAAGAAGGAATATCAGACAATAGTAATGAATGGAAATTTGCTTGTTTTATTTTTAAAACAACAGATGTAACTATTAATGGAAAAGAAATAAAATTAGAAGTAACAAAAAATGATATAAAAGATATAACAAATACAATTGAATTATTTGAAAAATCATGTGCTAATTTATCAAATAGAAAAATGTCAGCTAAATGTGACATTTATGAAATTGATAAGCCATTAGAAAAATTATCTTATGATGAAACATTTCGGATATTATGTATCAGCAGAAGATGTTGAAAATCAAATAAAAGAAGTAATAGCAACAAATGATTATGATCATATTTTTACAATTATAAGGCTTCGGAGACGAAAAACATGAAAATGACATTGAAGTAAATGATTGGATAGGGTTAGGCTCAATGGACTATTATGGAATAGGATTTTCAAACATTAGATTGCCAAATGACTCAAAAAGTTACATATATAAATACAATTCAAATATAAATACTTTTCCAGAAGAAGTATTTTTACATGAATTTTTACATTCCTTAGAAAGAAATGCTAAAGAATACGGCTATGAAAGACCAGAATTGCATGATTACGAAAAATATGGATATAAAAACGAAAAATTAATAGGGCAAAAAACGTGGTATACAGATTATATGAATAAAAATATAAAAACTACATCTGGAAAAATTGGTTTACCAGAAGAAATATACACATTAAAACCTGCTAAAAACAGTAACTTTAAATATTCTTATCAAATGGAAGAAGAATTTAAACAACCTGAAAATATAATAGAAGAAATAAAAGAGCTAATAGATAATGTAATTAATAAATTGAAAGGATTAAAGATAAGTTGAAAGTATCAGAATTTAATTATGAATTACCAGAAGAACTAATTGCACAAACTCCAATAGAAAAAAGAGACGAATCAAGATTAATGGTATTAAACACTAAAAAACAAACAATAGAACATAAAACATTTAAAAATATTATTGACTATTTAGAACCAGGAGATGTTTTAGTAAGAAATAATACAAAAGTTATACCAGCAAGATTATATGGCAAAAAAGAAACAGGTGCAAAAGTTGAATTTTTATTATTAAATAACATTGAAGGGGACATATGGGAATGTATTGTTAGACCAGGAAATAAACTTCACGTAGGAACTAAAGTGCTTTTTGGAGATGGTTTATTACAAGCAAATATTTTAGATGTTATGCCAGGTGGAACAAGAAAAGTACAATTTATTTATCAAGGAATTTTTAACGAAATATTAGACCAAATAGGACTTATGCCTTTACCACCATATATTCACGAAGAATTAAAACAAAAAGACAGATATCAAACAGTTTATGCAAAATATAATGGCTCAGCAGCAGCTCCAACAGCAGGCTTACACTTTACAAAAGAACTGTTAGAAAAATTACAAGAAAAAGGAATTATAATAGCTAATGTAACTTTACATGTAGGAATTGGCACTTTTAGACCAGTTAAAGAAGAAAATGTAGAAAATCATCAAATGCATACAGAACATTTTTATATAAAACAAGAAGATTGTGATAAAATAAATCAAGCAAAACAAGAAGGAAGACGAGTTATTGCAGTTCGGAACAACTTCTTGTAGAGTACTAGAAACAATTGCAAACGAAAATGGGTTAGTTGAAGCAGTAGAAGGGGATACAGATATTTTTATTTATCCAGGTTATAAATTTAAATGTATTGATGGACTAATTACAAATTTTCATTTGCCACAATCAACCTTATTAATGCTAGTATCTAGCTTAGCTGGAAAAGATTTTATAATGGAAGCATATAAAGAAGCTGTAAAACAAAAATATAGATTCTTTAGTTTTGGAGATGCTATGTTTATAGAATAAAAGGAGTATATAAATGGAAAAAAATCAATTAAAGGAACAAAAGTTAAATATTATAGACATAATACAAAAAAGGTTAATAATTAGGAGATTAAGAAAAAATAAAGAGATAGATTCTTGGAAACAAATTAAAAATCCAAAAATAAAATACGATCAAGAAATAATGGACTTAGCATGGGAAAATTTATTTTTAACAAACAATGAAGAAGGATACAAAGAATTTCCTAAAGATATGCAATTAAAAAAAGGAAGTAGTAATAGTAATATTATAGCTTTATTAGATGATGAAGTTCAAAGATTATTAGCAGAGCAAAATAAAAGTATGATTAATAATTGTAGTGAAGAAGTAAGAGAAAGTCTTGTATTATCAAAACCGCAAGAATATTTAGAAATAGTTTCATATAACGAAAGAGAGAGATTAGTATTAAAAAATCATGAACTTATTAAATTTTATTCTAATCAATATGGTCTAGTTCAAGATAATCCTACATTAATCTTATATTGTTCAAATGATATAAAAAAACGAATACTTGCTGAAAAGAATATATTAAGCGAAGAGTGGCAAATAATATTAACAAATGAACCAAATTTAACAATAAATAAATTAATAAAATGCTTTCACAATAGTGCTAGTTCTCTTTCACAGGAAAAAGGACAAGTATTAGCTGATTTTTTAAATACTAGTTCTGATAAAAAAGAAATAATTATACAGATTAAAGAACTAGATACAATTAACATTGAAGAAATATTAAATTATATACGGAGATAGTTGCCAATTACTAAATGAAGAATCTCAGATGGAGGTATTTGACATCTTGGTAGATTACTCAAACAAGCAACTATATAAAAGAAGTTGGGATCCTAGAGCAAATAATTCGTTTACACTAGGTGAAAATGAAAAAACTTATAGAATAATAAATAAGAATATTGGGTTTTATACATTTAGTCAAGAAACTATAGAAAATAAGTTTGAAGATAGATATGGAACTGACAAGCTTAATCAATATAGACAATTAATAGAGAGAATGAAACAAGGTGATATTAATGATATAGAACGAAGAGTTTTTAATTTATTTTTTAATGAAAAAACAATAATAAATAAAGTATCACCAGATAAAGTAATAGCTTATATAGAACTTTTGGAAACAAATCAAAAAGATAAACTAAGACGTCAAAAAAAGGGAATTCATAATATTCCTACAAGTGAAAAGATAAACGAAGAAAAAGCAAATAGACAGTTTAAGGAAATAATAGAAGAGGCTTATGGAGAAAAAGCAAAAAAAATTTTTGAAAAAAGACCAGGATTAAATCTACTAAATATACCTAATACTGAAGTATTTTCAAGGGAAATAACAGAAAATTTTAGAGAAGGATTTGTAAATGATCTGCTAAGCTATTTTATAGAAAAAAGTGATGATTTTATAAAATTAACTAAAAATTTAGAAAAATTAGAAGCTTTCAAATTATATTATGATAGAATGGCAAGCCAATTAGGTGAAAATGTTGTAACAATGCAAATGTGCATATATAGATATGATGAATATAGTGAAATTTTAAAGCAAGCAAGTAAAGTACAATTAACAGAAGAACAATTATCAAAATTAGATGGATTAGTTAGTTGGCCTAAAAACATATGTAAAATTACTGATTTAAAGGAATTAAAAGATTTAGATGAACAAATGAGTAGAGTTATATTAGGACAACAAGATTGGCAAAGTGAAAGAAAATTTGATAGTGAAATTTTATATACAGATATTTTTAATCAAAATATAGGTTCAGAAGAAATAATTTATGATTATGCAAATTTAACAGATGAAGAAATTTCTGAATTAACAGATCAGGAAAGAGAGATTTTTAAACTGTTACAAAAAAATCAACATTTTGTTTTAGATGCGCAAACTCTAAAAAATGCATGTTCTCAAGGAATAAAGCCAAGTACAATATTTCTAGATAAATATAAATCTGTTAACAAAGTTAAAGAAAAACAAATGAGTGAATTCAATAAAGGTTTGACTAATAGAAATGCTATTGAAAGAGCTATTAGAGAGAAAAAAGATAATGTATGTAAAATAGTAATAGATGGAGTAGAATTTATAGATGTAGGAAACATGCAATGTAATTTTGCAGTCCATAATCCATATATGAATAATAGTTTTGTAAACACCTGGACAGAAAGCAGAGAAAACGATGCAATGAGTACATATTTAACATATGAAAATAATGATGGAATGTCAACAATTTCAGCTATTCCTGTAGCAAACGGACTGAATCAAGATGTAATGAAAGAAGGAAATTATGTATATTGGGATTTTGAAGATAATGAAATAATAAGCCTAATGGAAAATAATGAGAGAGGAAATGGTTCAGATGGTAAAGTTAGTCATATCCCTAAAAGAGTAATTTCAGATGGTGTATCAAATAAAAGGATAAAAGGCTACAAACAGATTACCAATGGAAGTGAAATTGCTTTTTATAGGAGACATAGAAGTCATGAACGTATAGAAACTGAAAAATATGGGGGAAAAATTATACCAGATGCTATAATAGGAGATGCCACTGATCCAGAAATAATAAAAGCGGCACAAACTAGATTTGGTACTTCTATACCTATAATAGTAAGACGAAATGCACTTCAAGATGAGCAATATATACAAAAAATAAAAGAAGCAATAGAAAAGACAAACCAACAAAGTATTTATAATCAAGAAAAGTGGAGGTAAAAATGAAATCAGCAGTAACATATGAATTACTACATGAATGTAAACAGACAGGCGCAAGAAGAGGCATAATACATACACCACATGGTGATATACGGAACACCAGTATTTATGCCAGTTGGAACACAAGCAACAGTTAAATCCATGACACCTGAAGAATTAAAAGAAGAAGTAAAAGCAGATATAATATTATGTAACACCTATCATTTATATTTAAGACCAGGAAGTAAAATAGTGAAAGAAGCAGGTCATTTACACAAATTTATGAATTGGGATAGACCAATTTTAACAGATAGTGGAGGGTTTCAAGTATTTAGTTTAGGAGCACTAAGAACTATATCTGAAGAAGGTGTAGAATTTAAGTCCCACTTAGATGGAAGTAAACATTTCTTTTCACCAGAGTCTGTTATGGAAATTGAAGAAGACTTAGGAGCAGATATTATTATGGCATTTGATGAATGTGTAGAACATCGGAGCAAGTTATGAATATACTAAGCAATCCATGGAAAGAACATCAAGATGGGCAAAAAGATGTAAAGACGCACATACAACAACAGATACACAAGCATTATTTGGAATTATTCAAGGTGGTTTTTATAAAGATTTAAGAGAAAAAAGCGCAAAAGACTTAATTGAACTTGATTTACCAGGATATGCAATAGGAGGAATTAGTGTAGGAGAACCAAAAGAAGAATTTTTAGACATTTTAAATTATACTGCACCTATGATGCCAAAAGAAAAACCAAGATATTTAATGGGAGTAGGAACACCAGATTATTTAATTGAGGCAGTTTTAGCTGGAATAGACATGTGCGATTGTGTTTTACCTACTAGAATAGCAAGAAATGGAACTGCTATGACATCTAGGCGGAAAAGTAGTTGTAAGAAATGCAACCTATGAAAGAGATTTTACTCCACTTGACCCAGAATGTGATTGCTACACTTGTAAAAATTATACAAGAGCTTATATTCGACATTTAGTAAAGACCAATGAAATTTTAGGAGATAGATTATTATCAATTCATAATTTAAGGTTCTTGACTAATTTAATGGAAAGGGTTAAAATAGAAATAGAGAAAGATAATTTAGCAAATTTCAAAGATGAATTTTACCGAAAATATGGGTATATAAAATAATGGAGGTATAGCACAAATGAATTTAATTGAAGAAAGCTTTGTAAACAAAGAAGAAAAAAAGAAAAAAACATTAACTAAAATTATATTAATATCTATTGTATTAATTATAATAATTATTATTTCAATAATTGCATATTTAATGTATTTACAAAGTACTGTTTTAAAATTAACAATAGATGGACAAGCTAACGAACAACTAAAACAATTACTAGTATTTGAAGAAGATGGAACAATCTATGCACCAATAAAAGAAATTGCAAGCTTTTTTGGATATGAAAGCTATAATGGGGAATACAATGATAAATCAGAAATACAAAGTAAATGTTATGTACAAAATGAAAATGAGGTAGCAAATTTTGAATTAGGTGAAAATAAAATATATAAACTAGACTTAACCAAAAATACTAACGATTATGAATATTTATATATAAAGCAAAAAGTAAAATCAATAGGTGGAGTACTATATACGACAACAGAAGGAATTGAAAAAGCATTCAACATAAGTTTTCAATATGATAAAGATGCAAATGCAATAACAATTTTTACAATGCCATATTTGAACCAATATTATTCAAAAATTATATTAGACTATGGATATACTTCATTAAGCGATGAACTTATAAATCAAAAAGCAGTTCTAAATGATAAACTAATTGTACAACAAAATAATAATCATTATGGAGTTATAAATTCAAATGGAAATATTGTAATAGAACCAAAATATGATAGTATAACATATCTTTCTAATACAGGTGACTTTTTAGTACAAACTAATCAAAAGGTTGGAATTTTAGCTTCTAATGGAAAAACAAAAGTGGGAATAATGTATGACAATATTGAATTAATGGATAGTGATAGTGGACTATATGTTGTAAAAAAAGATGATAAGTATGGTGTAATTAATATAAATGGAGACACAAAAATATATATTGAAAATGATGAAATTGGATTAGACACTTCAAGATTTGTACAAAACAACATAAAAAATAAATATATATTAGCAGATAATCTAATACCGGTTAAAAAAGATAATTATTGGGCTCTATACAATAAAAATGGAAAACAACTAACAGAATATAAGTATGACGATTTAGGATATATAGTTTCTAGCAATAAAAATGCAATTAATTTATTAGTTATTCCAGATTATAATGTCTTAGTAGCATGTAAAGACGAAAAATATACTTTAATTAATTCAGAAGGAATAGAACTATTTCCAACAGTTGCAGATGATATTTATATGACAATGAGTGGAGGAGAAAAACATTATTATATAGGTGTAAATGATCAAAGTATGGACGCTATCGAATATTTAAATAAAAATGGAATAACACCAAGGCAAGAACAAAATATAAATAATAGCAATAATAGCAATAATAGAGATACTAATAATTCAACTGAAGAATAAAACAAAGGATTTAGAATATTTATAATATTTCTAAATCCTTTTAGCTAAAATAAAAGTAGCCATAAAAAATAATATTTAAGCTTTAATAATTTTAAATAAAAATTATTAAGATAAAGTTGGTTATAAAAAGGAGAAAATAATGAAAATAGGGTTTACAATAGGAAAATTTGCTCCATTACATAAAGGACATCAATATCTAATTGAAAAAGGTTTACAAGAAATGGACAAATTCTATGTAGTAATTTACGAAACAGATGTAACAAAAATACCATTAGAAAAAAGAGCAAATTGGATAAAGCAAATTTATCCAAATGTAAATTTAATATATGCAAAAAATCCACCAAGTCAATATGGATTAGACGAGCAAAGCATCAAGATACAAACAGATTACTTAAAAAAAATAGTAGAAGGAACCGGTGTAACACACTTTTACAATAGTGAACCATATGGAAAATTTGTAGCAAGAGATTTAAAACTAGAAGAAGTTCAAGTAGATAGAAAAAGAGAAAAATATCCAATTAGTGCTACAATAATTAGAAATAATGTAAACGAAAATAAAAATTACATTGACAAAATAGTATATAAAGAAATTATGCAGAATTTAGATTTTCTAAGCAATTTTTTTGCATAGAAAATCTTTATTCCGTTTTTTTTATAATAAATATATTGAACTATTCATAAAATTACTATATAATAAGCTAAAAAAAGAGGAGGAAAAAAATATGGAAGCAAAAATTATTGGAGAAACATTACCAGCAGTTATTTGCAAATTAAAAAAAGGAGAAGCAGTTCTTAGTGAAAATGGCGGAATGAGTTGGATGGCTGAAGGAATCGAAATGAAAACAACTACAAATGGTGGAATTATGAAAGGTCTTGGAAGAGCATTTGCAGGGGAATCTATTTTTATGAATGTATATACTGCAAACAAAGATGATGTAGAAATAGGATTTTCATCATGTTTTCCAGGAAAAATTTTAGAATATGATTTAGAAGAAGGAGCTACAATTATTGCACAAAAAAGAGCATTTCTTTGTTCAGAAAATACAGTAGACATTTCAATGCAATTTCGTAAAAAAATAGGTGCAGGCTTCTTTGGCGGAGAAGGCTTTATTATGCAAAAAATTACAGGACCAGGTAAAGTATTTTTAGAAATAGATGGTACAGTTGTAAAAAAAGAATTACAAGCAGGGGAAAAATTAAAAGTAGATAATGGTTATGTAGCAGCTATGACAAAAGATGTTAAACTAGATATTGAAACAGTAAAAGGAGTTAAAAATATAGTATTTGGAGGAGAAGGTTTATTCTTGACAACATTAGAAGGACCTGGAACTGTATGGCTACAAACTATGCCTATTTCCAAATTATCAAGTTCATTGATGATTGGAACGGCAAAATAAAAAATCAAAAATGAAGAGGAGATTTAAAATGAAAGTTATCTTAGTAAATGGAAGTCCACATGAAAAAGGTTGTACTTATACAGCCTTAAGAGAGGTAGAAGATGGATTAAACAAAAATGGAATCAAGACAGAAATATTTTGGATTGGAAATAAACCAATAGCAGGATGCTTAGGGTGTGGAAGTTGCTTAAAAACAGGAGAATGCTTTGTAAACGATAAAGTTAATGAATTTCTTGCAAAAGTTCCTGAAGCAGATGGATTTGTATTTGGAACACCAGTACACTTTGCAGCAAGTTCAGGAATGCTATCTTCTTTTATGGATAGAGCTTTTTATGGAAGAAGAAACTTATTTAGTAATAAAATAGCAACTAGTATAGCAAGTTGTAGAAGAGGAGGAGCAACTGCAACTTTAGACGAAATAAATAAATATTTTGGAATCAGTAATATGCCAATTGTATCTTCACAATATTGGAACATGGTACATGGAACCACACCAGAAGAAGTAAAACAAGATGAAGAAGGAATGCAAACAATGAGAACTTTAGCCAATAACATGGCTTGGTTATTAAAATCTATAGAAGCAGGAAGAAAACAAGGAGTAGAGTTACCAAAAAATGAAAAAATTATATCAACAAACTTTATAAGATAACTTTTATTTATAAAATATGAAGACAAGGCAAAATAATAAAAAAGAAAGAGTGGAAGAAATTGGACAAAAGAGGTAAAATAGGAATTTTTGATTCAGGAATCGGTGGCATTACAGTATTAAAAGAAATCATTAAAATTTTACCAAATGAAAACTATGTATATTATAGCGATTCAAAAAACAATCCTTATGGAGATAAAACAGATGAAAAAATAAAGCAATTATGCGATAATATAGTAAAATATCTAATATCAAAAAAATGTAAAATAATTGTAATTGCATGTAACACTGCAAGTAGTAAAGCAGTAAATTTTTTAAGAGAAAAATACCCCCAAATGACATTTGTTGCCATCGAACCAGCTTATAAAATGGTTCATGACTATGCTTATGAAAAACCAACTTTGATTATGGCAACAAAAGGAACAATAGAAAGTGAAAAATTTAATTTACTATTAAAAAAATATGATAATCATAAAACTTATTTATTACCATGTGTAGGACTAGCTGACAAAATAGAAGAAGGCAACAAAGAAGAAATAAAAAAATATTTGAAGGAAAATATTGAAATATATAAAGGAAAAATAGAAAATGTAGTACTGGGATGTACACATTATCCATTAATCCAAAAAGAAATAGAAGAGGTATTAGGACAAGTTAATTTTTTTAATGGTGCACCCAATTTAGCAAAACACCTAAAAGACATATTAAAAGAAAA
>CANQPY010000052.1 GCA_947625835.1 uncultured Clostridia bacterium | reverse complement strand
AATTTATAATAAAGGAACAGGAAAAATTACAATAATGACTTCTATGATAACAGCAACGGGAACATCAGCATATGGAACAAACAATGCTTCAACAGGAACCATAACAATAACAGATTCTACAGTAAGTGCAGAGGGAACAACATCATATGGAGTATACAATGGCTCAACAGGAACAATAACAATAGGAGAAAAAGGAGGAGAAGTAAGTACAGAAACGCCATTAATTCAAGGAACGACGTGTGGAATGTATAATCCAAATGGAATATTTAATTTTTATGATGGAATTTTAAAAGGAGCAATATCTATTTCAGGAAATGTAACTAATGTAGAACCAACATATGAATTAATAAAAACAATGGAAGAAAATATAGAAAGTGCTTATTTATCAAAAGATGTACCAGTGGCAAAGATAGAGGAAAGTCTATATAAAACAATAGATGAAGCAATTAAAAACTGTCCAGAAAATATTCCAACAACAATAGAAATATTAAGAGATGTTAGTATTACTTCAGAAATAGAAACATATATAGTAGAAAAAAATAAAGATATTATATTGGACTTAAAAGGGTACCATATAAATGCAGCTAATAATTTAGTACTAATTAATTATGGAAAATTAAAAATAGCAGATTCTACAGAAGGGCAAACAGGAACAATAGAGAATGCAGGAGGAACAGTAATAGAGAACGTAAGAGAAGGAGAATTAGAACTAAATGGAGGAATCATAAAATCAACAAAAATAGGGACAGAGGCTAATCTTACAAAAACAATAATAAATAAAGGAACAATGTATCAAACAGGAGGAAAAGTAGAAATAGTAGTAGAAGGTTGTGTAGGAATATATCAAGATGATACAAATTATGAAGGAAGAGAAGGATATACAGATTATACAAATGCAGAATTAGTAGCGACATCAACAAGAGGTTTTAAAAATACAGAAGGAATAATAGAAGCTGATAAAACTAATACGTATTATAATGACAGTAGTAGCTATATGGAAATAGATTTAAGAGAAAAAGATGGAATATATAATTTAAAATTAGAAGTAGAAATGGTAGGAGCAGGTGGAACATTAACAGGGGCAATAAGTAATACGAAAGAAGCAACAACGAAAAATGCGTTTATGACAATAAGTAAAGATACAAAAAGTAATTATGAAACAAAAATAAAAGGAGGAGAAGTATATTATTTACATTTAGGATATGATTCAAGAGATACTGGAACGAAAAAAATACAGATAACAAAAGTAGAATTAAAGAAAGAAAATGAAGAAGAAAAAGCAAAAATTATTATAAAAGGAGGAGAAGAAACAACACAAGCAACAAAAGAAATAATACATAATAATGGTTCAGGATTAGTAAGAATAGAAGAAGGAACAATTTCAAGTAGTGTATCAGGGAATAAATATATATATAATGAAACAATAGGAACAATAGAAATGGTAGGAGGAACATTAATAAGTAAATATAGATATATAAATGGTTCAGTAGGAATCTATAATCAAGCAGAAGGATTAGTAAGAATGGATAATGGAATAATTACAAATGTTTCAACAGGAATTTATAATAATCAAATGGGAACAATAGAAATGACAGGAGGAGAAATAAATAATACATCAACTGGAATTGATAATAATAGTACTGGACAAGTAGAAATGACAGGAGGAGAAATAAACAATGCCCAATATTATGGTATTAGAAACAATGCAAACGGGACTGTAAAAGTAATAGGAACAAAAATCACATCAAGCAAATATGGAATATTCAATGAAAAAGGAAATGTAACAATAAAAGATATAACAATAATTACCACAGAAGCAGGAGCTGCAAGTGGAAGTAATGATAATTATGGAGGAATAAGTAATGTAAGTGGAACAGTGACAATAGAAGGAGGAAGCATAGAAACAAAAGGAAACTATAATTATGGAATGTTTAATAGAACTGGAAATATCATTATAGGAGAAATGATAATAAAGACAACTGGAAACTATTCACATGGAATTTATAATAAAGGAACAGGAAAAATTACAATAATGACTTCTATGATAACAGCAACGGGAACATCAGCATATGGAATAAATAATGCTTCAACAGGAACCATAACAATAGGAGAAAAAGGAGGAGAAGTAAGCACAGACACACCATTAATTCAAGGAACAACATATGGACTATACAATCCAAACGGAATCTTCAATTTCTATGACGGAAAAATAAAAGGATCAACTGCAATTTATGGACATATTACTATGGTAGAGCCAAGGTATATTACAGCTATTAATCCAGAAGATGGTATGCAAGCTGCAACCTTAACAGTAAATCCAACAGATGATGCAAGAGCTTTTGTAAATGGAACCTATTACGAAACATTACAAGCAGCAATAGATGCATGTAATGAGACAGGAACTAAATACTATGTAATGTTAATGAATGGAATTTCATTAGGGGAAACATTAGAAATAGATGCAAGTCAAGACATAGTACTAGATTTAATGGGAAATGTAATCAATGGAGGAGGAGACTATGCAATAAATAACAACGGAACATTAACAATAATAGATACAGAAAACGAAGAAGGGCAAATAGGAACCATAAGAAATCTAGAAGGAACAGTAATAAGAAACAATGGAACTCTAAATTTAGGAGCAAATGATGAATCAATAAGTGTAGATTCGCCATTAATAGAAGGACAAGTATATGGAATTGAAAATATGCAGTCATGTCAGTTTAACTTCTATGATGGAAAAATAAAAGGAACAACAAACTCAATTAGTGGAGGAAATGTAAATACACAAAGTGGATATATTTTAAAAACAGAAGTAGTAGATGGGGCAGAAGTTACTACATTAATGCGAGAAGAAATATAGACAGCCGAATGAAAAAAAGTAGTAATGAAAAGGTTTATTAAGTGCGCGGATTTTCAAAGCCTTGTTAGAGTGATAAAAGAAGCAGTATTACAAAAATGTAAAAAAAAATAAAAAACGTAACGAAAAAGTTATGTTATAAAGCTTCCCTAAGAAAAATAAGATAGAAAAAATGTTAATCACATTTTTATCTATCTTGTTTTTTTTATAAAAAAGAGTTATTATTAAAATATAAGTATATAATATAAAGTAAAGGAGAAACTTATGAAACAAGAACCAATAAAAAAATATAAAAATGAAAAAGGTTCAGTAACTGTATTTGTAACAATAAGTATGATATTTTTTATAATAATACTAATAGGGATCTATTTGTCTTCATCACAAACATTATTTAAAGAAAATGCAGACATAAATGAAATTATAAAAAGCTATGATATGGATATGGAGCAAATTTATCAAGAAAAAACAAAAGATTTATCCAGTATATCTTTGTATAAACCAAAATGTTATAAAATAAAATACTTCAGTTAAAATAATAGCTGAAGTATTTTAAATTTCAAAAAAAGTATTGACATTTCCAGAAAATGGTATTATTATATAAATACAATTTTAATTAATTCAAAAATTTATTTAAATCTAAAAAAATTAAAAATCTAAAAAATCCCAAAAAAACAAAAAATAAAAGCAAAGGAAGTGAAAATAAAAATAAAACAACAACTTTACCTTAAAATAAAACTTGACAAACAAATAAAAAAGAATTAAAATAAAGAAAGAAGGAAAAAAATGAAATTTATAACATATAAGCAATATGTAGAGTACATAAAATCAAATAATATTTTACAATTAAGTGAAGAACCAGAAGAATATGAATTAGAAAGCAAATACGACAAGAAAAAAGTACAAGAAATAGACAAAAAGCATGATAAAATGTTCAGAAATGTACTAAGTATAAAAAAAGAAATGGCAAAATTTATAAATCAATTTCTAAATGTAAAAGAAAAAATAGAAGAAGATGAAATAGTTCAATGCAAAACAGATTTTATAACAACAAATTATAGAAATAGGCAAGCTGATATAATATATAAAATAAAAGAAAAACCAGTATACTTTTTAGTAGAACATCAAAGTGTTATAGATAAAGACATGATATTAAGAATTTGGGAATATGTAGGAGAAATAATAAGAAGAGAAAGCATAATACAAAAAACATATTTAGAAGAAGAAAGTATATATCCAATAGTAATACCAATAGTAATATATACAGGAAACAAGAAATGGAATGCAAAAGAAAACATGAAATACAAACAATATCAATCAAAAATTTACAAAGAAAACGAAATAGATTTTCAATACAATCTAATCGAAGTACAAAAATACACATTTGAAGAATTAATGGAAAAAAACAGTTTATTTGGAAACATAATGATAATAGAAAAATGTAAAACAAGAGAAGAAATAGAAAAAATGATGGACAAAATAGTAGAAAAAATAGAAAATAAAAGCGAAAGAGAAATAATGGGAGAAATAATAAAAAATATCATAGAACCAAGCATAGGAAAAGAAAAAGCAGAAGAACTATTGGAAAAATTAGAAAGAGAGGAGGAAACAAAAATGAGTCCATTTACAAAATGTTTATTAGATTTAGAAATACAATATAAAGAAGAAGGAATAAAAGAAGGCAAATTAGAAAGTCTTATTTCAATTGCAAATAAAATGTTACAAAGAAAAATGAAAATTTCAGATATAGAAGAAATTACTGGTTTAAAAAAAGAACAAATCGAAAAATTAGCAAAAGAAAACACATAAAAAACGGAAATTAGACATTTCCGTTTTTTATTATATTACCCTTCAATTTCCGAAAAATATTCATTAATTCTGTTAATTAACTCTTGTTTTGCTTCTTCTATTGTTATTCCTTCCATTTGGGCGCCTGCAAGTGTTATATGTCCACCGCCACCTAACTTTTCTAAAATAATTTGAACATTTATATCACCAATTGAACGTCCACTAATACATACCTTATCATCTAATTTTCCTATTACAAAAGAAGCTGTTATATTACTAATAGTAAGTAATTCATCTGCTGCTTTAGCACACACTATATTAATATCTTTTGCAACTTCTTCATAAGTTGATATTGCTATTGTATCATTTATAATTTCTGCTTTTCCTACTATTTCTGCAATTTTATTAAAACTTTCTAAATCACTTTGGAACCATTTTTTTACACGAATAATATCCACTCCACACTTTCGTAAATATGCTGCTGCCTCAAAAGTTCTTACACCTGTTTTAAAAGTAAAATTCTTTGTATCCATCATAATTCCTGCATATAAACTTTCTGCTTCTATAGTTTTTAACTCTATTTCTTCCTTAACATATTGCAAAAGTTCTGTTACTAATTCAGATGCAGAAGAAGCATATACTTCTTGGAAAGTAAGAGTTGCTTTTTCTATAAAATCTTCGCTTCTTCTATGATGATCAACAATTACAATTTCATTTATTTTTTCTACTAATTCAGGAGCCTCTACATAACTTAATTTGTGTGTATCAACTATTACTAATAAAGTTTCTTCATCAATATTTTCTAAGGCAACCTCTTTATTTATAATTACATCTTCATATTCTTCATCTTTTTCAATAGAAGTTCTAAAAGCATCTAAGTTTGGAGTAGAAGTATCCATTACAATATACGCATTTTTATCTAATGTTTTTGCCAATCTATATATACCTAAACTTGCTCCAACAGCATCCATATCTGGATTTTTATGTCCCATAATCATTACTTTTTTAGATTCTTTTATTAAATTTTCTAATGCTTGAGCAACTACTCTTGCCTTTACCTTAGTCCTTTTTTCTACTTCTTCTGCCTTACCACCAAAGAATTTATAAATATCATTTTCACGAATTACTGCTTGGTCGCCACCACGTCCTAAAACAATATCCATTGCATCTTGAGCTGACTTATACTTTTCCTTATCTGTGTTTCCATTATTAGAAATTGCTATACTTAAAGTAAATTGAACATTTTCCTTCATATCGATTTCTTTAATTTTATCCAAAATACTAAATTTATCTTCTTTTACCGTTTCTAAATATCGTTGTTCAAATAAATATATATACTTGTCCTTTTCTGTTTTTATTAAAACGCCATTGGTTTTGTCTGTCCACTCATAAATATATTTATCAATTTCTGCAATAGCTTGTGGCTTATCTTCACTTTCCAATCTTTGCATTGTTTCTTCATAATTATCTACCATAATAATTGCCACACAAGATTTTGAATCTTTATATTCTTTTTGTAATTTTATATTTTCCGTATCATCAATAAAATACAAAATTACCATATAATCTTTTTTGCTTTTCTTTGTTTTTGCATATTTTCCAACCACTTTATAAGTTTTTTTACCAATTTCAATTTGTTTTAGTATATCTTGATTTCCAGCTTTTTGCTTTTTACTTATTTCATCTTTTATATCTATACATAATTCTTCTAAATAATTATTTATATCAATATTTGCAAATTCAGATGAAAATTTTGAACTTTTCCATACGATATTTCCATTTGCCTCTAATATTATTAATGGAAAAGGTGAATTAATTAAACTTGTTTTTGCTGCTGAATCAACTGTTGATGTTAATTCTTGCAAGGTTTCAGATAATTCACTTTTTCTTTTATTATTGGTATAATATGTGTAAAATAATATGAATAAGAAAACAAGAATTGACGGTATAATCATATAATTGTTTTCAATGCAGATAAAAACCAATAATATAAATATAATAGCTAAATATATTTTTGTCTTAGAAACAAGCGTATCTAAAACTTTTCTATTATTACTTTGCATTCATTTTTCTCCTCATTATTATTTTTATTACATTATATTTTACTAGCATTTGCTTAATTTGTCAATGTTGATAAAAAAGTCCCTAAATAAAAAAATGGGTTCCTACTATAGGATACCCATGTTTTTTTAGTTATTATTTATCAAAATCATTAAAATCAATATGAAAATTTTTAATAACAAATTGATTTTCAACTAATTGAAGAGAAATGCTAATCTTTCCTTCTATAACCGGTTCAGAAAATTCAGTAGTAGTAGGCTCTGAAGGTTCATAATCCTCATTAGATTCTATTTTTACAATATCAGCAGTTAAAGTATAAATTACATCATTATTATCTACTTTAGTTTTTTCTAAATTCGAAGAAGATAATTTACGACCTTGCAATAAATTATTTATCATAGGTTGTTCTGAAGTTAAAGTATCATCTGGAACAAACTTTTCTTCAAGCATATCATATCTATATCCTTCTATCATAACAGCTTCGATAAAAATATTTTCATTAATGTCTTCATTAAATAAATTATGATAGGTATTTAGAAAATTAGAAAAGCTTATTTCTTGAGCATTAGTTTGATTTTTAGTATATGCAAAAGCATATCTAATTTTATTTTCATCATCTAATGCTACACTATAATTAGGAGCAGTATCACTTGCTGCACATAAATAATTTAAAATAGAAGAATCTAAAAAATTATGTTCTATATAGTAAGTTCCAGTTATTTTATAAAACTCAAAATCTTTTTCAAAATTATAATTTTTCAAAGAAGTTAATAATAAAAATACAAATAGGAAAAAGATAAGACCTATTAAAACAACTGCTTCCACATGTTTAGATAAAAAATCATAAATTTTTTTCATAATTATATACCACCTTATTTACAATTATAAACTTATTATACTTGTTTTAAATTATTTTTGCAATAGAGAAATACAAAAACAAAATCTTTGTATATGGTCAATTGACAAATAGCGCAATTATTAGTAAAATATAAGAAAATTATTGTAAATTTGCAAAGTAAGAAAGGAAAGAATTTGATATGAAAGTAATTTTAAAAGCAGATATAAAAGGAGTAGGAAAAAAAGGAGAAGTAATAAATGCATCAGACGGATATGCAAGAAACTTTTTATTTCCAAAAAACTTAGCAGTAGAAGCAAACAATGAAAATATGCTTGAGCTAAAAGCAAAGCAAGATTCTGCAAAATATCAAAAAGATCAAGAAAAAGAAAAAGCAATGCAAATATCAGAAAAATTATCAAAAATAATACTAAAAATAAAGGTAAAAGCTGGTGAAAACGGAAAAATATTTGGAGGAGTGTCAGCTAAAGAAATTGCGCAAGAACTTGAAAGCCAATACAAAATAGCAGTAGATAAAAAGAAAATAGACCTAAAAGAAACAATCAAAACATTAGGAATGCAGACAATTGAAATAAAACTTTTTGAAGGTGTAATAGGAAAACTAAAAGTAGATGTAATATCACAATAAAATTGTTTAATCAATAAAAAAGAAAAGAGGAAACAAAAATGGAAGTAGGAAAAGTGCCACCACATGACTTAGAAGCAGAGCAAGCAATAATTGGAAGTATGCTAACAGACAAAGATGCAGTAATTGCAAGTATAGAAGTACTAAAAGAAGAAGATTTTTATAGAGAAGACAATAGAGCAATTTATTCTGCTATTTTAAACTTATATAATAGAGCAGAACCAATTGATATTATTACAGTAAAATCAGAATTAGAATCTATGGGAAAATTTGAACAAGTAGGGGGCTTAGAATATTTAGCAAGCCTTCCAGAAAAAGTTCCTACAACAGCAAATGCCAGTAAATATATAAAAATAGTAGAAGAGAAATCATTGTTACGCAATCTAATTAAAACAGCAAATGAAATTATTGATTCAGGCTATGATCCAACAGAAGAAGTTGAAGACATAATGGAAAGTGCTGAAAAGAAAATCTTTAATGTAATGCAAGGAAAAAATCAAAAAGGCGTTACTAAAATTAAAGATGTACTAGTAGATAGTTTTACGCAATTAGAAGAACTATATAACAGAAAACAACACATAACAGGTGTTCCATCTGGATTTTCCGAATTAGACTTTAGAACAGCAGGTTTTCAAAAATCAGATTTAGTATTAATTGCTGCAAGACCAGCCATGGGAAAATCAGCATTTGCTTTAAACATTGCAACATATGCAGCAACTAAAGCAAATGTACCAGTTGCAATATTCAGCTTAGAAATGTCAAAAGAGCAATTAGTAAATAGAATGCTATGTAGTGAAGCAATGGTAGATAGTAATAAAATAAGAACAGGAAAACTAGAAGATGACGATTGGGCAAAACTAGCAGGAAGTATCGGCCCATTGTCAGATGCGGAAATTTATATAGATGATACACCAGGAATATCAGTAATGGAAATAAGAGCAAAATGTAGAAAATTAAAACTAGAAAAAAACATAGGAATGGTTGTAATTGACTATTTACAATTAATACAAGGAAATAGCAAAAGAAACGGAAGCCGTGAACAAGAAATATCAGAAATTAGTCGTTCATTAAAAATGTTAGCAAAAGAAATTAACGTACCAGTAATTGCATTATCACAATTATCAAGAGCAGTAGAACAAAGACAAGACCACAGACCAATGTTATCAGACTTACGTGAGTCTGGTGCAATAGAGCAAGATGCTGATATTGTAATGTTTTTATACAGAGATGATTATTACAACAAAGAATCAACCAAAAAAGACATAGCAGAAGTAATAATTGCAAAACATAGAGCAGGGTCTTTAGGAACAGTAGATTTATTATGGATGCCAAGTTATACAAAATTTGGAAATTGGGAAAAAAGATTTGATGACTAATTTGACGACAAGTGAAAAATTAAATGCAATTTGTAATTACGTTTTTTATATTCTAGGAAAGTCTGAATTAGAAAATGATAGACTTTCCGTAGAAGATAATTATGCGGAATTTAGATTTTCTAAGCAATTTTATTGCATAGAAAATCTTTATTCCGTTTTTTATAAATACAACGTTTTTATAAAAAAGTTGACAAATCTTAATTTATGTTATATTATAGTAAAGGGAGCGAATTATATTTTTATAATCGTTCTTTTTTTATCAAATTCATATCAAAAGAGTTTTTTCTAAAATTTTAGGTCTATAGAAAAAATCAATGTAAAGTGTAAAAATAATTAGAATTAATTAGGAAAGTAGGTGAAAAACATTTAATTTACTATTTAGTCAAAATTGACAAGCAAATAAACTTAAATTAAAATAAAATTAAGAAAGGAAAATTGTATGCAAGCATTTACGTTTTTTGATTATTTATACTACAATGAATTTTTTGATAAACTGGAATCTGTATTAGTATTAAATGAAGATACTGAAGAATATATATATCAAAATAATAAAATACAATATCCACATGATAAACTTTTCAAAAAAGTTTTAGATAACAAAAAAGAAATAGTATATTTTTTGAATAAAGAATTAAACTTAGAAAATACCCCAAATGCACTACAAGAAAAAGACATTGAAAAGTATAATAGAGAATTTATAACTGGAAATTTTTATAAATTAGAATCTGATATTGTATACAAAATAAAAGACAAAAATATATTTTTCCTAATTGAACATCAATCTAAAATTAATACTTTAATGGCATATAGAATATTAAAATATAGTATGGCAATTATGGATAGTGCAATAAACTTAGAAAAAATTGGAAGAAAAGATTATAAGTTACCCAAAATTTATTCATTTGTTATTTACACTGGAAAGCAAAAATGGAATATTAATAATAATTTAGAAAGTATGCAAGAAAGACTAGAAGGTGTTCCACCAGAAGAAATAACATATTTTAGAACAGTTGATGTCAATAATTTTAGTAGACAAGAATTACTAGAAGAAAAAAGTTTATTATCAAAAATTATGTTATTGGAAAAGGTAAGAAATACAGATGATATAGGAAATTACATAAAAGAAATTTTAAATTTAGATTTAAAAAAGGAAGACAAATATTTTTTAGAAATAATTATAAAATATATTTTTAAAAATCAAATAAGTGATAGTCAATTAAAAGAAATTATAAAAAAATTTAACGAAGAAAAGGAAGGTGAAAAGAGTATGTTTGAAGAAGTAGCAGAACAATGGTATCAGAAGTATGTTGCAGCACCATTGAAAATGGTTAAAGATGCTCAAGATGAATTTGCGAGATCTCAAAATGAATTTGAAAAATCCAAAGATGAATTTGCGAAATCTCAAAATGAATTTGAAAAATCTCAAAATAAATTAAAAAAAGAGAGAGAAGAATTCGAGAAATCCAAAGGTGAATTCGAGAAATCCAAAGGTGAATTTGAAAAATCCAAAGGTGAATTTGAAAAATCCAAAGGTGAATTTGAAAAATCCAAAGGTGA
>CANQPY010000051.1 GCA_947625835.1 uncultured Clostridia bacterium | reverse complement strand
ATAAAATGGATATAGATAACTGAACATTTTCACTAAGAATTTGTTTTTTATATTGGAACATTATTACTAAGAATTCATAAACTTTTCATCGCAATATTCGACATTTTTTTCTCTTGACTTTTCCATTTTTTTACAGTATACTATTTTATATTTTCTATCTTATATTTTTATCGTTTTTCCAAAATGTAAAAAAATAATCAAAAAGGAGGTATGTTTATTGCGAAAAGTAATTAAAGTTTTTATATGTTTATTTATTTCTTTTAGTTGTTTAAATTTCTGTCAATTTAGCTCAGCAAAATATGTACTAGAAGATTTTATTAAAGTTGCAAGCTTAAATATTGATAGGTCTAAACCTAAAATTGAATTTTTTGATTTTTCTACTCAGCTTGTAAGTGAATCTGAAAATAGCAAACTTTATTCTATTACAGGTTATTTTAAGATAATTGAAAAAAACTTAATAGAAAAAGATTTGCTACCAAATAATTTAAAATTTTATACGAATAATAATATTATTGTTAATCCAAATTTTAAAAACTTTTATATTGTCTCTAAAAATAACTATGAAATAACATATGAATTTTCTTTTCTTATTACTATTAAAAATGAACCAATAATTATAGAAATTCCTAAAGGTTTAATTATAGATAAATCCGGATTAACCAATGACAAAACAACTTATTCTATTGCTATATAATCTTTATTTCGTTTTTTTGTTTACTCCAATAATTCCACCCAATATTCCAAAAATCATCCCAACTATAATCATTACAATGCTTTGCCATTTTAATCCAAAATGCCAATTTAATATACTAGATGTAAAATAAATTATAGCAATATATAGTCCACCTATAATTGCTCCATTTAGTAATCCGTTTTTTCTTATTTTAATATTTCCAATTGAACTTCCAATTAAAATGCTAATTGCAGTTACTATAATGATAACAGGATTAATAATATTTTCACTCACTTGTGTATATGTCAACACTGTTGCAAAAATTAATAATAATATGAATGTAGTTAAAAGTGCTATTACAACACCTTTACCTATATTAATAATAGTTCTATTCATTTTTTTCATTCCCCTTTATATATGGTTTATTTAATTTATATGTGAATATAAAAAGAATTAGAACACTTTTTTATTGGTAACAGAGGTAGTAAAATATCTCTTTGATTTTCCTAAAGATAGATTAAAAAGATTAATAAATAATTTTATAAAAGAATTTCAAAAATAAGCTTATTACAAATACTAAAACAAAAATACTAAGATCACAAAATTCCTAGTATTTTTATTTATATGCTATTTTAATTTTTATATAATTTTGCAAAATTTTATTCATTGTAATTTTCTATGTATTTTTCAACTAATTCTATCATTTCTTTTGCTACATTTATTTGTTCTAATGTTTTCTGTTTATCTGCAACAAATTCATCATCATAGTCACTATCTTCCCTTATTTTACTTGCTTCACTAATACGGTGTCCTAATCCTTTTGGGAATTTTTCTGTTTTTACATAATTTTTGTTAAAGTATGCTAAAACATCTTTATGTCTTTTAAAATCTATTCTTTCTAATGCTAATATCGCTCTAATTGCGTGAAATATTGAATAATAAGCTCTATTATTTGCAGTCAAAAATCTATTATTTTTATAACTAAATTCTGCATCCGATAAATCTTGTTTTGCTCTATTTAATCTATATTTCGCAAAACTATTTACTGTTATCTCTTCACCCACTTATTATCACTCCTTCTTCTTGGACATTTATATAAAATGGTATTACATTTATTCTTTCGTTATATTTATCTACATTTTTTACTAATGGAGAAATTGTTATATCAAAATCATTATCATACTCGATATCATAAGCAATATAAGCAATTTTACTTCTATATTCTGCTATTTCTTTATCTGTAAAATCAGTTAATATCATTATATCAATATCAGAATTTTTGTTAAAATCTCCCCTTGCATAAGAACCATATAAAATTATTTTTTTTAAATGATTTCCTATTAATTGGGTCGTTTTTTCAGTAAATTCTTCTATTACTTTTTTTATATTATTAGGTATCTTTGACATAATTTTTGTTCCCTTTCCTTAAATATTTTCATACATATTATACTATATAATCATTGTTTTATCAACTTGTTTTTTATAAAAGAATTTCCAAAAGTTTTATTATTATCTATTAAATATATCCAAATACAATGCGTTTTGCTTTTCTAATATTTCTTTTTCTGTTTCATTTAATTTTAAATCTTCTACCATTTTATCTGTAAACTCTATATTCTTTTTAGAAAAATAGCATTTTCTCAAACTAGGCTCTCCTTTTTGATTTGTTCCAAAATACCCTCCTAGCATTAGTTCTTCTATTCCACTTCCTATATTTATTTCTAAAACAGGTGCATCAACTCTTGTACTTGATGGCTCATAATTGTTCATTACTATAAATGCTATTTCGTCATTGCAAATCAAATATCCCTCTGAATATATTCTTTTATCGTGATAATCTACAAATTTTGCTCTGCATATGTTTTGTTTTTGTTCTATAATTATAAGCATTAAAATATACATATATTTTATTTGTATTAAATGGATTTCATAGATTTACTACTTCTAATTGTTCTATTTATATCATTCCCATATAGATCTGCTTCATATTGATATTCTATAATTTTTTATTCTCTCTCCAAAATCTTTACTACTAAATTCAGACATAGTTTATGCACCTCCGATATTTTTATTATACTATTTTTCAATGATTTATTCAACAGATGTTTGTATACTTGCATTAATACTTTTTGGCTTTAAGATAGTAGCAATCACCACAATCTTTGTGGTGCTTGTAAGTTTTCTATTCAATTATAGCATATTAAAACTACTCTTTCTCGTTTTGCGTTTAAGCATTGTTGACATAACGCTTATTTTGTTTCTAATTTCGTAAGAAATTAGAAAGTCGCACTCAAAAGCACATTAAGGGCGTTCTTCACAGGGTTGCCGCTCATATAGCCTTTATTGAAGTTTACGTGCCACGCGTAGTTATAATTGTACTGCGAAGACGACCAGTACCAGACCTTTAGCCCGTAGTTTGGATAATTGCTAGTTGTGACTTTTTCTGGTAAATTGTATAACATATCTCCAAATGCTGACCACTCTGCTCTTGATGGTACAAACCACCCTTGGGCTACCTTTTCTTTTAATGTTGCTAATCCCCATAAATCTGTGTAATCTCCATCTGTTTTTGGCTCTCCATATGTTGGGTCTCCATATTTTTGTAGCATTTCTCCTGTCTTAACTTCTCCGTTTGACTCTTGAAAATCTACTACTGTTTTTGCTTCTGGATTATCTAAATTTCCATAGGCATTATAATACCAATAATGGCTATCTTCATCTAAATCTTTCAACGCCATTACATAAAATCTGTTTTCTCCACTTGTTCCATCTACTGGCGATATTACTTCTTTTTCATAGTTATTAAATTCTGTAACCGTTTGCTTTTCTCCTATTTTATAACTCTTTAATTCTTCTGTTGATTTGTCATATTTATATCCACTATCAGGATCGTTATTCCATTTTCTCGTTTCTCCGATTAGTTCCTACTGCTAAGTCTGCATATATTATTCCATCTGGTATTCCGTCTGGTGTTTTATTTCCTTTTTCATCCTCAAAATCTGCATAATATCCTACATAACTTTTGTTATAACTAACGCAATTAGTGTTATTCCTTTCTCTTTTTTCCATTTCTTTAGTCTTTTTCCCATTTTTGTTTTCCTTGTATAATATAATAAATTTTAAAATTTATTATATTATACTTGCCTTTCTCCATTAATTATTTTATTTTTATTTCTAAAAATTTTGGTTTAATGGTACCGTTATTTTATATTTAATTTTAAAAAAGTCAACATAATTTTACTTTGGGTAAAATCCATTGTATAATTTATTTATTAACACTGTGGACTCTTTGTTTTCCTTGTAGTTTAACTCCCTTTTCTTTTTATTTTCTTTGGTTTTTTGTTTATGTTATTCTTGTCTTACTTTTATACATATTCTACCACTACTTTTTTTGCATTTCAATACCCACTTTAATTTTTAATAAATTTGTAATAAATCCGTAACACAAAAACTATTACTAATCCTATGCTTTCCTATGCACTTTTACACATATCTATGCAAAATGAAAAATCCCCTATTTTATGTGCTAAACTTAATTTGTTCGAACAAACTGATTTCTAGAAATCAAATATTTAAAAATAATGCAAAATATTTGGGGGTAAAAATAAGTAAATAGCCTGTATCTTTAGATACAAGCTATTTACATCCATTTTTCCTATGGTGCCTACGCAAGGGACGTATGCAAAAAACATCACTTGCAAAAGCACCTTATTATCCGTTTCAAAATTAGTTATAGCAATAGATTACGAAGATTTGTATATACAAATGTTTTTTTTTTGCTATTAACTATGTTTTTAATTTAACATAAATTTTAAAATTTTGCAATAAATTTCAATTGATTTGTTGAAATCTATTTTAAATTGTTATATAATCAATATACTTTTTATTCTAAAAATACTTTTTCAAAGGAGATTTTAATCTATGAATGATTTTTTTAATTCTTTAGGAAATACTTTACGAGATTCTTTATGTGATTTAGATCTTTCTATTCATGATAAAATAAAAAATACTGCAATAGATAATTTTATACATGAACTTAAAGACTACTTATTTAAATCAGATTCTATTTATAAACTTTCTAAATTACCGAAAGATACATTATTAGACATTAATGAAATTGAATCAAACTACATACAATGCTATCTTAACCATGAAGAATATAATATTCCGAAAGAAATGGTTTATAAGCCTGATTTAATAGGTCTAGTTAATGATGGATGGATTTCCTTGCAACTGCAAAACGATGGTTTATATCATGTTATCAAATTTGATAAATCAACTGGTAAGACTATTAATAATAATTAGCGTAAAAAAAGAAAGCATATAAATACTTTCTTTTAAAAATTGTTGCTTGCTTTCTTCCAGTTCCATCTAAATTATATTCTATACAATTTATGTTTATTGTAGTTCCATTACTTGTAAGCCAAATTGTACCATTTTTATCTGTTCTATATATTTTTATATTATTATGCTCTAATCTGCCAATAACATCATTACTAGGGAAATCATATCCATTACCATTTCCCACAGAAATTACTGCATATTTAGGTTTAATTTCTTCTAAAAACTGCTGACTTGTGCTACTATTTGAACCATGATGAGCTACTTTTAATACATTTACCTCGTCCCACTCTACCTGTTCTTCAACTTTAGTTGTAGAATCTCCCATAAATAAATATTTAGTTTCTTTATAGTCTAATTCAATAACTATTGAGGAATCATTTAAATCATTTCCATCATTTATATTTAATACTTTCCAATTAGCATTTCCTAACGAATAATTAACATCTTTTGTTGCTCTTAGGCTAGTATTTGTATTTATATTGTATTCTTCAATTTTTGAAATTAATTTAGCATAAGTTTTTGTTTCATTTGAATTTGCTGGCATATATAATACACCAATTTCTAATTCTTCTAATATTTTATATGCTCCACCTATGTGATCTTCATCAAAATGCGTTAGTATAAAATAATCAATTTTCTTTACATTTTGTGCTTTTAAAAACTCTACAATATAATATCCATCTTTCTCATTTCCACTATCAATTAACATATTACAACCATTTATAGTAATAAATGTACTATCAGCTTGTCCCACATTTAAGTAAAATATGTTTAAGTCTTCTCGATTAATATTTAAATTTGTATATAATTTATTGTCAGTATTAATATTATTTCTTAATAAAATTAATGTTAAAATGATTATAAAAAACACTAAAATTATTATTATCGTTTTATTGTTCTTCTTCATGATACTCCTTTTTCTAACATTTATTATTTATATTGCACTATCTTATATATTATCAATCCAAGATAAAAAATTACTATTTGCATTAATAATTTCACAACAAGAAATTTCAGCTACCTTGTAATCATGTATTTTCTTTATTTCATTTTCTATTTCATTAAATAAGCTTTCTTTTGTTCTAAATTCCAATTTATATTCGTCACATTCTTCTAATTGATTATCCCACCAATATTTAGAATGAACTTTCGTAACCTGACTTCCAGCTACTAATCTTTTTTCAAGTAATGTATCTATTATTTTATTTGCTATATCTTCTTTATCGCATAGTGTTGTTACAATTATATACTTATCCATTTTTTAATTTCTCCTATTATTTTTTTATTTAACGAATTACTTAATTTTTAATGGTTTTTATTTTTCATATCAAATTTATATATAGCTACTATTGCTGAAAACATTTCTATAATAGTTGATATTAAGCCACTTATTGCCAAAACCTTAATATTATTCTTCTATTATATATTTTTTTATTGTTTCTAAAACTTCATCATGCACTTTCCCATTACTTATTAATGCTCCTTTTATACTTTTGTCATATCTTTGTTCATTTCCAAATAGATCAGTTACCTTTCCGACCTGCTTCTTCAACAATAACTTTTACTGCTGCAATATCACAATGTTTATGTTCTGTTCCAGTAAAAATAGTTAAGGTATAATTCCCAGTGGCTACACAACAACTTGCTCTTGTAATACTTCCTATATCATTTAATCTAGTTTTCTTTCTTAGTTCTTCAAATACTTTGCAAACATTGTATTTTGCTTTTGACCACATGTCACAATGGCATACGGTTCTAATATCATCTAATGAATAATTATTTACAAATATTTTTTCACCATTTTTATATGCACCTTTTCCTTTAATAGCTGTATACTAGCCCTATTATTTTGATTAAAGTATTTAAGCATGATTTTTCCTGCTTGATATGCAATACCTTTTGCAAATTCTAAATATTCTTCCATTTCCAATTTTCACTCCTTAACTTTGATACTAATATTTCTGCGTTTTTATAAGTTATTGAATTTTCTCCATATCTGTTTTTAATGTCTTCTAGTCTTTTTGCATATCCAACATCATTACCATATTTATCAATTTGCATATCTGCTTTATTCAATATTTCTAAATATAATGATGAGTATTGGGCATTTATATCTCCGTGATAATAAACTTCTTTCCAATATTTATAATTATTTCCTTTTAATATTTCTCCACCTATACGTCCATGGTTAGAATTATTTCCATACTCATAACCAATATCATGATTAAATCCTAATACAAATAAATCTTGTAATTCATTATTATTTAACTTATATTCTTTCCCTAATGTAACCATTTTTCTAGCAACTGCTAATGAATGTTTTAATCTATTTTCATCCATATAAATATCCTACTTTTCATTTTTTAATTTTCTATATTCTTTTTTATAATTTGGTTTTATACAATCGAATTTTGATTTTTGTATAATATATAAATTACCTTTAGTTCTGGTTAAAGCCACATATATCTTGTTTATTGATGAATTATATTGTATGTTGTTTTCCTCTTTTAAATTTTCATATCTTCCTGTTAATATTACACATATATCACTATATGTATCTCCTTTCGAATATCCCCAATTTATACAATTAAACTTATAATTTTTGCTTTCACTTTCTACAAGCTTTATTATTTTATCATTTTCTATAATTTCTTTTATCTTATCATTATTCTCTAAAAAAATAACATTTCCTTTATTATCATTATCTGCATATATTTCTATATTAAATTTTTTTCTAATGAATTGACATATGTTTTCTGGGCATCTTCTAGTTTTTTGTAATGTTTTGTATCCACTTTTAATTTCAAATCTTTTAATAATGCTATATATTCTTCATATGTAATTATTCTCTGAGTCTTCTTTGTGTTTCCTACTTTAAATGGTTTTCCTGTATTATTTTTGCCATTTACAGAATGTTGAAAATAGTCTCCTACTAAAATAATGTTGTTTGATTTCTTTATAATCTTTTTAATCAATTCATAGTCATGTTGTCTAAAATCTTGAAATTCATCTATGTATATATACTCAAAAAAATTATTTATATTTTTCATTACAGTATCAAAAAGATTATATTCACTTCTTTTTTTTACTTTTAATATAAGTTCTGATAAATTTGCACAATAATATTTATCTTTTATAACATAATGTTCAAACTCACTGTTACCTTTATAATTTTTATTAGGGAAATTATTTATTAACTTAGGTGGTGGCTCTATTAAGCTAACACCTTTACTTTCAAATGATTTTATTCCAAAATGCTTAGCAATTATTGGCTCATATGGTCTTATAAAAAAATTATACTTAAAACTATCAAATGTATAAACATATGTATTTTCTAGTATTTCATTATGATTTTCATTTAGTTCTTTAATAATATTTTTTATATTTTGATTAGTAAAAGCTAATATTATATTCCTTTTGTTTTTGTTAACATTCTTACATAATGTATATGTTTTTCCAGCTCCTGCTACAGCCAATATTACCCTTTTATCCATTTCAAAGCCTCCTTGACATATAAAGGATATTTAAATTTTTCATTTGACATACAAATCTTATATGCTATTTCGGCTTTATTATTTAACATCTTTCCTAAAATTTGTCCATAATCCTTTTCTTTGTATAAGTACTTTGCATTTTCTTTAACATCTATTAAATCATTCAATTTATTTGAATTTAAGTTATAAAAGCAAATTTCCCATGTCCAATTTAGTATATTATTATCTGTAAATATTTTTATATTACAATGTTGTTTGTTATAACTATTTATTTCATTTATTTTTTCTTGACTATTATCATTATCTGTAATAACACATATTTTTTTGTCCATTAATTCTGCAATATGAATAAAATTTTTATATTTAACGCCATTACAAGAAATAATATCAATCTCATTTTCTTCAACTGTTTCGTTAAACATTTCTTTAAAAATTTTAGGAACTAAAATATATTCCGTTGCACCTTCTACCAATATAACTCTTTTAGCTAATAAAAACTGTAATAGATTATTGTTATCACTTTTTATAAAGAACTCTGCTATGTCTTTATCTACATCTTTTAATTTTTTTGACTCATTTTTATTAACCCAAATTATATTATTTATATTTAATCCACTCACAATAAGACTACTATGAGTAGTAATTATAATTTGCTTATCTTCCTTATAGTTTTCTATATTTTTTAACATTTTTCTAAGATTGATATAACTTAAATGATTCTCAGGTTCTTCTATTGAAACGACATCTAGTTTACTTTTTGCTCTATCTAATGCTATCTGAGTCTTTAAAAGATTTTCCATTCCCTTTCCTTTGTTTTCTAACAAAACATCATTATCTAAAATAGAAATAATATTTTCTAATATTACTTTCTTTGTATCTATTCCAAACTTCTGTGTTTTCGATATTTTTTCTAGATTTAAGTTTGAAAATATATCTTCTATATTTATTCTAAAATCATTTTTAGCTTTAATCATTTTAGTTCCATTATATCTACTTTTGAAAACAGATTTATTATAGTAATTATATGTATTATACTGGGTAGTAATAGAATTATCTATTGTTAAATAGTTAAGTGGTTGTTTTAAAATATTAAAAGCTGATCCTTGAAAAGTAGTCCACTTCATCTCATAATATTCATATGGTATTTTTTTCTCTTGTATAAATTCAAATACATCCTATTCAAACTCTTTATTTAGTTCACATATATATTTGATTCCATATTTTTCGCTTTCATCATTATTATGCATTCCGTAGAATAAAAAATTATTTTTAGAATCATTGTCTAAATTAAATTCTATTTCAATTTCTATTTTGGGTAAACTTTCTATCGAAGGGTTTTCTTTAAATTTTTTTACATTATTTATATTTAACAAATCTTTTATTATAGATTTATCTACATTTTTATATAATTGATTTATACATATATTTATTGCTTCTAATATAGTACTTTTTCCTGATTCATTTTCACCTATAATAATATTTACATTTTTATCAAACTCTATATAAAAATTTTCAAATTTTTTCAATCCTTGTATTGTTAAATTCTTTATATAATTCATATTTTTAAATTCTTTTACAAATTTACTTTTTTATTTATTATTTAATCTTTTCTCTAGTGTTTCAATACTTGGTAAATTATTGGCTAAATATTCTGGAATCTCTTGTAAATATTTGTATTCTGCCACTCCTATTGGTTTATTTATGTCTTTTAATGCTAATTCTGCAGTTAATTTGTGTTCATCTCTACATAATAAAATTCCTATTGTTGGATTATCATCTTCCTTCTTTAATAACATGTCCACTGCATTTAAATAAAAATTTAATTTTCCTGCAAATTCTGGAATAAATTTAACTGTCTTTAATTCTACAACAACATAGCATTTCAAATTTAAATTGTAAAATAGCAAATCTATATAATAATCTTCTCCTTCTATTTCTAAATGATATTGTCTTCCGACAAAAGCAAAACCATTTCCAAACTCTAAAAGTAAATTAGTTATATTAGAGACTAATGCATCCTCTATATCTTTTTCTAATGCCATTTCATTATAGGTAATATCAAATATATACGGATCTTTTAACATTTCTAATGCTTTTTTTCCCATTTCTTTTGGTAATGTTTCTTTATAATTACTTATTTTATTATCTAATAATGCCTATCTATTATATAAATCTGTTGCAATTTGATGCTCTAATTCCGTTCTAGTCCAAAGGTTTTCTAATGCTTTTTCAGAATACCATATTCTTTCGTTTTGATTTTTCACTTTATCCATTATAGATATTACTAATCCCCATGGCAATTTTGCAACATTGTGTTGCAAAATTGAATCATATTCAAATTCTTTTGCAAATTTTTGCATATACCTTAAATTTTTTGCTGATAAACCTTCTGCATCTGGAAATTCTAATTTTAAATCTGTAGATAAATTATTTATAAAATTGCTACCATATTTATTATTCTCTATTAATCCTTTTCCAATTCTATAATACATTAATATTAATTCGTTATTTGCATTTAATAGAACTTTCTTTCTAGTGTTAATTATATCTTTTTTTATCTCATTTAAAAATTTAAAATACTCATCATTGTTAATAGTATTAATTAAATCTTTCATTAAATTCCTCCATTTTGAAATTTGCAACGCTCCGTTGCAAATTTCATATTTTTCTTATTTATATCATAAATTTGCTATAAATTCAATTATTTTCGAAATATTCCTTAAAGATAAGTTACTAGTTAATGGTTTTATAAGAAAAAATGAGTAAAAGTATTGTTAAAATCATATATATCTTATATAATTATAT
>CANQPY010000050.1 GCA_947625835.1 uncultured Clostridia bacterium | reverse complement strand
GTTTTTATTTTATTGTTTTTTTTATTTGAGAAAATTTGAATGTTTTTATGTGGTTTAAATAGCAAATCTACAATTATATAAAAATCAAAATTAATAGAAAAATATAAAAAAATTTCCAAAATTTGAGATTTATAAATTTCATATAAAATATTGTGAAGAAAAAAATTAAAATAGAAAATTAAGAAAAATAATTAATTATAAAAATACGATTTAAAAGGATAAAATCATAAAATTGTAAAATAACAATAATTATATGAACAATTAAATAATGTAATCAAAAAAATATGAAAAAATAAATGTATAAAAATAAAATAATAAAAATTTAATATTGAAAAATTATGATAAAAATTAGAAAAAGTTAATAAAAATAAAATACAAAATGGATATAAAAAATTTAAAAAAGTTCAAATCTAAAAATATTAAAATTATAAAAATAATCTCAAACTATATAATTACAGGCACTCATATAGTTGCAATTGCATAAGTTTACTATAAACTGTAAAAGAAAAATAATTTTATATGAAGAAAGATGAGAAAAAAGATAAGGGAATAGTAATATAAATGTGTAAACAATCTAAAATATGACTAGTAAACATAAACATGAAATAAAAGTTAAAATATTAAAAAACTATGAAACACGACAAGAAAAATGGAAAAAAATGTAAACACAAAAAACTAAAAACTTGTTTTGCAAAAATTAAAAAATGCTCTAATAAAATTAAAAACCATATAGCAATAAATTATTTTTTTAATTATTTTTTTATTATTTTATATAATTTTACATATTTAATAAATCGATTAAAATTATTTAAAAAATATTCTACTTCATTAATAGAATTAATAGTATTTTTTTTACACAAATCAAAATTTATTTTCTTTTTATTTTTTAAATTTTTTTCACCTCTATTTTCAGGTTCACTTGAATTTAAAAAAAGTCGACTCATATATTTTTACTCCTTAAATTAAATTTTGCAAAATAATGTGTTTTATTGTATAATATGTAATACAATGAAAAAGTTGCTAAATAAAAATAAAAAATAAAAGGATAAATAAAATAAAAAATGGAAGTAAAATTAAATAAAAACGAAAAGATTGAAGACTTGCAATTTAAAAATCTAAGAATAATACAAAATAAAACTGGATTTTGTTTTGGAATAGATAGCGTATTATTATCGGACTTTGCAAAAGAAATAAAAGAGGATGCAAAGGTAGTAGACTTAGGCACAGGAACAGGAATTATTGCTATTTTGCTATGTGGCAAAACCAAATTAAAAGAAATAATAGGAGTAGAAATCCAAAAAGAAGTATGCGAGATGGCAAATAAAAGTATAAAATTAAATAATTTGGAAAATAAATTCAAAATAATAAATGATAATATATTAAATATAGAAAAAATAATAGGAAAAAATTCAATTGATGTAATTGTAACAAATCCACCTTATAAGAAAAAAGGCACAGGTATAAAAAATGAAAATGAAAACAAAATAATATCTAGACATGAAACTACAGCATCATTAGAAGATTTTATAGATATTTCATGTAAACTCTTAAAAGACAAAGGTGAATTTTATATGGTGCACAGACCAGAAAGATTAGTAGATATTATTGAAATTATGAGAAAATATAAAATCGAACCTAAAATATTAAGATTTGTATATTCAAATAAAAATAGTGAGCCAAAACTAGTATTAATAAAGGGAATAAAAAACGCAAAACCATTTTTAAAGGTAAAAAATAATTTATATATTTACCAAGAAGATGGAAATTATACAGAAGAAATAAATAAAATATATAATAAATAAAAAGGCTAAAAAATAAAAATAATTATAATTGTGTTTCACTCATATTTATGCCTTAGGAAGGAACTAAATAAAAAATGGAAAAAAATAAAATTGGAAATTTATACATAGTAGCAACTCCAATAGGAAATTTAGAAGACATTACACTAAGAGCAATAAAAGTATTAAAAGAAGTTGATTTAATTGCAGCAGAAGATACAAGGCATACTTTAAAACTATTAAATCATTTAGAAATATCGAAACCATTAATAAGTTATCATAGACATAATGAAGAGATAAAAACAGATAATTTAATAGAAAAAATTTTAGATGGACAAAATGTTGCTTTAGTATCAGACGCAGGAACACCAGGCATTTGTGATCCAGGGGAAGTAATTATAAAAAAATGTATAGAAAAGAAAATTAAAATGATACCAATTCCAGGTGCATGTGCTATGATAAATGCATTAATCACCTCAGGAATTGATACAAAAGAATTTATTTTTTTCGGTTTTTTACCATTAAATAAAAAATCTAGAAAAGAAAAATTAGAAGAAATAGAACAAGCTTCAAAAACAATTATTTTATATGAAGCACCTCATAAATTGGAAAATACATTAAAAGATTTAGAAACTATTTTAGAAAATAGACAAGTTGTATTAGCAAGGGAACTAACAAAAATTCATGAAGAATTCATAAGAGGAAATATTAAAGAAATCATTGAAAAATCGAAAGATTTAAAAGGTGAAATTGTTTTAATAATACAAGGCAATGAAAAAGAACATAAAAGTAATAATTTTGAAAAAATGACTTTAGAGGAGCACTATAAAATTTATGAAGCTCAAGGATTAACTAAAAAAGAAATCATAAAAAAAATTGCAAAAGATAGAGGATTAAATAAAAATGAGGTATATCAACAATTTTTATAAAATAAAGAAAAGGCAAATAATTAAAATTTGCCTTTTTCTATTTATTTTTTTCTTTTAATGAGCCTATTTTGCCTGCACACTTTTGGCAGATTAATTTATCATTATATGATAATAGGTCTTGAGTGTTACCGCAAAAAATGCAGTTTTGCTCAAATTTTTTTAATACTATAGAAGAACCTTCTACATATATTTCAATAGGATCTTTTTCAACAATATTAAACTGATTTCTAATCTCTATTGGAATAACAACTCGTCCGAGTTCATCTAATCGTCTGATAATTCCAGTTGATTTCATATTTATCATTCCCCCCTAAAAGTTATATTTTAACAATCCATATAAATATAATATATCATAAATAAAAATACTGGTCAATTATATTGTAATAAAAAGTCAAGTTTTGAATAAAATTATTTAGGTGATAAACGTGTTAAATAAGATATGGCCGGCATTTATTATAACTTCATTTTCATATGCAATTTTTTTTGGAAATTTAGAAAAATTAAATTCAACAATTTTTTCTAGCACAAGTGATGCAATTAATTTATGTATAAATTTACTTGGAACAATATGCTTATGGAATGGAATTATGCAAATTGCAAATAAAACAACAATAATAGATAAATTAGTAAAAATTTTAAACCCAATTATTAATTTATTATTTCCAGAAATGAAAAAAAATAATCAAATAAAAAAAGAAATATCAATGAACATGATTGCAAATATTTTAGGATTAGGAAATGCTGCAACACCCTTAGGATTAAAAGCAATGAAATCAATGCAAAAAGAAAATAAAAATAAAAATGAATTAACAAATTCTATGATGATGTTTATTGTTATAAATACAGCTTCAATACAATTAATACCAACGACTGTCATTGCAATTAGAAATTCATTAGGCTCTAATGAACCAACAAAAATTATTTTTCCAGTTTGGATTGCTACAATATGTGCAGCAATAGGCCGGAATTATAGCAACTAAAATGCTTATAAAATTCAGTAAAAAGGAGTAAAATCGATGCAAATAGTAAACTTCATATCTAACTTAGCAATGCCACTTGTTATTTTACTAATTGTTATCTATTCATCATTAGAAAAAAATAAAGTATTTGATGATTTTATAGAAGGAGCAAAAGAGGGAATAGAAATTGTTTTAAATATTTTACCAACGTTAATAGGATTATTTATTGCAATTGGCGCACTCAAAGATTCTGGAATATTAGATATGATAATTAGATTTATAACACCACTTTTAAGTGTAATACACTTTCCTAGTGAACTTATGCCCCTTGCAATGCTAAGACCAATTTCAGGAAGTGGAGCAACTGCAGTTGCAATCAATATAATGAAAACTTATGGGGTTGACAATACAATTGGTATGATGGCATCTGTAATTATGGGGTCAACAGAAACAACAATTTATACAATTGCTATATATACAAGTTGTGTAAAAATAAAAAAAACTAGAGGGATAATATTTGCAGCATTAACGGCAGATTTAATAGGTATTTTAGTAAGTGTAGTTGTATGTAGAATAATGCTATAAATCTTATCAGCAGCGCTTTTTGTCGATTTTTGTCAAAAAGTTTTTGTTGACAAATGGAAAAAATTAGGCTATAATCAAAACCATGATAATCAAAATTATATTATTTATATTAATTTTTTCAATTGTTAGAGAAATCGTAATTTATATTTTAAGTCAAAATATAATCAAAAAATTCTTTCAAAAATAAGTTTTTAATTTTGTAGAGAAAATAAATCCCCCTTTCAAGAAATAATACAATGATTGCATGAATTTTTTTTAAGTTCGCCCCTATCAATATTTTTTTGTATGGTGTTTCTTTCAGTATTTTCTCTACAAAACAAACATATATATTTATCTATGATAAGTTTCACCATTAGATATCTTAAAAGCTCTAAAAATTTGCTCTAAAAGAAATACTCTAATTAATTGATGAGGAAAAGTCATTTTAGAAAAACAAATTTTTTCTTGGCAATAATCTAATAAAGTTTTATTAAAACCTAAAGAACCACCAATTACAAAAGTAATATTACTTGAGAGCATAGAAACATTATCTAATTTTTGTGAAAACTCTTCAGAAGTATATTCTTTACCATGCAAATCCAAAGCAATTATATAAGAATCAGTTTTAAGATGGCGAAAGATATTATCACACTCTTTAGCTTTAATTTCTTGCTCAATACTTTCATTTAACCTATCTGGAATTTTTTCATCTGCTACTTCTACAATATCTAATTTGCAATACTTTGATAGCCTTTTAGAATATTCTTCTACTGCAGACTTTAAGTAAGATTCTTTTAATTTACCAACACAAACAATTTTAATTGTCAACATAACACAACATCTCTTTTCTAAAATAGACGACAAAATGAGTCGTCTAAACATTAATTAATTTACTATGTATATCTCTACTTGCCACATTTAACTGCAAAGAATTTTTATCAAATGAATTATTATTTATCAATTCATTCATAACAGTTTGATAAGCAAGTTCTGGAAAGTTATTTTCTTTGCTTAAATGTCCAAGCATTACTTGTTTCAAACCAGAATCCAATAAATGAGAAACTGTTTTTCCAGCCATCTCATTTGATAAATGTCCATTTGGTCCAGAAATTCTGTATTTTAAATTAAAAGGATAAGAAGAACAACGTAAAACTTCAGGGTCATAGTTAGCCTCTAGCATTATAAATAAACTTTCTTCTAATTGCTTTAAAATTTGTGGTGTCATATGACCTATATCAGTTGCAATACTTATTTTTTTATTATCCTTCCAAATACTAAAACCACATGGATTAGCAGCATCATGAGGAATGGAAAAAGGTTTAATTTGTAAATCACCAATTGAAAATTTATCAGAAATTTCAAAAGTTTTAACATTTTTGCAATCAATTTTATCCTTTTGCTTTGGCATAGCATCTAAAGTTTCTTGATTAACAAAAACAGGAATATCAAACTTTTTAGAAAAGGTTCCTAATCCTTGTACATGGTCTATATGTTCATGAGTAACTAAAATTCCATCCAAAGAAGAAGGATCTATATTAATATCAAATAAGCCATTTTCAATTTTTTTACTACTAACACCAGCATCTACTAAAATTTTAGTATTTTCTGTTTCAACTAATAAACTATTTCCACTACTTCCACTATATAAACTACAAAAATTCAACATAATATTTTCCCTTTGTTTACTCCAAAACTCTTTTAATATTTGCACCAATTTTTCTAAATTTTTCTTCTATATTTTCATATCCGCGATCAATATACTCTAAATTATAAATTTCAGTTGTACCTTCAGCGGCTATTCCTGCAATTACAAGTGCTGCACCTGCTCTTAAATCTGTAGAACATACAGGAGCACCAACTAATTTTTTAACACCTTCAAAAAATGCAGACTTTCCTTGTGCCGTTATTTTTGCCCCCATCTTATTCAATTCATCAGTATATTGAAATCTAGATTCCCAAATACTCTCGTGAATCATACTATTTCCATTTGCCAAAGCAAGAACCACTCCCATTTGAGGTTGCAAATCAGTTGGAAAACCTGGATATGGTAAAGTTTTAATTGTGGCTTTGTTTGGTCTTTTATTACACCAAACATGGATGCTATCAATATTATCTTCTACGTTACCACCAACTTCTATAATTTTAGCAGTTATAGACTCTAAATGTTTGGTAATACAATTTTTTATAACTAAATCACCTTTGGTAGCAACAGCAGCTAACATAAAAGTTCCTGCTTCAATTTGATCTGGAACAACAGAATAAGTGCTGTTACCATGTAACTTAGGGACACCATTTATTTTTATAACATCTGTACCAGCACCTCTAATATCGGCTCCCATAGTATTTAAAAAGTTTGCAACATCAACAATATGAGGTTCTTTTGCAGCATTGTCAATAGTTGTTGTTCCTTTTGCTAAAACACTTGCAAGCATAACATTAATAGTAGCACCAACAGAAACAATATCCATATAAATTGAACTACCTGTCAATTTCTTGGCTTTTGCATAAATTGTACCTTTTTCAACAGTAACGTTAGCACCTAAACTTTCAAATCCTTTAATATGTTGATCAATAGGTCTTGCACCAAGCTTGCAACCACCAGGCATACCAACCTCTATTTCTCCTTTTCTACCTAGCATGCTACCAATAATATAATAAGAAGCTCTAAATTTGCTAGTTAAATCAAAAGGTGCTTTAGTTTTAGTAATGTTAGATGTATCAACTGTTATACTATTTGCATTATTCCAAGTTATTTTTGCACCCAATTTTTCTAATATTTCACATGAAACTTTTATATCACTTATATTTGGTAAATTTTCAATTGTACAAGTGCCATCAATTAAAAGAGTTGCAGGTAAAATTGCAACTGCTGCATTTTTAGCACCATTAATTGTTACTTCACCTTTTAAAGGTGTGGGACCTTTTATTACTAGCTTTTCCAAAAAATTACCCCCAATTTAAATCATTACATTAAAATAGAGTGTAAATAATAACACTCTAATACATTATAAAATATACCATAAACTTTCCATGTTTGCAACTATTTTTTTGCAGTTGTTAAACCAAAATTATGAAAAATTTCTAGCAATTTAAACTTAAATTGAATTTCAGGGCCAGAATCTTTAGAAACAAGTGCGAATTCTTCTTCAGATAAATTATCTTCCAATAAATCTTTAGACTCTTCTGGAACAACACCAGAAGTTACATCAACAAAACATAAAGGAGGAAACATGACGCACCACCAATTTTGACCTTTAGCATCTCCAATTTCAACCCTTAATGCATCATAAAATCCAGCAGGTAAAGAAATATCTCCATAATTTTTAGTTGGAAATTCGAAATTTCCAATATTTATTTTCACACAATAAGAATAACCTTGTTCTTTTATAGTATTAGTAGCAATTTGTTCAAAAACGTCTTTATTGCTCTCTACTAAAGAAATTGCCTCTTGCTTTGAAGTACAATTTTTACAAATAGAATTCATATATTCTAATAAATTATCACGTACAATATATTTTAAATCTTGATCTTCTTTACTATCACTATTTGCAATAACATGCAACCTAAAAACACTATCTGCTATATTATTAGATATGCTATTAGCATAAGAAACTGCACAAACAGAAGAATAAAGCAAAAGTAAAAAAGCTAGAATAATTACCATTTTTAAATTTTTTTTCATAAGTTACCTCCATAAAATAATATTTCAAAAATATTCTTTAATTTAATTATTAACAATTTTGAAAATTTTATACTAAAAAAGGATAAAATTGAATGTCGAAAAATGCGATGAATTTTATTTGAAATATTATTGACATATTTGTAAAGAAATGGTAAAATTTACCAGTACGCAAAAATAATTTCAATACAACTTAACAAATGAAAGGAAGTTTTTTTATGATTAACGACACAAATACAAAGGAAAAGATATGTGCATTTTATGCAAGTGATTATCACTTTGAAATTGTAAGTCTACCATATATAGACCAAAAATTAGAAAATAAAAATGAAATTATAATATTATCAGAAAACGATTTAGAAAAAACAATAAAAAATCTATTAGAAAAAATAAACTTAAAAGAAAATACAAAGAAAAATATACTAAGCATAAATTGGAAAAAAGATGACATAGAAAAACTAAACACAATAAAAGAAAACATAGGAAAAAATAGAAAAACAACAATTTTTATCAAAGGAAAAGAAAAATATATAAACACAATAAATAAAAATATAGAAAATATTAATCATAATAGTAACAATTTAAAAATCATTAATTGCTATGACATTCAAGAAGTTGGAGACAATTTAGAAAGAATTATGTCACAATATAACAAAGTTTTAAATACAAGCGGAGAAAAAGAAATAGAAAAATTATAAAAAAATAGTTGATAAATTTCTAAAAATAGTATATAAATAATAAGGATAGATAAAATTTATCTATCCTTATCAAATTTCTATATAAAATAAATAGGAAGGAAAATCACAATGGACAATAAAATAGACGCAATAAAAAATATCTTAAAAAAATATGGACAAGAACACTTAGAAGAATACTACCAAAAATTAGACGAAGAAAAAAGACAATTATTATTAAATCAAATAGAAAAAATCGACTTTGAATTAATAAATAATTTATACAATAATACCAAAAAAGAAACAAAGCAGAATCAAGACGAAATAACACCAATAGAATATTTAGACAAATATAAATTATATGATGACTATAAATACTATGAAAACATAGGAGAAAAAGCAATAAGAGAAGGAAAATTGGCAGTTGTAACAATGGCAGGAGGGCAAGGAACAAGACTAGGACACAATGGACCAAAAGGAACATATGACATAGGATTAGAATCTCATAAATCTTTATTTGAATTACTAGGTGATTATATAAAAGAGCAAGAAAAAAAGTACAATGTTACAATTCCATGGTTTATAATGACAAGCAAAGAAAACGATAAACAAACACAAAACTTTTTTGAAAAAAATAAATACTTTGGTTTTCAAAAAGGTAAAAATCTATTTTTCTTTATACAAGGTGAACTACCTATGATAGACACAGAAGGAAAAATTTTAATTGGTGAAGACGGATTAATAAAAGAAGCAGCTGACGGGCATGGAGGAATTTACGAATCACTTGTAAAAAGCGGAATGACTAAAAAAATGCAAGAAATGGGTATTAAATGGGTATTTATTGGAGGAGTAGACAATTGCCTAGTAAAAATGGTAGACCCAGTTTTAATGGGAATTGCAATAGACAAGGGAGTAACCGTTGCTTGTAAGTCTGTAGTAAAAGCAAATCCACACGAAAAAGTAGGAGTATTTTGTAAAAGAAATGGAAAACCAAATGTAATAGAATATTCTGAAATAACAGAAGAAATGGCAGAAGCAACAGACAGTGACGGAGAATTACTTTATGGAGAATCTCATATTTTATGCAATTTATTTAGTATAGACGCAATTGAAAGAATGGGAGCAAATCCATTACCATATCATGTTGCATACAAAAAAGCAAAATATATAGATAAAAACGGAAAGCTAGTGGAACCAGATTCACCAAATGCTTATAAATTTGAAGCATTTCTATTTGATGCTTTTGGAGAAGTAGACGAAATGGCAGTTCTTAGAGTAAAAAGAGAAGAAGAATTTGCACCAGTAAAAAATGCTGATTCAGCAGGTGTTGATTGTCCAAAAACAGCAAGAGAATTATATAAAAAGTTTTATAAATTAGATTAGAAAAGGCATAAACCCCCTTTTCTTTTTTATATTCAAATCTTTATTCCGTTTTTTTAAAACAAATAAATATATCCTTGTAAAAAAACACATTATAAAGTATAATGGTAATATAAAAAAGAATATGTTTATAAAATCTATATTAAATAAACCTTATAAACATATTATACGAGCATCCTGTAATAAATGAAAAATGAACTTTGACAACAAAATACCTCCTAATATATAATTTCAATATAGACGAACAATACAAAAGTCTATGAAATTAATATATTGGAGGTAAGTATAATGACAAATTCACAAAATTTAAAATTTAACGCTATTGAAAATACAGATGCTATCGTAGGAATAGACATAGCAAAAAATGTACATTGGGCAGGAATAATCCTACCAAATGGGAAAGAAATAAAAAAATCTTTCTCTTTTAATAATAACAAAAAAGGATTTGAAAGTCTAGTAGAAACAGTAAAAAATGTTTTAACAATGTTAAATTTCAAAAAAGTAATAATAGGAATGGAACCAACAGGGCACTACTGGAAAGCGTTTGCAAGATACTTAAAGAAAATAGATTGGATAAAAGTAGTAACGGTAAATCCATTTCATGTAAAGAATGCAAAAGAATTTGATGACAATTGTCAAACAAAGAATGATAAAAAAGATTGTATGACAATAGCAAGGTTAATCAAGGATGCAAGATATTTTGAACCATATTTACCAGAAGGAATATGGGCAGAATTAAGGAATTTATCAAATACAAGAGCAGAATTAGTAAGAAAACAAAATGCAGTGAAATGTAGATTAATAGCAACAATAGATGAATATTTTCCAGAATATACAAAAGTATTTAAAAACATATTAAGTAGAACATCAGAGGAAATACTAAAAAAATGTCCATTTCCTGAAGACATAAAAAGCTTAGGAGAAGAAGAATTACTAAATCATATAAAAGAGACAGTAAAAAGAGGATATAGCAAGAAACAAGTTAAAGAAATTTATGAATTAGCAGAAGAAAGTATAGGAACCAAAGAAGGCATATATGGAGCAAAATTCCAATTAAAAATGTATATAGAAGAAGCAGAAATGTTAGCAAAACAAATAAAGATGACAGAAGAAGAATTAGAAAAGCAGTTAAAAGAGACAGGTTTTTATGAAAGCTTAATCAGTATACAAGGAATTGGAATAGTAAGTGCAGCAATGTTAATAGGAGAAATTGGAGATATCAATAGATTTGATAGCTATGAACAAATAAGAAGATATGCAGGATTAAACCTAATAGAAAATAGTTCAGGAATGCATAAAGGGAAAACAACAATATCAAAAAGAGGAAGAAGTTTGTTAAGGAGTATATTGTACAGAATGGCATTTACAATGGTTAATAAAAATAAAGAAATAAAAGAACTATATAAATATTTAACAACAAGAAAAGAAAA
>CANQPY010000049.1 GCA_947625835.1 uncultured Clostridia bacterium | reverse complement strand
ATTAAGTTTTCATTACAAAACTGTTGCAGTCAATTAGTTTTTAGCTTATTTTAGTTTTAAAACCATTAACTAGTAACCGAATATTATTCTATTTTGAAAAAAGACTTGCTTTTTCCACTTTTTATTAATATAATGTGGATAAATAATTATTTTATTATTAATGAGGTTGAATTATGAGAAAAGGATTACAAAATTCTGAAAATGTTGAAAATAGAAATTATAAGATTATCGCGGTTGATGATGAAGAAGGAATTATCGATTCTTTGTCTATTTTCTTAAAAAGGTCTGGATATGAATTTACTGGTGTTACAAATCCACTAGATGCAATTGAAAGAGTTAAAAATGAACATTTTGATTTAATGATTTTAGACTTTATTATGACTCCTATTCATGGTGATCAGGTGGTAGAAAAAATAAGGGAGTTTAATAAAGAATTATATATTTTGTTATTAACTGGTCATAAAGATTTGGCTCCACCTTTAGAGACTATTAGAAGGCTTGATATTCAAGGTTATTGCGAAAAAAGTGATAAGTTTGACCAATTGTTGCTTTTAATTGAATCTGGAATAAAGTCAATTGCTCAAATGAACGAAATTAAAGAAATTAATAGGGAATTAGAAAATGCTTATTTAGAAAGTATTGAAACTTTAAGGTATACTGTTGAGGCAAAGGATTCATATACAAGAGGACATTCAGATAGAGTTTCTGAATATTCTGTTTTAATAGGTAAACATTTAGGTTTGTCAGAAGATGATTTAAGGACTTTAAAAATTGGTGGTTTGTTCCACGATATTGGAAAAATAGGTGTTCCAGATAGTATTTTATTAAAAGATTCAAAATTAACAGATGATGAATATTCTGAAATAAAAAATCATCCTTCTATTGGAGCTCATATTTTATCAACGGCTACTATTTTTAAAAATATGCTTCCTATAGTAAAACATCATCATGAAAGGTTTGATGGTCATGGATATCCTGGTCAATTAAAGGGTAATGATATTCCTTATTTAGCAAGAATTACTGCTATTGCGGATAGTTTTGATGCTATGACATCAAGGAGAACTTATCGTGATTCTATGCCTATGGATTCTGTTATTGAAGAATTTGAAAGGTGTAAGGGAACTCAATTTGATCCTGATTTGACAGATGTATTTTTAGATATTTTGCGTAATCACCCAGAAGAAATTAGAGAAATTCAAGAAAAGTATAAATAAAATTGTTAACGAGACTAACGAAGGTAGAGCGTTTTGAAAATTTTTTATACGATAAATTAGATAAAAAAAGTTAAATATATTTTTTATTAATAATAATTCGGGGGGACCAGCAAATTATAGACTATTAAAAAAACGTTATAATTATATTTTTTATAATTATAACGTTTTTTATTATAGTCTGTTATGTAGCTGGGATTTATTAATAAAAAATATATTTCACTTTTTATTAATACAATTTTATAAAAAATTTTCAAAACGCTCCGTCCCCGTTAGCAGTAACGTCAACAATCTCCGTCAACAATTTTTAAACTTTCATTGAAAGTGCTACCTTTTGTCTTTCTTTATCTATCTTAATAACTTTTACCTTTACTATATCACCTACAGATACTATTTCAGAAGGATTCTTTATGTACTTATCACTCATTTCTGAGATATGCACTAATCCATCATGTTTTACACCAATATCTACAAATGCTCCAAAATCTATTACATTTCTAACTGTACCTGTCAATACCATACCTTCTTTTAAGTCTTCTAATTTTAAAACATCACTTCGCAATATTGGTTTCGGCATATCCTCACGAGGGTCTCTTCCCGGTTTTGATAATTCTGCAATTATATCTGTTAATGTCATTTCTCCAATTTCCAATTGTTTTGCCATTGTTTCTACATTTACTGATTTTAGTTTGGTTTTTAGTTCTTCTAATTTTTCTTTATTTTTCAAATCATTTTTGTCAAATCCTAATTCTTTTAAAAGCTTTTCTGTTGCTTCATAGCTTTCTGGGTGAACTGCGGTTACTTCTATTGGATTGTCCCCATCAAATATTCGTAAAAAACCTGCGCATTGTTCAAATGCTGCTTTTCCTAGTTTTGGAACTTTTAATAATTGTTTTCTATTTTTTAATTTTCCGTTTTCATCTCTATATTTTACAATATTTTTTGCTATTGTACTGTTAATTCCTGAAACATAAGAAAGAAGTGATGGTGTTGCAGTGTTTACATCAACTCCTACTTTGTTAACACTATCTTCTACTACACCTGTCAAGCTTTCTGCCAATTTCTTTTGATTAACATCATGTTGATATTGTCCTACACCAATTGCTTTTGGATCAATTTTTACAAGTTCTGCAAGCGGATCTTGTAATCTTCTTGCAATAGATATTGCGCCTCTTATAGATACGTTTATGTCTGGATATTCTTCTGTTGCAAGTTTTGATGCTGAATATACAGATGCACCCGCTTCACTTACAATTGCATAATGAACATCTCTTGAAGTATCTTTTATCATATCTGCTACAAACATTTCAGATTCACGTGATGCTGTTCCATTTCCAATTGCTATCATATCAACTTTATCTTTTTCAATTAACTTTAAAAGCTCTCTTTTAGCACCCACAACATCATTTTGTGGTTCTGTTGGATAAACTGTAGTATAGTCCAAAACCTTTCCTGTTTCATCAATAACTGCTATTTTGCAACCTGTACGGTATGCTGGGTCAAACCCCATAACAGTTTTTCCCTTAATTGGTGCACCAAGAAGTAATTGTTTTGAATTTTTGCCAAATACTTTAATTGCTTTTTCTTCTGCTTTTTCTGTTAAATCTGTTCTTATTTCTCTTTCAATAGAAGGTTCAATTAATCTTTTAAAACTATCTAAAATAGTGTCTTTTAGCATTTGTGTAAATTGTGTTTCACCTTTTAAAATATCTCTTTCTATGTAAGATAATATTTTCTCTTCTGGCTTTTCGATTTTGACCTTTAAAAATTCTTCTTTTTCTCCTCTATTGATTGCTAAAATTCTATGACTTGGTATGTATTTTATTGCTTCACTATAATCGTAGTACATTTCATAATTTGATTTTTCTTCCTCTTTGGCTGCTTTTGTTTGAATTAGAGCTTCCCTATAGCATTGCTTTTTTATTTCTTTTCTATATTTACTATTATCTGAAATATCTTCTGCAATAATATCCAAGGCTCCTTGAATTGCCTCTTGTTCATTGTTTACGACTTTATCTTTTTTCTTTTTATCTTCTTCTGATAATTTATCTACATTAATATATTCTTTGGCAATTTCTTCAATTGGCTTAGTTTCTTTTTGTTCTATAATTATTTGTGCTAATGGCTCTAACCCTTTTGCTTTTGCAACTGTTGCTCTTGTTTTTTTCTTTTGCTTATAAGGTCTATAAATATCTTCTACCTCAGCTAAAGTTTTAGCAATGGCAACTGCTTGCAAAATTTCATCTGTTAATTTTCCTTGCTCATCAATAGAATGAATTACTTCTTCTTTTCTCTGTTCTAGGTTTCTTAAATAAGCTAGTCTTTCTCCTAAATCTCTTAATGTCTCGTCTGAAAGACCTCCTGTTACTTCCTTTCTATATCTTGCTATAAAAGGAATTGTATTTCCTTCATCAATTAATTTAATTGTTGCTTCTACTTGTTTTTCTTTAATATTCAATTCTTCTGCTATTATTTTAATAATTTTATTCATATTTCCCCTCCTGGGTGTTTTTTGATTTTTTTTCAATGGGTGTTTTTTTGCCCCGTCCCAAAAAACACCTTAATAATCTAATGAATCATCATTTTCAATCCAATTTTGCACTTGTTCAATTCGATATTCTGTTTTGGTGTCGCGCATTACGACTTCTTTTATGCCTGCATTTATTAACATTCTTTTGCAAAATGTGCATGGCCAATTGTCTTTTACATATTCATTGTTTCTTTTGTTTATTCCAACTAAATATAATGTTGCACCTATCATATCTTTTCTTGCTGCACTTAACATTGCATTTTGTTCACTGTGAACTGCTCTACATTTATCATAGCCTTTGCCACTTGGCATATCTTTTTTCATGCAATATCCTAAATCTAAGCAATTTTTTCTTCCCCTAGGTGCTCCTGTATATCCTGTTGATATTATTTCATCATTTTTTACTATGATACTTCCATAATTATTTCTTAAACATGTCCCTCTTTCTGCTACACTTTCTGCTATATTTAGATAATAATTTATTTTATCAACTCTACTCATAATTTTATTCCACCCCTAAATATTCATTATAGGTTACTTCTCTATCAACTATTTTTCCGTCGTTTTTAATATCTATTATTCTGTTTGCAACAGTTTGTGTTAATTCGTGGTCATGTGATGTAAATAAAATATTTCCTGTAAATTTTTTCATGCCTTCATTTAAAGCAGTTATGCTTTCCATATCTAAATGATTTGTTGGTTCGTCAAATATTAGGAAGTTTGCTCCTGATAACATCATTTTAGATAATACACATCTTACTTTTTCTCCTCCTGATAGTACCTTTACTTGTTTTAAGGCTTCGTCTCCTGAAAATAGCATTCTTCCTAAAAATCCTCTTACATAAGTTTCATCTGGGTCTTTTGAGTATTTTCTAAGCCAATCTGTCAAATTTTCTTCTGTTTCAAATAAATAATTATTATCTTTTGGGAAATAATTTTTTGTTATTGTTGTTCCCCATATTAATTCTCCTTCGTCTGGTTCTAACTCTCCTGCAATTATTTGAAATAATACAGTTTTGGCAATTTCGTTGTCTGCTAAAAATGCAATTTTATTTCCTTGCTTTACTGTAAATGATATATTTTCTAAAACTTTAACTCCTTCTATTGTTTTTGATATATTTTTAACTTGTAATATTTCTTTTCCTGGTTCTCGGTCTGGCTTGAAGTCAATGTATGGGTATTTTCTGTTTGATGGTTTTATTTCTTCTAATTCAATTTTTTCTAGGGTTTTCTTTCTTGATGTTGCTTGTTTTGACTTTGATGCATTTGCACTAAATCGTGCAATAAATTCTTGTAATTCTTTTATTTTTTCTTCCTTCTTTTTGTTTTGTTCCCTTGCTTGCTTTAATGCAAGTTGACTTGATTCATACCAAAAGTCATAGTTTCCCGGATATACTTTAATTTTTCCAAAGTCTACATCTGCAATATGTGTACATACTTTATTTAAGAAATATCTATCATGTGATACTACAATTACAGTATTTTCAAAATCCATTAAAAAATCTTGTAACCAGTTTATGCTTTTTAGGTCTAAGTCATTGGTTGGCTCATCAAGTAGTAAAACATCTGGATTTCCAAATAAACTTTGTGCTAATAATACTTTTACTTTGTCTTTTGCTTCTATTTCTTTCATTAATTTATAGTGATTATCTGGAATTATTCCTAAATTATTTAATAACATTGCTGCATCTGATTCTGCATTCCATCCGTCTAATTCTGCAAATCTTTCTTCTAATTTTGCTGCCTTCATTCCGTCTTCTTCTGAAAAATCTGGTTTGCTATATATGGCATCTTTTTCTTTCATGATGTCATATAATTCTTTGTTTCCCATTATTACAGTGTCAATTACAGTATATTCTTCATATGCAAAGTGGTCTTGCTTTAAAACAGATAGCCTTTCGCCTTTATCTAAGCTGACATCTCCTTTGCTTGGTTCTATTTCTTTTGATAATACTTTTAGAAAGGTTGATTTTCCAGCACCATTTGCACCTATTATTCCATAACAGTTCCCTTTTCCAAAACTGATGTTGACATCTTCAAATAATACTCTTTTACCAAATCTTACGGTTACACCATTTGCACTTAACATTTTATTTTCTCCTATTTTTTCTAATTTTTCGTTTCTTATTATACTTTATTTTTATTAAAATTTCAAGATTATTATGTAAAAGATATGGGTGAAGCAGGCTACATCCATAGCCTGCTTCCTCTCCGCGAATTTTCATTAAAAAATACCAAATCATCTGCTACATACGTGTTCTTGTCAGTTTGAATTGTCATTCTTCCTGGATAGAAAGAATGATATTTCTCCATTTTTGCAATACATTTAACAATTTCTTGCGTACTACATGTTTTTTCTTTTTCGAGGTATACAAGTTCTTCCCCAACTTTTGGTTCATCTTCTAGCTGACCAATTACTTGATACATGCAATCTGAAATTGATTCCCCTTTAATTACTTTCGCTAATGCACGTTTACGTTTCTTCTTTGATGTCATATTATTTCCCCTCTTTTAATTAAAATGTGAAAATTTCTACTTAGTGCCTGTCCCATATTATACTCTTATAATTAGTCTTTGTCAAATAATAATTTGATTCCCCATAGTCCAGATAAACCAACTAGCCCATACACGATTCTAGAAAGGACTGTCATATCACCAAAAATTGCTGCTACTAAGTCAAAATTAAATAATGCAATTAATCCCCAGTTTAAAGCACCAATGACAATTAATACTAATGCAATCTTATCTATTATCTTCATTTTTTTCCTCCTTTATTTTCTTTTTAGTATTATATGCTTGTTTGTAAAAAATTATTCATTTGATTAATTTTTTAATCTAACATATCTTTTCGTTTTAACCAATATGTTACAAGGAGTGTTAAAATAACTGATATTAGTATCATTACAACAAATCCAAATGGACTATTTTGGAACGGTAAACCAACATTCATACCCCAAAAGCTAGATATCATTGTAGGTACTGCTAGGACAATTGTAATTGATGTTAAAAATTTCATTACACCATTTAGGTTATTTGATATTATAGATGCATAAGCATCCATTGTTCCATTTAAAATGTTACTATAAATTTGCGACATTTCAATTGCTTGTTTGTTTTCTGTAATGGCATCTTCTAGTATTTCTTCATCATCTTCGTATAGTTTTATAATTTTTCCTCTCATTAATTTTTCCATGACTACTTCGTTTGATTTTAAAGATGTTGTAAAATATACTAGACCTTTTTCTAAGTTTAAAAGTTTTAAAAGTTCTTTATTTTTCATTGAATTTTTTAATATATATTCTGCAATTTCTGTTTCTTTGTTGATTTTCTTTAAATAATTTAAAAAGTATGAAGAGTTTAGGTATAAAATTTGAAAAATAAATCTTGTTTTTTTATAAGTTTGAAAATTCTTTACTTTCTTCTTTTCGAAGTTTTCAAGTATTTTGTTCTTTTCCAAAGATACTGTTATAAAAAAGTCATCTCTTACTATAATCATTCCCAATGGTATTGTAGAATAAACGTCACTTTCTTCTGATTTTTCTACTGTTGGTGTATCTATAACTATAAATGTTACATTTTCATCTTCATCTTGGTCAATTCTGGCTTTTTCTTCATAATCTAGCGCATCTTTTATATAGTCTTCTTCTATAGATACTCCTTCACATACTTTTTTTATCTCGGCATCCGACGGATTTACTAAGTTTATCCATGATCCTTTTTTAAATTCTTTTATTTCTTCCATTTTATCTGTTTCTATATCTGTATTATATATTTTTAGCAAATCCATCCCCTCCTTTTATTTTTCCTTAACACTATTATTTTAGCCCTTTTTGCTCTTTTTGTCAATTGTTTTAAGAGTTTGCATAATTTTGTTTAATGCTAAAGATTTTATAATATTTTTTATATTCTAGGAAAGTCATCATTGAAAATGATAGACTTTCCGTAGAAGATAATTATGCGGAATTTAGATTTTCTAAGCAATTTTATTGCATAGAAAATCTTTATTCCGTTTTTTTATAAATGCGTAAGCGACCAAACGAAGCAAAGCGGAGTGCGATTGGAGCAACTTACATTTTTGTTTTTCATTTTGTAAGTTGCGACGTACAAATTTATAAAAAATATTATAAAAGCTTTTTTATTATAGTCTGTTATGTAGCTGGGAGTTATAAATAAAAAATATATTGAACTTTTTTAGTAGTAAGTCAAAGTATGAACAGTACATAGCACAAAAAAATTTTTAAAAACTATTGACAATTGAATAGTTATTCAACTATAATAATATTAGTTGAATATTTACTCAATTATTATTCATTAAAAAATTCTATTATAAAGTCAGAAAGGGCTGAAATTAAATATGTCAAAAAATGAATTTATTTGTGATTGTAATATTATTCACCAAGATATTGTAGATGATACATTAAAAAAGATGATAAATGAAACTTTATTTAATAATTTAGCAAAATTTTTTAAAATTCTTCGGAGATAGCACTAGAATTAAAATTCTTTTTGCTTTAGACCAAAATGAAATGTGTGTATGTGATATTGCAAATGTCTTAGGCATGAGTAAATCTTCTATTTCTCACCAATTAGGAGAACTTAGAAAAAGTGGTATTGTAAAATTTAGAAAAAGTGGAAAAGAAGTTTATTATATGCTAGATGATGATCATGTAAAGCAATTGTTTGAAGTAGGATTAGAGCATATAGAACATAAAAATAATCAAAAGGAGACCAACTAACTATGAAAAATAAATTAATAAAAATAATTTTATCATTTTTAATTTTCTTAATTGCTTTTCTTATACCTTTTAAAAATGCACTTATAAATAATATTTTGTATTTTATAAGTTATATACTAGTTGGCTTTGAAGTAATTCAAGAAGCATTTGAACATTTTTTTAAAGGAAAATTTTTTGATGAAAATTGCCTTATGCTAATTGCAACTTTAGGTGCTTTTGCAATAAAAGAATTTCCAGAAGCTGTATGTGTTATGTTATTTTACCAAATAGGTGAAATGCTTCAAGATTATGCAGTTGATAAATCTAAAAAATCTATTACGAAGTTAATGGATATCAGACCAGATTTTGCCTATGTTAGCCGTAATAATAAAGTTATTAAAGTTAACCCAAATGAAGTAAACTTAGGTGAAACAATTATTGTAAAACCTGGTGAAAAAATCCCCTTAGATGGCACTGTAATTGATGGTTCTTCTTTTTTAGATACCTCTAGTTTAACTGGTGAATCTGTTCCAAGAGAAGTAGTTGTAGGAGATAAAGTATTAAGTGGTTGTATTAATCAAACAAGTTTATTAACTTTGAAAGTAACCAAAAAGTTTGCAGAATCAACTGCAAGTAAAATATTAGATTTAGTAGAAAATGCAAGCAATAAAAAGTCAAAATCTGAGAATTTTATAACAAAATTTGCAAAATATTACACACCTATTGTTGTATTTATTGCTATTATTCTAGCCTTAGTTCCGCCTTTTGTTTTACACATATCTACTTTTAATGCATGGCTTTACAGAGCTTTAACATTTTTAGTAGTGTCTTGTCCTTGTGCATTAGTTTTATCTATTCCTTTAGGTTTTTTTGCAGGAATTGGTAGTGCTTCAAAAATGGGCATTTTAGTTAAAGGTGGTAATTATTTAGAGCGTTTAGCAAATAGTGAAATTGTTGTATTTGATAAAACTGGTACTTTAACAAAGGGAAGTTTTGATGTTCAAAAAATAGAAGCTATTAATATTTCAGAAGAAGAATTACTAAAATTTGCAACTTATAGCGAAAATTATTCTAACCATCCTATTTCTTTATCTTTAAAAAAGGCATATGGTAAAGAAATTGATTCAAGTTTAATTTCAGATTTTAAAGAAATTTCTGGTTTTGGAATTTCTTGTAAAATTGATGGTAAAGAAGTTTTAATTGGTAATGAAAAATGGATGAATAAAAATAATATTGATTTTATAAAGTCTAATGAAAATGGAACTATTTTATATGTTTCTCTTGAAAGAAAGTTTGCAGGTTGTATAATTATTTCAGACCAAATAAAAGAAGATTCTAGGCAGGCGATTTCTAATTTGAAAAGTTTATCTGTTAAGAAAACTATCATGTTAACAGGAGATAAAGAAGAAGTTTGTAAAAATGTTGCTAAGGAATTAAAAATTGATGAAGCTTATTCTGACTTGCTTCCTACTGATAAAGCTACAAAATTAGAAGAAATTATGAAATCTAAATCAACAAATGGAAATGTTATATTTGTTGGTGATGGAATGAATGATAGCCCTGTTCTAGCTTTATCAGATGTTGGCGTTGCTATGGGTGGTTTAGGCTCAGATAGTAGTATTGAAGCAGCTGATGTTGTTATTATGACTGATGAGCCTTCAAAATTATGCAATGCCATTAGCTTATCAAAGAAGACTATGGTAATTGTTAGACAAAATATTTCATTTGCAATTTTTGTTAAATTGCTTGTTTTACTGTTAAGTGCTTTTGGTTTGTCTACTATGTGGGCTGCTGTGTTTGCTGATGTTGGTGTTTCTATTATTTGCGTATTAAATTCTTTAAGAATTTTGAAATCCAAATTAAATATTACTGTTTAGACCAAATTTTATTATATATAAAAAAACGGAATAAAGATTTTCTATACAATAAAATGCTATACATGTTTTGTATAGTATTTTTAGTGAGCCCAAACTTGCTAAATCCGAAACCTTTATATTATCAGATTAAGCTATTATAAAAATTTACGAAATAAAAATAATTAGTAAAATTTTACTTGTTCGCTTGTTTTTTACAAAAATGGTATGTATAATATTTCTAGAAGATGAATAAAGCAGAGATGGCGTGTCGCTTTCCTTATGAAAGGAGGCGGTGCATATGTTATTAGAACAAGTTTATTTACTTCTTATTTACATACTTTTTGTTGAACTTGCAATAGTAACTGTTGTCACTATTGCCTTATTTGTAACCTTAGTGGTTACAATAAGAAAATTTGACAACAAAAAAAATACATCTCTGTCTGGTCAATAGAGATGTATTCTATTTATTAGAACAAGTTTATATTGACACGCCACATTTCTGTGGTCATTCATCTTCTAAAATTATTATACAAAAATTTTTATGAAAAGTCAACTATTTTTTAGTGTCATAAAATTTCCCATTCAACACCATATATTTAGAAAAGGAAATGATTATAAACTTTTATTTTTATATGATTCTATAAATTTTTTAGAAGGTGAATATATGTGTTCAGGTAGATTATCTAAATCAAACCATTTCCATTCATCTTCTTTTATAGGTTCCATAACTTTTGGTTCTCCATTATATTTTTTTGCAATTACATGCATTGTTATATAATGCCTATCTGGCTGAATATCATCTGCTGCACCAAATAGCTCTAAATCTTCAATATCTAAATTTGTTTCTTCTTTTACTTCTCGTTTAGCCCCATCAAAAAATGTCTCATTATATTCTTGTTTCCCACCTGGCAAAGTCCAACAATCAACTTCGTAAATTCCACCAGTATCTTTTTTATTTTTTGCTCTATGTCCTAATAATATTTTATTTTCATTTAAAATCATTACTCCTATTCCAACTCTTATATAATTTTCCATATAAGACCTCCAAACTAATTTAATAACAAAAAAAGCACTATCCGGGTTCGGATAGCAATGCTTTGGTGAGCCATAGAGGGATCGAACCTCCGACCGTCAGATTAAGAGTGTATTTGCTATCCATAATTTTATTATTTCGTTAAGTCTTGATACAAGTAATATAGCATACAAAACTATATATTTCAATAGTATTTGAGAGTTTTAATAAAATTTATTTAAGTTTATAAAAAATTAGAATAGATTAAAAAAATTTAATAAAACTTCTCAAACTGGGGACTATTTTTATCAAAAGTGGGGATTTTTTATTTTTAAAAGTTCAAAGTGGGGACTATTAAATTTAAGATATTTATAATCATTTTAGAAATCATTGTTAAAAAGCAATGGTTTCTTTTTTGAACAAAGAGAATATCCTCCTGGATTTTTTGATCAGTTTTGCTGTAATTAAAATTGACTTTTATAAAAAAATATGCTAAAATATTACTATAATGTGAATAATATTTAATAAATATCAT
>CANQPY010000048.1 GCA_947625835.1 uncultured Clostridia bacterium | reverse complement strand
TGAAAAATTTAGTATAGGAACAGAATATAAGTCAAGTATGTATCAAATGTTGCAAGACATTATGATGGTAAATAAAATAGAAAAAAACAAAGTTATGTATTATTTAAATAAAATCGATAGCAATTTAAACACGCAAAGAATTTATTTAAGAATTATGAAAGAAAATAAATGGATTGATAAACATAAATTTCAAGTTGCAATAGAACAAATATATGAAATAGGAAAAATAATAATAAAATCTCATAATAAAATAGCAGATAAATGTTATAATAAATTAAATAAAAATAATGTAGTTGCAATAAAAGGAGAAATAGACAGTCAAATGGAAGTAATAGCAAATGAAATATATATTTTATAAAATAAAATGTATAAAAACACAAATAAAATAAAAAATATAAATAAGAAAGAGGTGGAACAAAAATGGAAGAAATGAAATACAAAGATATGATAGAATTAATATATCAAGCAGAAGAAAAAACATTAGACGAAAAAATAAAACAAGCAAATAAAAAAATTAAAGAAAAAATAAAAGATATAGACATAGAAAAGCTATTAGAAAACACATCAAAACCTAGTGATTTAAATAAAACATTAGAAAAAATTGAAGAAAACTATAGTATAAAAATAGCCCAATATACCAAAGAATTTTATAAGCAAGGTTTTATTGATGGTGTTAATTTAATTATTAATTGCATAAAACCATAGGAAAATAAAGATTTAGAAGTTGAATTCTTCTAAATCTTTAAAAATTGTAAAAAATTTCCAAAAAACTATTGACATTTTTATCAAAAAGTATTAACATAAACATACAATCAAAAAAAGATTCAAAAAATTTTCAAATCAAAAATTTAATTTTTTTTATCAAAAATCACAAAATCCCAAAAATTTTAAATTAAATAAAAAAGGCAAAAAAAAGAGAAAAGTGTAAATAAAAAGCAATATTTATTTTACTTTAAAATAAATATTGACAAACAAATAAAAAAGAATTATAATAAGGAGGAAGAAAAAATTTGAAAGAATTCAACTATTAAGATTATCTAAAATATGAAAAACTAAAAACAAAAGAACCAAAAGGAGCATTAGGAGCTAGTACAAAAAATAAAACATATCAATATAAAGTACATCAACCACATGATAAAATATTTAAAATAGTATTAGAAGAAAAGAAGGAAGTAGTAGGGTTATTAAATAGAATTTTACAAATAAAAGAAAAAATAAAAGAAGAAGAAATAGAAAAATATGATAATGAATATATAAATTATATGTTTCAAGACAGTGAATCTGATATTGTCTACAAAATGAAAACAAAGCAAATATACTTTTTAATAGAGCATCAAAGTAAAATAGATTATGCAATGCCAAAAAGAATATTGGAATATGAAACAGGAATAATAAGCAAAGCAATAGTAGGGAAGAAAATGACTAAAAAAGACCATAAACTGCCAAGAGTAATACCAATAGTAATATATACCGGAAGCAGAAAATGGGATGTAGAAAAATACATAGAAGAATGTCAAGAAAAATTAACGAAGTCAGAACAAATAAAATTAGGTAGCTATTATGTACTAGATGTAAATGATTATACAAAAGAAGAATTAGAAAAGGATAAATTCTTTTTATCAACAATGATGTTATTAGAAAAAATAAAAACAGAAGAAGAATTAATAGAAATATTAGAAAGAATAATAAAAAAAGAAAAGCAAGAAGAAAAAAGAAATATATTAAGAAGAATAATAAAACTTATATTAAAAGAAAGAATAAGTATAGAAAATCAAGAAAAATTGTTAAAAAAATTGAAAAAGGAGGGGAACGATATGATATTAGAAGTAATTAGGAAAGAAAATGAAAAACAGAGAAGAGAAGGACGAAAAGAAGGAATTAAAGAGGGAATTAAAGAAGGAATTTTACGAATAACACAAAAAATGATTGAAAAAAACATGGACATAAAAGACATTCAAGAAATAACAGGATTATCACAAAAAGAATTACAAAAATTAGTAAAAACCAACAATTAACCTTTGTATTTCAACAGCAACAAACCCTAAACTTTTTCAACAATTTCCACATAACTACGTATAAAAAACAAAATACACTTGACAAATTTATATAAAAATATATAATAAGAAAAGTAAAAAAAGGAGGTAAAAGTTATGAAAGCATTTGTATGTAAGGTATGTGGATATATCCACTTTGGTGAAGAAGCACCAGAAAGATGTCCACAATGTGGAGTAGGAAAGGAAATGTTTGAAGAAAGAAAAGAACAAGTAGGTGCAAGCCAATATGCAGATGAGCATAAAATAGGAGTAGCAAAAGGTCTAGACGAAGAAGTCGTAAAAGGACTAAAAGATAATTTTACAGGAGAATGTACAGAAGTAGGAATGTATTTAGCAATGAGTCGTCAAGCAGACAGAGAAGGATATCCAGAAATTGCAGAAGCATTTAAAAGATATGCTTTTGAAGAAGCAGAACATGCTGCTAAATTTGCAGAATTATTAGGAGAAATAGTATATCCAGATACTAAAAAGAACTTAACATTAAGAGCAGAAGCAGAATGTGGAGCTTGCAAAGGTAAAAAAGAATTAGCAACAAGAGCAAAAGAATTAGGATATGACGCAATTCATGACACAGTACATGAAATGTGCAAAGATGAAGCAAGACACGGAAAAGGATTTGAAGGATTACTAAAAAGATATTTCTAAAAAAACGGAATAAAGATTTTCTATGCAATAAAATTGCTATCGAAGATTACAAAAACTTACTCTCCGATAGCAATTTTTTAGATTTTCAAATTTTTCATAAAAATCAAGGCAAGCCTTTTTTAAATTAACAGGTTTTAAATTTTTATCAGTAAAACAATGTTTAGTTTCACCAGTTAAAACAGTATCGCCAGTTTTTTTATTTGTTACACTATATCCCATTGTTAAACGAACCCCATTAAATTCTTTTACAAAAGGTTTAATTACAATAATATCATCAAAGGTAACATGCCTTTTAAAATCTAAACTAACACCAAGAACAGGAATCATAATACCCTTTTCTTCATAAGCAGAATAAGGCATTTTGCTAAAATCTAACATATCACATCTAGCCTCTTCTAAAAAGCGAATGTAATTAGAATGATGTACAATTCCCATTCTATCTGTTTCATAATAATTGATTTTTCTTTCAAAAGTAAAACTCATAATTATCCCTCTTTCTAAATAATGATTATAATTAAAAAAAAATTAATTGTCAAATGTTTATAGGCAAAATTTACTTGATAAAGAAAGAAAAATGTGATAAATTAATTTCAAAAGCAAAACAAATAAAAAAGGAAGAAAAACAATGAAACAAATAAATGGAATAATAATGCAATATTTTGAATGGTACATGAATAGCAATCAAAACTTATGGAATGATATTTCAAAAAATGCAGAAAAATTAGCAAACATGGGGATAACAGCCCTATGGCTTCCACCAGCATATAAAGGAATAGGGGGAAAAGATGAAGTAGGTTATGGAGTGTATGATGTATATGACTTAGGGGAATTCGACCAAAAAGGTAGTATAAAAACAAAATATGGTTCAAAAGAAGAATATTTAAATTGCATTATGGCATTAAAGCAAAATGGAATAGAAGCATATGCAGACATTGTATTAAACCATAAAATGGGTGCAGATATGTTGCAAACAATACCAGCAACTAAAGTTGACTGGGGAAACCATAATGAAATAGCCTCTAACCAAGAAACAGTTAAAGTAGCAACAAAATTTACATTTCCAGGTCGTAAGCACAAATATTCTGACTTTGAATGGAACTGGACTCATTTTGATGGAATTGATTATGACGAAAATTCTAAAGAACATGCTATATTTAAATTTAAAGACAAAGCATGGAGTGATGCAGTAGACGAAGAATATGGAAATTATGATTATTTAATGGGAGCAGACCTTGACTTTGAAAACCCAGAAGTAGTTCAAGAATGTAACAAATGGGGTAGTTGGTATTTAGAAACAACAAAAGTAGATGGATTTCGCTTAGACGCAGTAAAGCACATAGATAGTAAATTCTATAAAGATTGGATTAAAAATTTAAGAGAACAAACAAAAGACGAATTATTTACAGTAGGAGAATATTGGACAGGAGATATTTCTAAATTACACAGATATATACAAGAAACAGAAGGAGAAATATCTTTATTTGATGTACCACTTCATTATCATTTAGAAGCAGCATCAAAAGACGAAAATTACGACCTATCAAAAATTTTAGAAGGAACATTAGTAAAAGAAAATCCATCTAAAGCAGTTACGTTTGTAGATAACCATGACACACAGCCAGACCAAAGTTTGCAAAGCTTTGTAGAAAGTTGGTTTAAGCCAGCTGCATATAGCATAATTTTACTAAGACGTGATGGATATCCATGTGTATTTTATGGAGACTTTTATGGAATACCACATAATAAAATAGAACCAGTAGCACAATTAGAAACAATAATAAGATTAAGAAAAGAAAAATCTTATGGAGAACAACACGATTACTTTGATAATCCAAATTGTATTGGATGGACAAGGCAAGGAGATGAATTGCATCTAAAATCTGGTTTAGCAGTTGTAATTTCAAATAAAGAAGATTGCGAAAAAAGAATGTATATAGGAACTCGGATTTGCGGGAGAAAAATTTATTGATAGCCTTGGAAACTGCACAGAAGAAGTAGTAATTGATGAACAAGGATATGGAAATTTTAAAGTAAAAGGAAAATCTGTATCTATTTGGGTAAGTTAATTAATATAAAATTAACAAAAGAAATGATATCATGATTAAAACAAAAAAGGAGAAAAAAATGTCAAATTTTGTTCATTTACATATACATAGTGAATTTAGTTTATTAGATGGAGCAAATAGAATAAAAGACTTGCCAGTAAGAGCGAAAGAACTTGGTATGGATGCAATTGCAATTACTGACCATGGTGTAATGTATGGTGCAATTGACTTTTATAAAGCATGCAAAAAAGAAGGAATAAAACCAATTATAGGGTGTGAAGTTTATGTAGCACCTAGAAGTCGTTTTGACAAAGAACCAAATATTGATAATCATTACTACCATCTAATACTACTTGCAAAAAATCAAAAAGGGTATCAAAACCTAAGTAAATTAGTATCTATAGGATTTGTAGAAGGATATTATTATAAACCTCGTATAGATTTAGAAGTATTAGAAAAATATAGTGAAGGGCTTATTTGTTTAAGTGCATGTCTAGCAGGTGCAGTAAACCAAGCATTAACTAATGGTCAAAACGAAAAAGCAGAAGAAGTGGCACTTTGGCATAAAAGAGTATTTGGAGACGACTATTACATTGAAATTCAAAATAATGGACTAAAAGAACAAGTTTTAGCAAACCAAAAGTTAATAGCATTAGCAAAAAAGCTAGATATTCCGTTAGTTGCAACAAACGATGCCCATTACTTAAAAAGAGAAGATAGCTATAATCACGAAGTTTTACTTTGCATTCAAACAGGAAAAAGAATGAGTGATGTAGATAGAATGAGATTTGACACAGATGAATTATATGTAAAATCACCAGAAGAAATGATAGAATATTTCAAAGCAGTTCCAGAGGCAATCGAAAACACTGTAAAAATTGCAGAACAATGTAATGTAGAATTTGAATTTGGACATACTATTTTGCCAAATTATGATGTACCAAAAGAATATGAAACACACTATGATTATTTTAAAAAATTATGTGATGATGGAATAAAAAAAAGATATGGAGAAAACCCACCACAAGAAATATTAGACAGAGCAGAATATGAATTAGGTGTCATCCAAAAAATGGGATATGTAGATTATTTCCTAATTGTATGGGACTTTATTCATTATGCAAAAACAAATCGGAATACCAGTAGGACCTCGGACGTGGCTCTCGGTGCAGGTTCAATTATTGCATATGCAATTGAAATAACAGACATTGACCCAATAAAATATGGCTTACTATTTGAAAGATTTTTAAATCCAGAAAGAATTAGTATGCCAGATTTTGACGTTGACTTTTGCTATGAAAAAAGGCAAGATGTAATAGACTATGTATCAAATAAATATGGATATGACCATGTATCACAAATTATAACATTTGGAACAATGGCTGCCAAAATGGTTATTAGAGATGTAGCAAGAGTACTAGATGTACCATATTCAGAAGCAAACGACTTGGCAAAAATGATACCAAATGAATTACACATTACAATAAAAAAAGCATTAGAAGAAAATAGAGAATTAAGAGAACGCTACGAATCAGAAGAAATGGTAAAAAAGGTCTTAGATATTGCTATGGGTTTAGAAGGAATGCCAAGACAGGCATCTACTCATGCTTGCCGGAGTAGTTATAACAAAAGACCCAGTAGATACTTATGTGCCATTGTATGTTAGAGATGGGCAAATATCAACTCAATATATAATGACAACTCTGGAAGAACTAGGTTTATTAAAAATGGACTTTTTAGGGCTAAGGACATTAACTGTAATTCAGGACACAATCGATTTAGTAAAAGAAAATAGAGGAATTGATATTAAATTTGATAAAGAAATGTCAGACCCAAAAGTATATAAACTGTGGCAAGAGGGGAAAAGTTGTGGAATATTCCAATTTGAATCGCAAGGTATGACAAACTTTATGAAGGAATTAAAGCCAGACTGTTTAGAAGATTTAATAGCAGGAGTTTCATTATACAGACCAGGACCAATGGATCAAATACCAAGATATGTTAAAGGAAAGTTAAATCCGGGTCATAATGAATATACACATCCAAGCCTAGAGCCAATATTAAATGTAACTTATGGATGTATGGTATATCAAGAACAAGTTATGCAAATAGTGCGCGATTTAGCAGGATATTCTCTAGGAAGAGCAGACTTAGTAAGACGTGCAATGGGAAAGAAAAAACTAGATGTTATGGCAAAAGAAAGAGAAGTATTTATCCATGGACAAGTAGATGAAGATGGAAAAGTAATTGTACCAGGCTGTGTTAGAAATGGAATAGATGAAGCATCTGCAAATAAAATATTTGATGAAATGGCAGAATTTGCAAAATATGCTTTTAATAAATCACATGCTGCATGTTATGCTGTAATTGCATACAGAACGGCATATTTGAAGGCATATTACCCAGCAGAATTTATGGCAGCAACACTAAATAGTTTTTTAGGAAACCTAGATAAAATACCTCAATATATTGATGAATGTAAATCACTTGGAATTGAAATACTAAAGCCAGAAATAAATAAAAGTGACACAAAATTTACAACAGAATATGATCAAACAAAATCAAAAGATTTACAAATTGCAAAATTGCGTTTTGGCTTAGGAAGTATTAAAAATGTTGGAATTGCGCCAGTAGAAGCAATTGTAAAAGAAAGAAAAGTAAATGGCAACTATAAAAGCTTTACTGATTTTTGTGAAAGAATAGCAGGAGAAGCGGTAAACAAAAAATGCATTGAAAGTTTAATAAAAGCAGGTGCATTTGATGAATTTGAGCAAACAAGAAGTACACTTTTAGCTTCATTTGAAAATATAATAGATGTTATTCAAGGAGAAAAAAAGAAAGGCTTTAATGGTCAAGTTTCTATGTTTGACTTAGGCTCAAATGAAGAAAAAGAAAAAATGAATGAAGTGAAATATACCTTTGAAGAACACGAAGAAATGTCAAACAAAGAATTATTATCAATTGAAAAAGAAATGCTTGGAATCTATATTTCTGGTCATCCTTTAGCAAAATTAAGAGAGCAAATAAAAGCACAAACTACAATTAACACAATGAATTTACGAGAAATTGATGAGCAAATGAATTCGCAAAATTTATTAGAAGAAAAAGCAATATCAGACGAAACACCCAAATTTGTAGATGGGCAAAAAGTAAAATATGCAGGAATAATAACTTCAATAAAAAAGAAATATACCAAAAATAATAAAATAATGGCATTTGTAACAATTGAAGATTTGTATGGCACAGCAGAAGTTATAGTATTTGAAAATGCTTATATAAGAGCAGGAAAAAGCCTAGTAGAAGAAAATATTGTTATGGTAGAGGGAAGATTAAGCATTAGAGAAGACGATACAAGTACAATTATTGCAAATGATATAAGAGATTTTGGAGAGCAAAAACAAAAAATATTTACTTTAAATATCACAAATGCAACAGAAGAAGAAAAAGATAAATTAAGAGGTGCACTACGCTATTTTCAAGGAGATAAAAATAATATAAATGTACAAATAAAAATAGATGGAGAAATAAAGCCATGTGGTCAAATTTATTTAACAGATAGCATAAAAGAAGTTTTTGAGAGCATTATAGGTGAACCAAATGTAATAATTGAAGAAATTTAATTTGACTTTACCTTTACGAAAGCTTTGCTTATGCAATGAGAAATTTTTAGTTATAAAGACTTCTCCTTTTTTAGGAGAGGTTTTTTAAAATAAATAATAGAAGGGAGTAAATAAATTGAAAAGAACTAGAGTTGCAGGAATTATTTTTATGAAAGATGGAATTGCATTAATGCATAGAACAAATGTAAAAAAAAGAAAGGACTACCAAGAATATTATACATTTCCAGGTGGTGGATTAGAAGAAGGAGAAACAGAAGAAGAAGGAACAATAAGAGAAATTAAAGAAGAATTAGGAATCAATGTAAAAGTCATAAGAAAATTATATGAAATGAATTCAGAAAAATTTGAACAAAGAGAAATTTTTTATTTGTGTGAATATATTAATGGAGAATTTGGAACAGGGGATGGACCAGAATTTTCTGGTAATCCAAATTATAAAGATAGTGGAAATTATATACCAGAAATTATAAGTAAAGAAAAAATAAAAGATACTTTATTACTACCATTAGAAATAAAGGAAAAGTTGCTAGAGAATATAAAAAGAGGCTCTTTTTAATAACTATATCTCATTGACAAAAAAATAAAATTATGTTAATATTAAAATATGCTCGAGATAGAGTTTGAGCAAATTCTTAGCAAGGAGGAGACAGCATGAGTAGATTAGATGAAAAAATCTACGAAGACAAAAAGAAAGTCGATGACTTTCAGCGGAAAGAAGTTTCGGATTTTGGAAAGAAGAAGGTAACTGATGTAGGACATGATTTAGAAGGACATCAAGTAATACGTCTTTCTAATAATTCCGACACAGTAGTCCGGAAAGAACACAACGTCCCTGAGTACATCCGCACTCAGGGGGGCTAAGAAACAAAAAGAAGGAAAATTCCTTCAAAAAAAGACTGCCTTGCGAAAACAAGGTAGTCTTTTTATATTTAAAACTTTTAAACAATAATATGATAAATTAAATTTGTAAACATACAAACAACAATACCGCAAACTGTCGGAATTGCAAAACTTAAAAAAGTCCATTTAAAACTTCCAGTTTCCTTTTTAATAGTCAAAAGAGTAGTAGCACAAGGAAAATGCAAAATCGTAAATAGCATAACATTAATTGCAGTTAAAATAGTCCAACCATTTGAAATTAAAATTTGACCAATTGAAACAGTATCTTCAATATTAACAAGTGAATTTCCACCAAGATAGCACATTAAAATAATAGGAAGAACAATTTCATTTGCAGGAATGCCTAAAATAAAAGCAGTTAAAATATATCCATCTAGCCCCATTAAACTGGCCATAGGTTGTAAAAAATTAGCAATAATATTTAATAAACTTTCTCCACCAATTCCGATATTTGCAAATAGCCAAATAATAAGTCCTGCTGGAGCGGCGGCAGCAATTGCCCTACCAAGTACAAATAAAGTTCTGTCAAAAATAGAACGTACTAATATTTTTCCAAATTGAGGCTTTCTATAAGGTGGAAGTTCCAATATAAAAGAAGATGGCATACCTTTTAAAATTGTTTTAGACAATATTTTAGATATCATTAGTGAAAAAAATATTCCAATTAAAATAACAAATATAACACTAATAGTTGAGATAAAAGATGCTCTAATTCCTTGCATACTTCCTGCAATAAAAATTGTGCTAATTGCAATTAAAAAAGGAAATCTTCCGATTGCAAGGTACAAAATTATTAGTAAGAATTGCAATAAGTCTTTCACGTGGTGAATCAATTATTCGGCAGCCAACTACACCTGCAGCATTACAGCCAAACCCCATGCACATAGTAATCATTTGTTTACCGAGTACAACAGCACTTTTTAAAAATTCCATCCATATTAAAAGCAATTCTAGGCAAATACCCTAAATCCTCTAAAATAGTAAAAAGAGGGAAGAAAATAGCCATAGGAGGAAGCATAACGGAAATAATCCATGTTAAAGTTTGATATACACCAGAAATTAACATAGAAGAAAGAAATTGAGGGCAATGTAAAAAGTTTGCTATATATATTAACTTATCTTGAATCCATGCAAACATAGAAAAAAGAACTTCAGAAGGATAGTTAGCACCAATAATAGTAATCCAAAAAATTACTCCTAAAAATAAAATCATAATAGGAATTCCAAACTTTTTAGAAGTTAAAATTTTATCTATTTTTCTATCACGTTTAGAATAATTTTCATCTTCAAATGTGCATACCTTTTTGCATATTTCTTCTGATTTTTGCATAATGGTAGACACAATTAAATCTTTAAAAGAATTTTGATGTATTTTACTTTTTTCTAATTTATCTTGAATGATGGTTTGTGCGTCTTTAATAAACTCATTTTCCAACAAGTTTATAGAAAGATTTTTTTCAATTGAATCTAAAATTTTTTTATCTCCATCTATTAATTTTAAAGCAATCCAACGTGATAAGTAAGGAGAAAGCTCAAATTCATTTTCTAAAATATTTTGATATTCTGATATGCAATTTTCAATAATAGGAGAATAAGAAATTTTTTTAGGTTTTATAGCATTTTTATGCGAACATACCTGTTGAATCGCTTTCATTAATTTTATCAAAGTTTTCTTTTTCCTTGCCACAACACCCACAACAGGTATTCCAAGCTCATCAGACAAAGCATCTAAATTAATATGTATTTTTTTCTTTTTAGCTTCATCTAATAAATTAACACAAAGTACAACATTATTTGTAATTTCCATTATTTGAAACACAAGATTTAAATTTCTTTCTAAACAAGTAGCATCAACAACAACAACTGTGCAGTCAGGATTACCAAAACAGATATAATCTCTTGCAATTTCTTCTTCTTCTGAATTAGACATAATAGAATATGTTCCAGGTATATCAACAAAAAGGAAATTTTTATCTTGATAAGTATAATTACCTGCACTATTTTCAACTGTTTTTCCAGGCCAATTACCAGTATGTTGATGCATACCAGTTAAATTATTAAAAATAGTTGACTTTCCCACATTTGGATTTCCGAGAAAGAGCAACTACGTAATCAGAATTATTTTTTAGAAGTTCAAAATCACTTGCTAATAAAGAACTTCCAGTAGAAGATTTTGTAAGTCCCATACTAACCTCCAAAATTTATATTTTAATATTACATAGTATGAAAACAAAATATAAAAGTTACTTTTTTTATAAACTAACTAATATTAAATTAGCATCTTCATTTCTAAGTGCAATTAAAGTTCCTCGAACGAAAAAAGCACGTGGGTTATGCATAGGACTATCTAAAACAGGAGTAATTATAGCACCTTTTACAAGTCCTAAATCTAATAATCTTCTTCTAATATTTCCTATACAATTTAACTTTTTAATATAAACTTTTTGGTTTAAAGGTATTTCATTTAAAGTTTTATCTTGGCTTATCATAAAAATTTATGCCTCCCATATTAGCTATAGTTGCGGTTCAGACTTTTACTTGATACTATTAAAAGTTCAATATATTTTTTATTTATAACAAATCGGGGGAACTAGCAAATTACAGACTGTTAAAAAGCTTTTATAATATTTTTTATAAATTTGTGTGTCGCAACTTACAAAATAAAAAACAAAAATGTAAGTTGCTCCAATCGCACTCCGCTTTGCTTCGTTTGGTCGCTTACGCATTTATAAAAAATATTATAAAAGCTTTTTATTATAGTCTGTTATGTAGCTGGGAGTTATAAATAAAAAATATATTTAACTTTTATATAGATAATTAAATTTAGTCTGAACTGCAACTTAATATATTATATTTTTGTCGAAAAATAATTGTTACATATTGACAATCAAATTGTTTTATGAAAAAATAAGAACTAAGATAGTGTAAAATTAGAAGAACTATCTAAATAACAAATGGGAGGAATAAAAATGGAAAAATTAAGAGGCTTTGAAGTAGCAAAAGGATTTGAGAACAAAGAAATTAATTTACCAATTAGAAAAACAAAATATTCAGCAGGATATGATATAGAAGCAGCAGAAGACGTAGTAGTGCCAAGTTTTAAAAAGGGGATGAATCCTACGTTAGTAAAAACAGGATTAAAAGCCTATATGCAAGATGATGAAGTATTATTCTTATATAACAGAAGTTCAAACCCAAAGAAAAAGGGACTAATTGTAGCAAATAGTGTAGGAGTAATTGATAAAGACTATTATGGAAACCAAGACAATGATGGTCATATTATGTTTGCTTTTTATAATATTAAAGAAGAAGATATTACAATAAAAAAAGGAGAAGCAATAGGACAAGCAATATTCCAAAAATATTTAGTAACAGATGATGACAATGCCCAAGGAGAAAGAGTAGGAGGATTTGGTTCAACAAGAAAAGATTAAAAAAGTAAAAAAATATTTCCTTAGAAAGACAAGGATAACAGAGAAAATATACATAAAAAATAATGGTAAAGGCTTTGACTTTTACCATTTTTTGTAGTATAACCTGAGTTTGACAGTAAAATAATGGAAATGCACACCTGAACCAGTTGATATAACTGGATTTTAGATGCGTAA
>CANQPY010000047.1 GCA_947625835.1 uncultured Clostridia bacterium | reverse complement strand
GTTGCAAATTTCCTAAAGTTTTATAATATAAGTATATCACAGGTTATCAAATAGATAAATATGTAAGATTTTGTTGTAAATCTTATAAATTTATAAATATATTTACGAGAAAGGAAAAAGATTATGAAAGAATTCAACAAAAAAATTGTATTAGAAGATGGGGAAGAATATTATGGATATGGGTTTGGCTCAAACAAAGAAGCAATATGCGAAATAGTATTTAACACATCAATGGTAGGATACCAAGAAATTGTATCAGACCCATCATATACTTATCAAATGGTAGTAATGACATACCCATTAATCGGAAATTATGGAATTACAGATGATGACTATGAAACAAAACAACCAACAATAGGGGGAATGATTGTTAGAGAATATAATGACCATCCAAGTAACTTTAGATATACAAAAACACTATCAGAATATTTAGAAGAAAATAACATTCCGGGAATATCTGGAATAGACACAAGGAAATTAACTAGAAGTATTAGAGAAAAAGGAAGCAGAAAAGTAATTTTAACAGATATAAAAACTAGCAAGCAAAAGGCATTAAAAAAATTGCAAGAATATGAAATGCCAACAGATGCAGTAGCAAAAGTAAGTTGTAAAAAGAGATGGTATTCAAGAACTGCAAATCAAAAATATAATATTGTTGCAGTAGATTGTGGTATTAAACTAAATATTGTAAGAAGCCTAAATAAAAGAGGCTGCAATGTTACAGTTGTACCATTTAATACAACGGCAAAGCAAATAGAAGAATTAAAACCAGATGGAATCTTTTTATCAAATGGACCGGGAAACCCAGAAGATGTAACAGAAGTAATAAAACTAGTTAAACAATTAAGAGGGAAATATCCGATTTTTGGAATATGTTTAGGACATCAAATGATTAGTTTAGCATATGGTGCGAAAACTTATAAACTAAAATTTGGGCATAGAGGTGGAAACCATCCGGTATTAAATTTAGAAACTGACAAAATCGAAATAACAAGCCAAAACCATAGTTATGCAGTAGATGAAAATTCTTTAAAGAAAACAAAATTAAAAGTAACTCACAAAAATATATTAGACAATACAGTTGAAGGAGTAGAATGTAGAGAAGATAAAATATTTAGTGTGCAATATCACCCAGAAAGCAGTCCAGGTCCACAAGATAGCAGTTATTTATTTGATAAATTTATTAATATAATAGAAAAAAATAATAACGAGCCCAAATAGTAAGTGTAAATAAAAAATAATAATGAACAAAAATAATAAATACCAAATAAAAAATAACCAATAAATATCAAAATATAAAATAAAAGGAAAGAAGGATATAAAAATGCCAAAAAGAAAAGATATAAAAACAGTATTAGTAATTGGTTCTGGACCAATAGTAATAGGACAAGCAGCAGAATTCGACTATGCAGGAACGCAAGCATGCTTAGCTTTAAAAGAAGAAGGTTATAAAGTTATTTTAGTAAACTCAAATCCAGCAACAATTATGACAGACACATCAATTGCAGACAAAGTATATATGGAGCCACTAACAATAGAGTATGTTGCAAAAATTATAAGATATGAAAGACCAGATGCAATTTTGCCTGGAATTGGAGGTCAAACGGGTTTAAATATTGCAATGCAATTATATAAAAAAGGAGTATTGCAAGAATGTCAAGTAGAACTATTAGGAACAAGTAGTGAATCAATAGAAAAGGCAGAAGATAGGGAAAAATTTAAAGAACTTTGTCAGCAACTTGGAGAACCAGTTTTAGAATCTATTATAGCAACTTCAACTGAAGAAGGAATTGAAGCAGCAAAAAAAATTGGTTACCCAGTTGTATTAAGACCAGCGTTTACTTTAGGAGGAACAGGAGGAGGATTTGCAGATAACGAAGAAGAACTAAAAGAACTAATAAAACACTCTTTAAGCCTTTCTCCAGTTGGTCAAGTATTAGTAGAAAAAAGTATAAAAGGATATAAAGAAATTGAATATGAAGTAATTAGAGACAAAAATGATACTGCAATAACTGTATGTAACATGGAAAACTTAGATCCAGTAGGAATTCATACAGGAGATTCAATTGTTGTAGCACCAAGCCAAACTCTTACAAACAAAGAATATCAGCTATTAAGAGATAGCGCTTTAAAAATTATTAGAGCATTAAAAATTGAAGGAGGATGCAATGTTCAATTTGCATTAGACCCACATTCATTTAAATACTATTTAATTGAAGTAAATCCAAGAGTATCACGTTCATCAGCACTAGCATCAAAAGCAAGCCGGATATCCAATTGCAAGAGTATCTGCAAAAATTGCAGTAGGTATGAGATTAGACGAAATTATGCTTGCTAACACTCCTGCAAGTTTTGAGCCAGCCCTAGATTATGTAGTATGTAAGATTGCAAGATTTCCTTTTGACAAATTCACTTTAGCATCAAATAAACTAAGCACACAAATGAAAGCAACAGGAGAAGTAATGAGCGTAGGAAGAACATTTGAAGAAAGTTTATTAAAAGCAGTACGTTCTTTAGAAATAGGAGTATGCCATATACATATGCCAAAATTCGACAAATATGATACAGAAACCCTAATGGAATATATAAAAGATGGAACAGATGACAGAATCTATGCAATTAGTGAATTAATAAGAAGAGATGTAGATTTAGGCTTAATTTATAATATAACTAAAATTGATATGTTTTTCTTAGAAAAGATTAGGCACATTGTAAAATTAGAAACATTACTAGCAGAAAACGTAGGAGATATAGCAGTTCTAAAAAGATTGAAAAAGATTGGATTTAGCGATAAATACATAGCAAAAATATGGAAAATGACGGAAGAAGAAATCTTCTTACTAAGGAAAAAAGAAAAAATCTTCCCAGTTTATAAAATGATAGATACTTGTAGTAGTGAATTTGAAAGTTATGTGCCATATTTTTATTCAACATATGAAGAAGAAAATGAATCAATCGTAAGCAAGAAAAAGAAAATTATTGTTTTAGGAGCAGGACCAATAAGAATTCGGTCAAGGTGTAGAATTTGACTATTCAACAGTACATGCTATAAAAACAATTAAGAAAGCAGGCTATGAAGCAATAATAATAAATAACAATCCAGAGACAGTATCTACAGATTATACAACAAGTGATAAATTATATTTTGAACCATTAACAGTTGAAGACGTTATGAATATTATTGAACTAGAAAAGCCAGAAGGTATAGTAGCAGCATTAGGCGGTCAAACTGCAATTAACTTAGCCGAGCCACTTGCAAAATTAGGTGTGAAAATTATTGGAACAGGTGTTGACGCAATTGAAAAAGCAGAAAATAGAGACGCATTTGAAAGAGTAATGAAAAAATTAAAATTATTACAACCAAGGGGAGAAGCGGTAACAAATATAGAAGATGGAATAAAAGTTGCAAAAGAAATAGGATATCCTGTTTTAGTTAGACCAAGTTATGTTTTAGGCGGTAGAGCAATGCAAATTGTAGGAAATCAAAAAGCTCTAGAAAAATACCTAAAAACAGCAGTAGAAATTAACAAAAAACAACCAGTTTTAGTAGATAAATATATAGTTGGAAAAGAATTAGAAGTTGATGCTGTGTGTGATGGAAAAGACGTATTTGTACCAGGAATTATGGAACATGTTGAAAAAACGGGAATTCACTCAGGAGATAGCATTAGTATCTATCCAACCTTTAGTGTAAGTAAAGAAGCAAAACAAAAAATTTTAGATTACACAGTAAAATTAGGATTAGGAATTGGAATTGTTGGTCTATACAACATTCAATTTATTGTAGACAAAAAAGAAGATGTATATGTTATTGAAGTAAATCCAAGATCATCAAGAACAGTTCCATTTATATCAAAATCAACAGGATATTCTCTTGCTGATATTGGAACATTAGTAATGCTTGGAAAAAGCTTAAAAGAGCAAGGAATAAACGAAGTTTATCCAAAGGAAAAAGAAAAATGGTATGTAAAAGCACCAGCATTTTCTTTCTCAAAATTAAATGGATTAGATGCATATCTTTCACCTGAAATGAAGTCAACAGGAGAAGCAATTGGATATGACAAGAAATTAACAAGAGCATTATATAAAGCCCTTCAATCATCAGGAATGCATTTAGTAAATTATGGAACTATATTCTTGACCATAGCAGATAAAGACAAAGAAGAGGCATTACCACTTGTTAGAAGATTTTATAATTTAGGATTTAATATAGAAGCAACAGAAGGAACGGCAGTCTACTTAAAAGAGCATGGAATTAGAACAAGAATTAAAAAGAAAATTAGTGAAGGAAGTCAAGATATTTTAGAATCTATGAGAAAAGGATATGTAAGCTACGTAATTAATACAAGAAACGTAGATTCAATTGATGAACAAACTGATGGAGCATTAATTAGAAGATGTGCTGTTGAAAATAATATTCCAATTTTTACAGCATTAGATACTGTAAGAGCAGTGCTTGATGTATTAGAAGAAATAACACTTGGAATTTCAACGATTGATGAATAGTTACAGTTTAGGCTAACTTTAATAGTAGCAAGTTAAAGTCTGAACTGTAACGATTAATAAAGAAAATTTTTGTAAGAATACTTGAAAAGTATTCTTTTTTTGTATACAATATAAATGTAAAATTAGAACAATACTAAGGAGGAATAAAAATGAAAAATCAAAAAGGAGTAACACTAGTTGCTTTAATTGTAACCATAATTGTGCTAGTTATATTAGCAGGAGTTTCAATTACAGCATTAACAAAAACAGAAAAACGGAACAATTAATGAAGCAGAAGAAAATAGTAAACAAGCTCAAAAAGAAAGTATTATACAAAAAATAGAAGCTGATTTATATTCAGAAAAAATGAAAAAGGGAAAAAACATAACCAAATCACAAGCAGAAACTATTATATCAAAATATGGAACAATTCAGGATTCGGTCTTAACAACAACTGAAGGTGAGTATAAAATACCTTTAAATGAAATAATTGAATGGAAAAAGGCTGAAGATTAAAAATATTAAATTGTATGTTATTTTACAAAAAAGGAAATAATATAAAAAATAAAAAATTAGGAGGAAGGAAAAATGAATAAAAAAACAGTTAAAGACATTGATTTAAAAGGAAAGAAGGTATTAGTACGTTGTGATTTTAATGTACCAATGGATGAAAACCAAAACATAACTAATAATGCAAGAATAGTAGGAGCTATTCCAACAATAAAATATTTATTAGAAAACGAGTGTAAAATCATATTATGCTCACATTTAGGAAGACCAAAAGGAGAATTCAAACCAGAATTTTCTTTAGAACCAGTTGCGAAAGAATTATCAAAACTATTAGGTCAAGAAGTAATTATGTCAAAAGATGTAATAGGAAACGACACTAAAACCAAAGCAGAAAATTTAAAACCAGGAGAAATACTATTATTAGAAAATGTAAGATTTCATAAAGAGGAAACAGAAAATGATTTAGAATTTGCAAAAGAACTTGCAAGTTTAGCTGAAGTATATGTAAATGATGCATTTGGAACAACACATAGAGCACACAGCTCAACAGCTGGAGTAGCTAACTTTTTACCAGCAGTATCTGGATTTTTAATAGAAAAAGAATTAAAATATTTAGGAAATGCAGTATCAAATCCAGAAAGACCATTTGTAGCAATACTTGGAGGATCAAAAGTATCTGACAAAATTGGCGTAATAAATAATTTATTAGATAAGGTTGATACATTAATAATTGGCGGAGGAATGGCATATACATTTTTAAAGGCACAAGGATATGAAATAGGAAATTCAATTTGTGAACTAGATAAATTAGACCTAGCAAAAGAACTTATGGAAAAAGCAGAGCAAAAAGGTGTTAAATTTATGCTTCCAGTTGACACAAAAGTAGGAAAAGAATTTAAACAAGACACAGAAAGTAAAACAGTTAAATCAAGTGAGATACCAGAAGGTTGGGAAGGACTTGATATTGGAGAAGAAACAATAAAATTATATTCAGAAGAATTAGAAAAAGCAAAAACAGTAGTATGGAATGGACCACTTGGAGTATTTGAATTTGACCAATTTGCAGTAGGAACAAATGCCATTGCAAAAAAACTAGCAGAAATTGATGCTACAACAATTATTGGTGGAGGAGACTCCGCAGCAGCAGTTGCAAAAGCAGGGTTAGGAGATAAAATGACACATATATCAACAGGTGGAGGAGCATCTTTAGAATTCCTAGAAGGAAAAGAATTACCAGGAATAGAATGTTTAATGGATAAATAAAAAACTTGATATGGATAAATAAAAAACTTGATAATGTAAAAAGTTCTAGAAAAAATTAAAATCTCTTAGGAGGAAGATTAATTATGAGAAGAAAAGTAATTGCAGGAAATTGGAAAATGAATATGTTACCAAATGAAGCAATAAAATTTATAGAAGAATTAACACCACTAGTAAAAGACACTCGGAAATGAAGTTATACTTTGTGTACCATATACAGACTTATTTTATGCACTTTTAACAGCACAAAATACCAACATCAAAATAGGAGCACAAAATATGCATTTTGAAGAAAGTGGAGCATTTACTGGAGAAGTATCTGGTTTAATGTTAAAATCAATAGGAGTAGAATATGTTATTATAGGGCATTCAGAAAGAAGGCAATACTTTAATGAAACAGACGAAACAGTAAATAAAAAAATAAAATCAGCATTAAACTATGGATTAAAACCAATTGTATGTGTAGGAGAAACATTAGAACAAAGAGAACAAGGAAAAACAGAAGAAATTATTACAAAGCAAACAGAACTAGCATTAGAAGGCTTGACAAATGAACAAGTAGAAAGTATAATAATTGCTTATGAGCCAATTTGGGCAATAGGAACAGGAAAAACAGCAACAAAAGAAGATGCAAATGACAGTATAAAAGCAATAAGAAGCAAAATAGCCCAAAAATATGGACAAAATGTGGCAGATAGAGTTATAATACAATATGGCGGAAGCGTAAAAAGTAGTAATGCAAAAGAACTATTTACTATGTCTGATATAGATGGAGGCTTAGTAGGTGGAGCAAGCCTAAAATCAGAAGAATTCAGCAAAATAGTAAATTATGCTTAAGTCAATGTGGGGACAGGCACCAGAACCACCAAAATGTCAAAGTGGGGACAGGCACAACAACCGCACAGGTACAATAACCACAAAAAGAAGGAAGGAAATAAGATGAAAGACAAATTAACAATGCTTATGATATTAGATGGATTTGGAAACAACCCAAATAAAGATGGAAATGCAATAAAACTTGCCAATACGCCTAATATTGATAAACTAATGAAGAAATATTCTAATACAGAAATTTATACAAGTGGACTTGCAGTTGGACTTCCAGAAGGTCAAATGGGAAATTCAGAAGTTGGTCATACTAATATTGGAGCAGGAAGAATTGTATATCAAGAACTAACAAGAATTACAAAATCAATTGAAGATGGAGACTTTTTTGCAAATCCAGAGTTTATAGAAGCAATTGAAAACTGCAAAAAATACAATTCGAAATTGCACATATTAGGACTAGTCTCTGATGGAGGAGTCCATAGCCATAATAGACATTTATATGGACTTTTAGAAATGGCAAAAAGAAGAGATTTTGAAAATGTATATGTTCATTGTTTCTTAGATGGAAGAGACACACCACCTGCATCAGCAGAAGGATACATTATTAAATTACAAGAAAAAATGAACGAAAAGCAGATTGGCAAAATTGCAAGTATTTCTGGAAGATTTTATGCTATGGATAGAGACAAAAGATGGGAAAGAGTTAAAAAATGCTATGATGCCTTAGTAAAAGGAGAAGGAAATAAAGCAGGAGATGTAATAAAAGCAATAGAAGACTCTTATCAAAAAGAAGTATTTGATGAATTTGTAGAACCAACTATAATATGCAATGGTGAGGAACCAATTGCAACAATAGGAAAACACGATTCAGTTATTTTCTTCAATTTCAGACCAGATAGAGCACGAGAAATTACAAGAGCATTAGTAGACCCAGATTTTGATGGATTTGAAACTAAAAAAGATTTAGACTTATATTATGTATGTTTTACAAGTTATGATGAAACAATGCCAAATGTGCATATTGCTTTCAAAAAAGAAACATTGAAAAACACATTTGGAGAATATATAAGTAAAAAAGGATATACACAACTTAGAATTGCAGAAACAGAAAAATATGCACATGTAACATTTTTCTTTAATGGAGGAGAAGAAAAGCAATATGAAGGAGAAAATAGAATTTTAGTTCCTTCACCAAAAGTAGAAACTTATGATTTAAAACCAGAAATGAGTGCATATGAAGTAACAGATAAAGTATTAGATGCTATAAAAAATGACAAATATGATTGTATTATATTAAATTATGCAAATACAGATATGGTAGGTCATACAGGAAGTTTAGAAGCAGCAATAAAGGCAGTAGAAGCAATAGATGAATGTGTTGGAAAAGTAGTAAATTTGGTAGAAGAAAAAGATGGAAACTTATTAATTACAGCAGACCATGGAAATGCTGAGCAAATGATAGACTATAGTACAGGAGAACCTCATACAGCACATACAACAAACCCTGTACCATTAATATTAGTAACAAGTAATAAAAACCTAAAACTAAAATCAGGAGGAAAATTAGCGGATTTAGCACCAACAATGCTAGATTTAATGAATCTTGAAAAACCTGAAGAAATGACAGGTAATAGTTTATTAGATAGGAAATAAAAATTATATGTTAAATCATACAAGAAAGATAAAAGAAATTTATGAAAATATTCAAAAAACTTTATATTATATGATACCAGAGAAATGGGATAGTCTTTATCTATATAGTTCTATTTTTGATGAAGAAAATCAAGAAGGAAAAACAGGAGAGCTATTTTTCTATTATATTCCTAGGGGAATTTTTAGAAAAAAACCAGTAAATGTGTATGAAATACCAGCTAAATTTAATTTAGATGAAAATCAATATTTAAGATTGGTCCGATTATTATATGAAAAAATCAAGGAATTAAGAAAAGAATTCAAAAAAACAGAAGGAGAAGAAATTTGGACCAATTTAACTATGTCTATACATGACTTAAAATTTAAAGTAGTATATGATTATACAGACTTAAAACATAGTACATTTAATAGTTATGAAAGACATGTTATATGGAGATATGAAAACTTAGGTATAGGCGAAGAACAGGTAAGTAAACAAGATAGAGATATTCTAAAAAGATATAGTCTAGGTGCAAAAGTATTATCAAGAAAAGAATATTATGATGCAGGTATTTATATAAAAGATGTAGACAATATAGTAGCATATAGCACAGAAAATTATGTTGCAGAGCAAGATGGAGAAACAGTTGAAGAAAAAGAAAAAGGGACAAAACATAGAAATCAGCTTTTGTTATCTAAAGAAGAAATAGAAAAAATGAAGTCAAAAAATTAGTTATCAATTTTTAGGCAGATAGCCTAAAATTAATATAAAACAAAATGAAGAAATGAAAGGAGCAATAAAAATGATTTATTCAAAAGAATTAGAAGGAATGTGCCAAGTTGCAAAAGGAGTTGACCATGGACCAGCACCAATACCAGAAGAAGGAAAATGGGTAAAAGCAAAAGAAATAAAAGATATTTCAGGTTTAACACATGGAATTCGGATGGTGTGCACCACAACAAGGAGCATGTAAATTAACATTAAATGTAAAAGATGGAATAATTCAAGAAGCACTAGTTGAAACAATTGGATGTTCAGGAATGACGCACTCAGCAGCTATGGCAGGAGAAATTTTAACAGGAAAAACAATATTAGAAGCATTAAACACAGATTTAGTATGTGATGCTATTAATACTGCTATGAGAGAATTATTCTTACAAATTGTATATGGTAGAACACAAACTGCATTTTCAGAAGGAGGACTTCCAGTAGGAGCAGGGCTTGAAGACTTAGGAAAAGGACATACAAGCCAAGTTGGAACAATTTATTCAAGTTCTTTAAAAGGTCCAAGATACTTAAATTTAGCAGAAGGATATATAGTAGAATTAGGATTAGATAAAGATGATCAAATAATTGGATATAAGTATGTTCATTTAGGAAAAATGATGGACAATATCAAAAAAGGAATTGATCCAAAAGAAGCAATTGAAAAAGCTTCTGGTACATATGGAAGATTTGATGAAGCAGTTAAAAAAATTGACCCAAGAGAAGAATAAATGTAAAAATCATATAAAATTAAGGAGGAATAAAAATGGCAGTAACATTTGAAAGTTATGAAAGAAGAATAGACCAAATAAAGCCAGTAATGGAAAAATACGGAATAAAAGATTTTGAAGACGCGTTAGAATTATGCAAAGAAAAAGGATTTAATCCATATGAAATTGTAAAAGGGGTACAACCAATTTGTTTTGAAAATGCAGCATGGGCATATGTTTTAGGTGCAGCAATTGCAATAAAAAAAGGATGTACAAAAGCAGCAGACGCAGCAAAAGCAATAGGAGAAGGATTGCAAGCATTTTGCATTCCAGGTTCTGTTGCAGATGATAGAAAAGTTGGATTAGGACATGGAAATTTAGGTTCTATGTTATTATCAGAAGATACAAAATGTTTTGCATTTTTAGCAGGGCATGAATCTTTTGCAGCAGCAGAAGGAGCAATTGGAATTGCAAAATCAGCAAATAAAGTAAGAAAAGAACCATTAAGAGTTATTCTAAACGGACTTGGAAAAGATGCAGCACAAGTTATTTCAAGAATTAATGGATTTACTTATGTAAAAACAGATTTTGATTATTTTACAGGAAAAGTTAAAGTAGTTGAAGAAATAAAATATTCAGAAGGAGAAAGAAGCAAAGTAAGATGTTATGGAGCAAATGATGTAAGAGAAGGAGTTGCAATAATGTGGCTAGAAGATGTTGATGTTTCTATTACAGGAAATTCAACAAACCCAACAAGATTCCAACATCCAGTTGCAGGTACATATAAAAAAGAAAGAATAGAAGCAAATAAAAAATATTTCTCAGTTGCAAGTGGTGGAGGAACAGGAAGAACACTACATCCAGACAATATGGCAGCAGGACCTGCATCTTATGGTATGACAGATACAATGGGAAGAATGCACTCAGATGCACAATTTGCTGGAAGTTCATCAGTACCAGCACATGTAGAAATGATGGGACTAATCGGAATGGGTAACAACCCAATGGTTGGAGCAACAGTAGCCGTTGCAGTAGCCGTCGAAGAAGCTATGAACTCTTAAAATTCATTTAACTGAAAGTCAAACTAAATGTTAGAGTTCTAGTCTGCGCAAGCTGTCTATAAACGTTAAAGAGGATAGTAAAAATACTATCCTCTTTATGTATAAAAACTTTTACTCTTTATTTTCAGACTTATTTGAACTTTTTGAAGATTTAGGTTTATCAGTTAAAACTTCCTTCATAGCTCCTAATGAACTTAAAGCACCAGTTGCTTCAAATGGAATAAACACTTTATTTGCTTCACCTTTAGCAACTTCTTGCAAAGCTTCTAAAGACTTTAATTGTACTAACTTATCATTAGGGTCAGCCTTTTTCATAGCATCATAAACCATTTGAATTTCTTTAGCTTTTGCCTCAGCAACTTCTTTAATAGCTTGAGCTTCACCGACAGCTCTTCTAATTTTTGCTTCTTTATCTGCTTCAGCATCTAGAATAGCAGCTTGTTTTCTACCTTCTGCAATAGTAATAGCAGATTGTCTTTGTGCTTCTGACTCTAGAATTAAAGCTCTTTTATTTCTTTCTGCATTCATTTCTTTTTCCATTGCATCTCTAATATCAGCAGGTGGAGTAATATCCTTTATTTCAACACGGTCAATTTTACATCCCCACTTATCAGTTGCTTCATCAAGAACAACTCTTAATTGATTATTAATACCATCTCTTGAACTGAATGTTTCATCTAAGTCCATTTTACCAATAATATCACGAATTGTTGTAATTGCAAGATATTCAATACCTTTCTTTAAACTTTGAATTTCGTATACTGCTTTTGCAGGATCTGTTATTTGGTAAAACACAACTGTATCTATTGTAATTGTAACATTATCTTTTGTAATAACTCCTTGAGGTGGAACATCCATAGTTTGTTGTTTTAAACTTACAACACTTCTAACATGGTCAAAGAAAGGGATAATAATTGTAAGACCAGCATCAGCTACCTTATAAAATTTACCTAACCTTTCAATGATGTATACCTCAGATTGTTTAACGATTTTAATAGACATAACTGCTATTATTAAAATAATAACAAGTAACACTAATAAAAACCACATAAAAATTCCTCCTTTAATATTTATATAAATATAAATTAAAAACTATTTTTCAATTGGTGAAACAATTAATTTAACACCTTTTATTTCATCAATTTTTACTTCAGTACCTTTTGCAATATTTGTTTGATTAATTCCAATTGCAGACCAAACTTCGCCATCTACTTTTATTTGACCAGTACCATTAATTGAGTCGATATCTTGAATTACAATTCCAGTTTTTCCAACAGTTGAATATACATTAGTTTGAATAGAATTTTTATTTTGCACAAACTTTTCAACAAAAGGTTTTGTTGCTAAAATTAAAAGTCCAGAAGATATGACAAATACTGCAGTTTGAATAATAATGTTATCAACAAAAATGCTTGTAACCATTGCAAGTAAAGCTCCAATTGCAAACCAAAAAACTAAAAATCCAGCAGTCATAATTTCTATTATGAAACAAAAACCTGCTATGATTAACCAAATTTGCCACATAAAAAGAACCTCCTTAATTTACAACTATTTCAATTATAGCATATTTTTGGAAAAAAAGGAATAGTTTTATGTAAAATTAACAAAAAATTGGTTACTAGTTAATGGTTTTATAAGAAAAAATGAGTAAAAGTATTGTTAAAATCATATATATCTTATATAATTATATT
>CANQPY010000046.1 GCA_947625835.1 uncultured Clostridia bacterium | reverse complement strand
GTAGCAAAATTAGAAAACGAAATGACCAAAACACAAGGAGAAGTAGCAAAACTAAGTGGAAACGTAGCAAAATTAGAGAACGAAATGAGCAAAACACAAGGAGAAGTAGCAAAACTAAGTGGAAACGTAGCAAAATTAGAAAACGAAATGAGCAAAACACAAGGAGAAGTAGCAAAACTAAATGGCAACGTAGCAAAATTAGAAAACGAAATGAGCAAAACACAAGGAGAAGTAGCAAAACTAAGTGGAAATGTAGCAAAACTAGAAAACGAAATGAGCAAAACACAAGGACAATTAGCAGAACTAAGTAATGAAGTAATAAAAGTAGAAAAAGAACAACTAGAAATGCAAAAAGACATAATAATTGTACAAAAAGATGTAAAGAAAATCCATGAAAGCTTAATACTAATAGAAGAAGGACAAGGGAAAAAAATACAAGCATTATTTGATGCTTATTCAACAACTATAGACAAATTTAGAGAGCAAAATACTAAAATTGCTACATGTGAAAGAAAGATAGATAAGCACGATTCACAAATATATTTGTTAGAAGCTAAGACTCAAGGGCTATAAAAGCCTATTAGAGAGAAATAAATAAAATTTAATAGGCTTAAAAATTTTATATTATTAATTAATTCTTTATTTTATAAATCAGGTATTTTTATCAAATAAAAAATTTATCAATTTATACTTCGTATTTTAAATTTCACTATTGAATTTAGAAATAAAAAATGATAAAATTCCAAGCGAGGTGTAAATATGGTAGATATAGAAAAAGCAAAAAAAGAATTTATAAAACATGTAAACGAAATTAAAATTGATAATCCAAAAATTCAAACTAAAATAAATCATACATTTAGAGTAGTAGAAAACTGCAAAAAAATTGCAACTAGTTTAAATCTAACAGAAGAAGAAATAAAACTTGCAGAATTAATCCGGGTTGCTACATGACATAGGGAGATTTGAACAATACAAAATATATAACAAAAATTCAAATAGCATTATTTTAGACAATACCATTAAATTTAATCATGGAGAAGCAGGAGTTGGCATTTTAAAAAGAGATAATTATATTAGAAAATATATTGAAGATAGCAAATACGACAAAATTATTTTAACAGCAGTATATGAACATAATCGCTATGAATTAAGTAAAAATTTAAGCAAAGAAGAAGAATTATTTTGCAAAATTATTAAAGATGCAGATAAGTTAGACATCATTTATGAAACAATTTATTATTATTGGCAAGAAGAAGATAGAATTAAGCAGGTAGAATTAGGAAAATTATCATCTCAAATGCTAGAAGATTTTTATTCTAGAAAACTTGCTAACAATAAAAATAGGATTAGTGAAACAGATCAAATATTAAGATTTAGTTCATTTATATATGACATCAACTTTAAATACAGTTTTGAAATGTTAAAAGAAAGTGATAATATAAGCAAAATGATTGACAGATTTGACTATAAAATTCCAAAAACGAAACAAGAAATGATGAAAGTTAAAGAAATTGCAAATCAATATATAGAGGAAAAAATAAAATGAGCAAAAAATTAATAATTACAGAGAAACCATCTGTTGCAATGGAATTTGCAAAAGCATTAAAAATAATTACAAGTAGAAAAAATGGATATTTAGAATCACAAGACTGGATTATAACTTGGTGTGTAGGTCATTTAGTAACAATGAGTTATCCAGAAAAATATGATGAGAAGCTAAAATTTTGGAGACTAGAAACCCTTCCATTTATACCAGAAGAATGGAAATATGAAATTATTCCACAAGTAGAAAATCAATTTAACATTGTAAAAGAATTATTAAATCGTAATGACGTAGAAGAAATTTACAATGCCGGAGACTCTGGGCGAGAAGGAGAATATATACAAAGATTAGTTTTTATGATGGCAAAGCCAAATCCAAAAGCAAAAATGAAAAGAGTTTGGATTGATTCTCAAACAGAAGAAGAAATACTAAGGGGAATTAAAGAAGCAAAAGATTTATCTTATTACAATAGTTTATCTGATAGTGCCTATTTAAGAGCAAAAGAAGATTATTTAATAGGAATAAACTTTTCAAGACTATTATCCATTATCTATGGCAGAAAATTAGCACAAAGTATTAAAGAAGAAAAAGCATCTATATCTGTAGGTAGAGTTATGACATGTGTACTTGGGATGATTGTAGAACGAGAACGAGAAATTAGAAATTTTGTAAAAACAAAATATTATAAAATAATAGGAAAATTTGGTGAAGAAACCAAAAACTTTCAAGCAGAATGGAAAGTAAATGAAAAATCTAAAATGTATGAGAGTATAAAATTATATAATGAATCAGGTTTCAAAAAAGAAGAAGACGCAAAAGAATTTATAAAAAGCTTAGAAGGAAAAAAAGCACTTATATCAGAATTAAAAAAATCAAAACAAAAAGAAAATGCACCACTTTTATTTAATTTAGCAGAAATACAAAACGAATGTACAAAAAGATTTAAAATACGACCAGATGAAACTTTAGAAATCATACAAAATCTATATGAAAAAAAATTAGTAACTTATCCAAGAACAGATGCAAGAGTTTTATCAAGTGCTGTTGCAAAAGAAATAAATAAAAATCTAAATGGTATAAAAAGAGGATTTAAAGATGAAGAAATCCAAAAGTATATAAACAAAATGATAGACGAAAAATATTCTACAAACTTAATAAAAACCAAATATGTAAATGACAGTAAAATTACAGACCACTATGCAATTATACCAACAGGACAAGGATACGAAAATTTAAACCAATTGCCAAATTTGCAAAAAGAAATTTATAAAGTTATTGTAAAAAGATTTTTAGCAATTTTTTATCCACCAGCTGAATATAATAAAATTCAAGGAACAGTAAAAGTAGAAGAAGAAACATTTAATTTTAATGGAAAAATTTGTATTAACCAAGGATTTTTAGAAGTATTAAAACCTAGCAAACAATCCACAGATGATAATAAAAATGTGGAAAACAAAGGAGAAAGCAATAATTTAGAAATGCTTAAAAATTTAAAAAAAGGACAAGAAGTACAAGTAAAAAATTTAGAAATAAAAACAGGTGAAACTGCACCACCTACTAGATATAATTCTGGCTCTATCATTTTAGCAATGGAAAATGCAGGAAAATTAATAGAAGAAGAGGAACTAAGAGAACAAATAAAAAGTGTAGGTATTGGTACAAGTGCAACAAGAGCAGAAATCATGAAAAAACTAGAAAAAATAAAATACATAGAAATCAATTCTAAAACACAAATCATAACACCAACTTTAAAAGGCGAAAAAATTTATGATATAGTGAAACATTCTATGCCAGACATGTTAAATCCTAAACTTACTGCAAGCTGGGAAAAGGGACTAGATATGGTCGCAAAAAAAGAAATAAAACCAGAAGAATTTATGACAAAACTAAAAGTATATATTCACTCTAAATTTGATAAATTAGTAGTAAAAATGTAACTATGGGCATCCAAAATTTCGGATGCCCATGCTTTCTGCCTCAACTAAATAAAAAGTGCTGTCTGAGGCATGTGACGGAAGTGCTTTGATGTCCGAACGCTTCGGCTATCAATAATCACTTCCTTAGTTCCAATCAAGGAACTGGAACTAAAGGGGGAATTCGAATTTTGCCAAATAGCAACACAACCAAGTTTGCGATACCGCTCATTGACAAAAGTTAAAAACGTTTGATAAAATTCGTCATCTTGAATCTTATTTGGAAATAAGAATTCAAATGCGAACTTTACAAGCCTCTCATCTGGCTTCCCATAGTCTGCAGTGCAAGGTAACATGTAGCTCCCCATAAAAAAACCTCCTATAATGTATAGTGCAGAAAAATTATTGGTTACAATATAATTATAACATAAATCAACATAAAAATCAAAAATTATTGTTACTATATGACTTTATTTTTTTTGCAAAATATAGTATAATAAATATCAAGTTGAATTTTTAATAACCTTTAGGAGAAAGCATGAATACAATTTTAGGAGAACTTGGTAAATCAAAAAAATTTCTTGACTTACTAAAGCAAATAGAAAATAAAACAAGTCCGGTAGCAATATCGGGCTTAACTGACATGGCAATGGTCCAAATAGGAACTGCAATAAACGAATTTGCAAAAAAGCCTATTTGTATTGTAACATACAATGAAATTCAAGCAAAAAAAATATATGAAGACATTAAATATTTTACAGATAAAGTAGTATTATTTCCAAAAAAAGAAATAGTAACATATGACTACATTGCAGAAAGCAAAGACTTGCCATATAAAAGAATAGAAAGCTTAAATGAAATAAAATCTAAAAAAAATTTAATAGTAGTAACAACAATAGAAGCCATTATGCAAAAACTACCACAAAAAGAAATTCTATATAAAAATGAAATTAACTTTAAAATAGGAGAAAACTATAACCTAGAAGAAATTAAACAAAACTTAGTTTCTTTAGGATACTCAAGATGTGATTTAATAGAAGGAAGAGGTCAATTTAGCATTAGAGGTGGAATTATTGATATATCTAACAATGAAGAAACAGGAATTAGAATTGAATTTTGGGGAGACGAAGTAGATTCCATACGAAACTTTAATATAACAACTCAAAGGTCAATAAACACTTTAGAAAAAGTAGCAATAGCACCAGCTCACGAGTACATCTTAGATTTTCCTATTGAAGAAGTTTGCAAAAAAATAAATAATTTAGAACTAACTAAAAAGCAAAAAGAAATTATAGAAGAAGACATTGAACAAATCAAAACAGGAAACTATATAAGCAAAATAGACAAATATTTTGATTGCTTTTATGAAAATCAAGAAAATTTAATTGACTATTTATCTAGTAACTATTGTATATTTTTAGACGAAATTGGAAAAATAAAGCAAAGGGCAAAAAACATAGAAAATGATAATCAAAATTTAATAAAAACATTACTAGAAAAAGAAAAAATTGTTCCAGAGGCAATTAAAAATTTATTAGATTATGCAAAAATAGAAGAAAAATTAGAAAAAAAACAAATAATTTATATTGAAAAACAAGATGTTGAAAATAAATTAGCAAACGAAAAATATAAATTTGACTATAGAGAAGTAAATTATTATAAAAATGAAATAGAAGAATTATTAAAAGACTTAAAAAAGGCTATCAAACAAAATAAAAAAATATATATATTAGTATCTAGCAAAGAAAAAGCAAAAAAATTGCAAAATTTATTAAATCAAGAAGAAATTATAAACACAATAGAAGAAAAACTAAATCAAACTATTATAGTAAAATCAAATGAAGGAATTGTAACAATTAGCATAGGAAAAATATCTTCAGGATTAGAATCATATGATTTAAAACAATTGGTAATTACTCTTGACGATTTAATAGAAAGCGAAAAAAGAAAAAAAAGAATAGTTAATAGAGACTTTACAGAAGGCGAAAAAGTTGTATTTGATGACTTAAAAATAGGAGACTATGTTGTTCATAGAAGATATGGAATAGGTATTTATATTGGTGTTAATACTATAAAAGCAGATGGAACAATAAAAGACTATATCAAAATAAAATATCAAAATGATGATATTTTGTATATTCCTACAAATGATTTAGACCATATTAGAAAATATATTGGTGGAGATAGAATTAAACCTAAAATCAATAAATTAGGTAGCAAAGAATGGGAAAATACAAAAACAAGAGTAAAAAATAACTTAAGAGAAATAGCAAAAGAATTAATTGAATTATATGCCAAAAGAGAAAAAATACAAGGTTTTCAATTTAGTAAAGATACTCCTTGGCAAGATGAATTTGAGTCAAAATTTCCATATCAAGAAACAGAAGATCAATTGCGTTGCATAGAAGAAGTAAAAAAAGACATGGAAAGTTCAAAACCAATGGATAGATTACTATGTGGTGATGTAGGATATGGAAAAACAGAAGTAGCTTTAAGAGCAGCATTTAAAGCAGTTATGGATCAAAAACAAGTTGCTTATCTTGCACCAACCACAGTTTTAGCAGAGCAACAATATAAAGAGTTTAAAGAAAGAGTAAAAGACTTTCCCATTAAAGTAGAAATAATGAATAGATTTAAAACAAAAAAATACCAAGAAGAAGTTATAAAAAAACTAAAACTAGGTGAAGTAGACATTTTAATAGGAACACATAGAATTCTAAGCAAAGATGTTGAATTTAAAGATTTAGGGCTATTAATTATAGACGAAGAGCATAGATTTGGTGTAAAAGACAAAGAAAAAATAAAACAACTAAAAACAAATGTAGATGTACTAACAATGACAGCAACACCTATTCCAAGAACTATGCACATGTCAATAGTAGGAATAAGAGACATGTCCGTTATTTACGAACCGCCACACAACAGAAAACCAGTTCAAACATATGTATTAGAATATGATGAAGAAGTAATAAAAGAAGCAATCACAAAAGAATTAGAAAGAAATGGACAGGTATTTTATTTATATAACAATGTAGAAGGAATTGAAAAAAAAGCAGATGAAATACAAAAATTAGTTCCAGAAGCAAATGTAGTATATGCACATGGTCAAATGACAGGAAATAAAATAGAATCCATCATGCAAGAATATGTAGATGGAAAAACCAATGTACTTGTTTGTACAACAATATTAGAATCTGGAATTGACATTCCAAACGCAAATACAATCATTGTAGAAAATGCAGATAGAATGGGACTAGCGCAACTATATCAAATTAGAGGAAGAGTAGGAAGAGCAGACAAACAAGCATATGCCTACATCACTTACAAAAAAGACAAACTATTATCAGAAGTAGCAGACAAAAGACTAAAAGCAATAAAAGAATTCACAGAATTTGGCTCTGGATTCAAAATTGCCATGAGAGATTTAGAAATAAGAGGAGCAGGAAGTCTACTTCGGAGAAATACAATCTGGGCATTTAGAACAAGTTGGATATGACACATACTGCAATTTACTAGATGAAGTCATAAAAGAAATGAAAGGAATTGAAATAAAAAGCGAGACAGATGTACAAATAGACTTAAACGTAACAAGTTACATTCCAGATGAATATATAAAAGATTCAAGCAAAAAAATAGAAATATATCAAAACATAGCACTTTGCAAAAACGAAAAAGACATACAAAACATAATAGACGAAATAATAGACAGATTTGGAAACATACCAAAAGAAGTAGAAAACTTAATTTCAATAGCAAGAATAAAATACCTAGCAAAACAAATAGGCCTAAGTAAAATCACAAGCAAAAACGTAGACACATGCACAACAATAATATTCACATTTGAGCAAAGCAACATAAAAATTGACGTAAATGAAATAATAAAAAAATATGGAACTGCAATAAAATTTTCAAATGGAATAAAACCAAGCATAACCTTAAAAACAAAAACAAAAGACGAAAAACAAATACTATCACAAATAACAAAATTCCTATGTGGAATTGGGGATGGTGGGATTGGGGACAGGCACTAGCACCACTTTTTTGACAACGTGGGGACAGGCACTAGTACCGCACAAAAAATTAAAGGAGAGAAAAATGCAAAGAATTACAAGTAAAGACAATGAATTTATAAAACATATAAAAAAGTTAAGAGATAAAAAATATAGAGATATAACTAATTTATATATTGTAGAAGGAATTAAACTAGTTTCAGAAGCAATACAAGAGCAAGCAGAAATTAAACAAATAATTTTATGTGATGATTGCGAAAAAAATACAGTAATTCCAAAGGATTTAATGTATGAAATTGCAAAGTATGAATGTGTTTATGTCCCTGAAAAAATTTTTAAGACGTTGTCAGAAGTACAAACTCCACAAGGAATTTTAGCTATAGTGGAAAAAACTGGCAAAACAACACAAATTGATTATTCACAAGACATTATAGTCGCACTTGATAATTTGCAAGACCCAGGAAATTTAGGAACTATACTTAGAACAGCCGATAGTATAGGTCTTAATCAAATAATAGTATCTAACCAAACAGCAGATTGTTACAATCCAAAGGTTGTACGTTCTACAATGGGGGCTATTTTTAGGGTAAAAATTATAAATAGTGAAGATTTAGAAAAAACACTAAAAGAAATGAAAAAACATAAATTTAAAATAGTTGCATCATCTTTGCAAGCAAAAAATACTATTTATGATATTAATTATCAGAAAAAAGTTATTGTAATTGGAAATGAAGCAAATGGAATAGAAGAAAAGATACAAAATATAGCAGATGAAAAGATAAAAATTCCTATGCTTCGGAAAAACAGAAAGCTTAAATGCTTCTGTTGCAACAGGAATTATATTGTACGAATATGTAAGGCAAAAATTAAAATAAATTAAAAATATCGAACTATTAATAAAACTTTGTATCTTAGAAGTTGGAAGGGAAAAATAAAATGAAAATACATGTTGTAATGGTAGAACCAGAAATACCACAAAATACTGGAAACATAGCAAGAACTTGTGCAGCAACTGGAGCTAAATTACATTTAATACATCCACTAGGATTTGACATATCAGAAAAAGCAGTAAAACGAGCAGGACTTGATTATTGGGATAAAGTTGAAATTGAAGAACATAAATCCTTAAAAGAATTTTTGGAAAAATACCAACCAGAAAAAAATAATATGTTTTTTGTAACAACAAAAGGAAAACATACTTATTGCGAACCAAATTATGAAAAAATGGAAGAAATTTTTTTATTGTTTGGAAAAGAAACAAAAGGGCTTCCAGAAGACTTATTACAAAAATATATCGATAAAACTATTAGAATTCCAATGAGACCAACTTTGCGTTCTTTAAATCTTTCTAATTCAGTTAATATAGTATTGTATGAAGTTTATAGACAAAAGAATTTTGAAGGATTAGAAGAAATTAGTTCATATTTTGATTAAGATAATTAATATTAACAGTGCAAAAAAAGTAGAAAAACTAGAAGTTTTGTCGAAATATAAGAAGATTTGTTGAAAGTGTTGCAAATCTTCTTTTTTCATGTTATTAATAGAAATAGAATTATATTTTATTCTAAATTTTTATTTCGAAAATTAATCAATAAAAAATCCCCAAAAACTAGAATAAAAACTAAAAACGTAAAAGAAAAACGCCAATTTACCAAAGAATAAAACTTGACAAATAAATCAAAAATGATAAAATATAGGAGGAAACAAATTGAGAGTATTTACATATAGTCAATACATTAAATGCATTCATACGCTAAGACTAAATGCTATTTTGCAACTAGCAGAAGAAAGCGAAGAATATCATTTAGAAGGAGAAAACAAAAAATATTCGCATGATAAATTAATAAAAAACATATTAAAAGATGAAGAAGAAGCACGAAAGCTTATTAATTATTTTATAAGACCAAAAAAAGAAATAGAAAAAGGAGAGCTAGTTAGATATACAAATAGCTATATAACAAAAAAATACAAATCAAAAGAAGCAGACTTAGTATATAAATTAAAAGAAAAAGAAATATTTTTTTTAATTGAACATCAATCAACAATTGATAGAACAATGCCATTTAGAATATTAAATTATTGTATTGATATTATACAAGAATGGAGTAGAAATAAAAAAAGTTCAAGATATCCAATTGTAGTACCAATTGTAGTATATACAGGCGACAGAAATTGGAAAATACCGAACAATTTTAGAGAAAAACAAATTAGTAGTTATGTATTTGAAAAATACAAAATAGATTTAGAATATAATTTGGTAGATATTAACAAAATATCAAAGCAAATATTACTAGTGCAAAACACAATGTTTGCTTACATTCTATTAATTGAAAAATCTCAAAATAAAAAAGAACTAATAGAAAATTTAAGTCTTATAATAAAAGCAGTAAAAAATGAAGAAAAATTAAACTACTTAACAAATATTATAGAATATTTATTAGAAAACGTATTAGAAGAAGATGTTAAAAAAGAATTATTAGAAGAAATCGATAGAAAGGTGGGTGAAAAACAGATGGGTACATTATATGATAGGATACTTGCAGAAAACAGAAAAATTTTAGAACAAGGAGAAAAGCAAAAAGAAAAAGAAATTATAAAAAAGATGATAAACAAAAAACTAGAAGATAAAATTATAATAGAAATAACAGGAATCAAAAAAGAAGAACTAGCAAAAATAAAAAACAATTTAGCAACAGTAGGGAAGTAAAAAAATAGAAAACTCTTGACAAATACAAAATCAAGAGTTTTTAATTTGGTACAAAAAACTTCAAATAGAAAAGAACCACTTTAAAAATTTAACATAAAATATATTAGGATAAATAATTAAAAACTAAAATACAGAAAGGAATTAAAAACATGGAAAAAATACTAGAAGTGAAAAACATAACAAAAAAATATCAGAGCAAAGAAGAAGAAATATTAGCTATCCAAAATGTTAATTTTAAAGTAGCAAAAGGAGAATTTGTAAGTATTATTGGACCAAGTCGGCTGTGGTAAATCCACACTTCTTTCTATTATAGCAGGATTAGAAGAAAAAACAGAAGGTGAAATCTACATAGAGGGGGAAAAAGTAGAAGGAATTTCTCCAAAAGTAGGTTATATGTTACAAAGGGACTGCTTATTAGAATGGAGAACCGTATTTAGCAATACAATATTTGGTTTAGAAATTAAAGGGAAAAAAGATAAAGAAAGTAAACAATATGTAGAAAAACTACTCAAAAAATATGATTTATATGACTTTAAAGATAAATATCCATCAGAATTATCAGGAGGAATGAGACAAAGAGTTGCACTAATTAGAACATTAGCAGTAAAACCTAAAATATTATTGCTAGATGAAGCATTTTCGGCTTTAGATTACCAAACAAGGATTATGGTAACCAATGATATTTACAATATTTTAAGAGAAGAAGGAATGACGGCAATAATTGTAACCCATGATATATCAGAAGCAATAAGTATGTCAGATAGAGTAATTGTACTAAATGCAAGACCAGGAACAGTAAGAAATATCCACAAAATTGAATTTGATATGGAAAATAGAAATCCAATTAACTGTAGAGAAAACCCTAAATTTAGCGAATATTTTAATACATTATGGAGGGAGCTGGGAGTAGATGAATAAGGCATTAGTAGCATTATCAAAAGAAAGAAAACAATATTTAAAAAATAAAAGACACAGACAAATTATGATATTACTTACACAAATAGGAATATTAGTCGTTTTTCTTGCTATATGGGAAATACTAGCAAATAAAGAAATAATAGACAGTTTTATTACAAGTCAACCAAGTAGAATTTTTAATACATTCATGAATTTGGGTTCAAATGATTTAGTAAAGCATATATTAGTTACAACTTATGAAACAGTAGTAGGATTTTTAGTAGGAACTAGCTTGGGTATTTTAATTGCAATTATCCTATGGTGGTCAGACTTTTTATCAAAAGTTGCAGAACCATATTTAGTAGTATTAAACAGTTTGCCAAAAGTAGCTTTACGGTCCTATAATTATAATATGGGTAGGGGCAGGAACACCAGCAATTATTGTTATGGCAGTAGCAATTTCATTAATAGTAACAATTTTAGAAAACCTAAATGGGTTTTTAAAAACGGACAAAGAGGTTGTAAAAATGGCAAAAACATTTAAAGCCTCAAAACTGCAAATTTTAACAAAAATTGTTATACCAGCAAATTTATCAACATTCATCAATTCTTTAAAAGTAAACATTCGGACTTTCCTTAGTAGGTGTAATATCAGGAGAATTCTTAGTTTCCAAGGCAGGACTTCGGATATTTAATTGTTTATGGAGGTCAGGTATTTAAGTTAGATTTAGTAATGACTAGTGTAATTATTTTAGGAATCGTAGCAGGAATAATGTATGCAGCAGTATTGCTATTAGAAAAATTTATCCTACATGCAAGAAAGTTTAAATAAGGAGGAGAAACTTTGAAAAAGAAAATTATAATGGTTATTGTTGTTCTTATAATTGCTATTGTGCTTAGTACAATTAGTATTATAATAAATAAAAACAAAGAAGAAAATCAAGAACTAAAGACAATTCAAGTAAATGAAGTAACAAGATCTGTATTCTATGCACCTCAATATGTAGCAATTAATCAAGGATTTTTTAAAGACCAAGGTATGAATATAGAATTAACCACAGGTCAAGGAGCAGATGCAGTTATGACAGCAGTTTTAGCAAATCAATGTGATATCGGATTTGCACGGACCAGAGGCATCAATATATGTATATAATGAAGGAAAAGAAGATTATTGTCAAGTATTTGCACAAATGACTAAAAAAGATGGTTCTTTTCTAATTGCAAGAAATCCTACAGATAGCTTCAGTTGGCAAGACCTAAAAGGTAAAACCGTTATACCAGGCAGAAAAGGCGGAGTACCTTACATGACCTTAGAATATGTACTAAAGAAAAATGGAATTGATCCACAAAAAGATACTACATTAGATGATAGTATAAAATTTGACCTAATGGCAGGAGCTTTTGCAAGTGGCAATGCAGACTATGTTACTCTATTTGAACCAACAGCATCATTAACAGAAGAACAAGGCAAAGGAAAAATTGTAGCATCAGTAGGAGAAGCAGCAGGCGAAATACCATATACTGCATACTTTGCTAAAAAAAGCTATATAGAACAAAACGAAGATATAATACAAAAATTTACAGATGCTATCTATAAGGGACAACAATATGTAAAAGAGCATAGTTCAAAAGAAATTGCAGAAAGCATTCAAAACTTTTTCCCAGATACAGATGTAGAATTATTAGCAAAAGTTATTCAAAACTATAAAGATATTGATGCTTGGAATGATACACCTATATTAAAAGAAGAAGCATTTAATAGACTAGAAGAAGTTATGACAATGGCAGGAGAATTACAACAAAAAGCACCTTACAAAGAAATTATAAATACAAAATATGCTGAAAAAGCAATAAAATAGGTTAAATTAAATTGTCAAGAAGGATTGTCGTCGAGGGACGGAACTTTTTGACAATTTTTTTAATATTCTCATTAATAAAAGTTTAATATATTTTTTTTAATAATAATTCGGGGGAACCAGCAAATTATAGACTGTAAAAAACTTTTATAATATTTTTAATAACTTTTGTGTGTCGCAACTTACAAAATAAAAAGATAAAAATGTAAGTTGCTCCAATCGCACTTCGCTTTGCTTCGTTTGGTCGCTTACGCAAGTTATTAAAAATATTATAAAAGTTTTTATTACAGCCTGTTATGCAGCTGGGAATTATTAAGAAAAAATATATTAAACTTTTTTATTTGGGTATAAAATAAAAAATTGCCAAAAAGCCCTGTCCCCGACGACAATTTCTTAAATAAAAACTCGAAAATAAAAATTTACACATAAATTCGAAAAAACATATTGACAATTGGAACTCATAATGTTATATTCTTAACTTAAACACTTTTGAAAGAGAAAAACTCTCCAATGCATTGAACAATAACGGCTTGGAGAGTTTGTTGATTC
>CANQPY010000045.1 GCA_947625835.1 uncultured Clostridia bacterium | reverse complement strand
GATGGATTCGAACCATCGTACTCAAATGAGAACAGATTTACAGTCTGCCGCCTTTAGCCACTCGGCCACCTACCCATAAATAAAAAAATAAAAAATGGTGCTCCCTCAAGGATTCGAACCTTGGACCCACCGGTTATGAGCCGGTTGCTCTGACCAACTGAGCTAAGGGAGCATACCCTTTTTGTGTTTAGCACAAATAAAAGTATAAACTATTTTATTGAAAAAGTCAATACTTTTAGACTAAAAAATTACGTAAAAATTTCGTGATAATTTGTTACCATTTGTGCTCCTTGTTTAATCAATTCATTTGTTCCAACAGAATTAATAGAATTAATATTGCCGAGGTACTACAAAAACATCTCTTCCCTGTTCTAAAGCAAAATCTACCGTAATTAAAGTTCCGCTTTTTTCTTTTGCCTCAATTACAAGAATTCCACTACTCATCCCACTAATAATCCTATTTCGTACAGGAAAATTCATTTTATCTGGCTTTGTACCAAGTGGATATTCTGATATAATTGCTCCACCATGTTCTATTATTTTTTTTGCTAATTTCTCATTTTCCTTTGGATATATTGTATCTAAGCCATTTCCTAAAACTGCTATAGTTTTTCCACAAACTTTATCAGTATTTTTTTCCATTTGTGCACAAATGCTACCTATGTGTGAATAACTATCAACACCTTTAGCCAAGCCACTTATTATATTAACGCCATTTTTTGTTAAATTATAAGAAAAATATTTGGCAGCACTTTTTCCATATTCACTTGCTTGCCTACAACCGACAATGCTAATTGCTTTATTTTTTAAAATATCTTTGTTTCCTTTATAATATATACTAATTGGCACATCATGTATTTTCTTTAATAGTTGTGGATATTCTTTATCCTCAATAGTAATTATATCAATTCCATTTTTCCACATATATTCTATATGCTTATCTATAGATTGTTTTATATTGATATTCAAAATATTTTTTATTATATTGTTACCTATTCCTTCTATTTTTATTAGTTCTTGTTCTTTTGCATTAAATATTTCTTTTGGATCTTTATATATTTCTAACAATTTTTGTTTTCTTTTTATTCCTAAATTTGGTATTAATGATAACCAAATCCAATATCTTTTACTTTCTAAATTTTGCATCATTTTCCTCCTTTTAAAAGATTTTATTTTAAGAAACCTTATTTAATTAAAATTTTTTAAAACAAAAAGAGCATTATAAAAAATAATGCCCCTAATTATTTATTAAAATGTAGAATTTTTATCATTTTGTTCTCTTGCAGCTTTTATTACATTATTCATAAGCATAGCAATTGTCATTGGTCCTACTCCCCCAGGAACCGGTGTAATATAACTTGCTATTTTTTCTACATTTTTAAAGTCCACATCTCCCACAAGTTTTCCTTCTTCTGTTCTATTAATTCCAACATCAATTACAACTGCACCTTCTTTTACCATATGTTGTTTTACAAATTCTGCCTTTCCAATCGCAGCAATTAAAATATCTGCTCTTTTTGTATGTTGTTCAATATTTTTGGTTTTTGAATGACATACTGTAACAGTTGCATTTTTAGCTAAACAACATTGAATTAATGGCTTTCCTACAATGTTACTTCTACCTAAAATAACAACTTCTTTTCCTTCTACATCAATGTTATATTCTTCTAACATTTTTATTACACCATATGGCGTACAAGAAATAAATGTGTCTTCCCCAATTGCTAATTTTCCTACACTAGATGGTGTAAAACCATCCACATCTTTTCTATATGAAATGGTTTTAAATGCCTGGTTAATGTTCAAATGATTTGGTAATGGACTTTGTAATAGAATACCATTTACTTCTTTGTTATCATTTAATTTTTTTATTAAGTCATTAAGTTCTTGCTGAGTTATATTTTCATCTAATAAAAATTCTTCGTATTCAATTCCAATTTCATCACAAGCTTTACTTTTATTTCTAACATATACTTTTGATGCTGGATTATCTCCTACCATTACTACTGCTAATTTAGGCTTAATTCCTTTTGCTTTTAATTCATCACATTCAATTTTTAAATTTGCTCTTATTTTTTTTGCTAATTCTTTTCCATCAATAATTGTTGCCATTTTTATTTCTCCTTTACATTGTCATTTTATATTCTATATCTTCCATATGAGGAAACATTTCTTTTACTCTTTTTAGAGTAAGCATCAACATTTTAGGTTGAGGATTTCCTTTATGATCAGAAAGTAATTTTTGTGTATAACAGTTTTCTGCTGTTTTAAATAATAAATATCTATTTCCTACATAAGTATAATAAATTTGATATCCATTTTTTAAATCTTCCCACATTTTTTCGAACGTATAATCTTCCATTTTTCCTCCCCTAATCAAATAAATGCTCTATAAAATCTGATAAATTTGGGTCTTTTTCTTTATTTTTATTTTCTTCTACTTCTCGTTCATTTCTTTCTTTTGCGTCTTGGCTTTGCTCTTCTAGACTAATTCCAGCATCTAATGACTCCATAAATTCTTCTCTTTCATTTTTTCCTTTTTCTTTTTCTTTATTTTGAGCTATTCGTTCTTGATTAACATAGTCTTGATATTGTTCTAATATCCATGTTTTTAATTGTTTACTATCCCTTTTTAATATTTCATAAATTTTATCTTCATTTTGATTAATACTTTTATTAATAAATCCTCTTGTTTCTTGTTGTATATCATTAATTTGAGACATACTATATCCTCTTGAATCTAAAATTCTATTTTGGTGTGATTGAATATCTCTCAAAAAATCTCCTAGTATGTTTTCTATTCTTTCTGTTGCTTGACCATCTTTTGAATCCATTTGCTCAATTTCTTGTTGATGCATAGCTACATTTTTTGTTTTTATACTGCCTTCATTTAATTCTTTTTCAATATTTCTCATGAAAGCTCCAATATACTGCCATTGATTTTCTTTTCTATTTTCGTTTAGATATTTATTAATTTCATTTTTTGCATAATGCAAATTACCTTCTATATATTCTATTATAGAAAGTGAGCTACACTGTAAATTTTTATATCTATTTTTTAGTTCTTCAAATATTTGCGTAACTATTTTTTCCATTTCTTGTGGCATTTTTTCTTCATATTGTAACCTATTAATAACTTTTCTTTTAAATTCTTCAAATATTTCATAATTATCCATTATTTTCACTTCTTTCTATTTATTTTATCATTTCTTTAAAATCTTGTTCTGTTAAAATTGTAATTCCTAAATTTTGTGCTTTTGTAAGTTTACTTCCCGCTTCTATCCCTGCCAAAACATAATCAGTTTTTTTAGATACTGTTCCAGAAGTTTTTCCTCCAAATTTTTCTATTAAATTTGATGCTTCTTCTCTTGTGTATTCTTCTAAAGTTCCAGTCAGTACAAAAGTTTTTCCTTCAAATCTATTATCAATGTTTTCTTCTTCATAAGCCTTGGTATTTACTCCTGCTAATTTTAGTTTTTCAATTAAGTCCTTAGTTTGCTCTTGCGTAAAAAACTCTTTAATACTTTTTGCTACAATTGGTCCAATGTCATTGATCATACTTAAATCTTCTACTTCTGCATTCATTAAATTATCTATTGTTTTATATTTTTTTGCTAATATTTTTGATGCTTTTGCTCCAACATGACGAATTCCGAATAGCTGTAATTAGTTTATATAAGTCATTTTCTTTGCTTTTATTTATAGCATCAATTAGATTTTGTGCAAATTTTTTTCCATTTTTTTTCAATGATGCAATATCTTCCAATTTTAAATTGTAAATGTCTACTATATTAGAAATTAATTTTCTATCTAATAATTGTTGTATGATATTTTCTCCTAAGCCATCGATATCCATTGCTTCTTTTGATGCAAAATGTACTAAATTTCTAAATAATTTTGCAGGGCATTCTATTCCTGTACAACGAATTGCTGCTTCTCCTTCTTCTCTAACAGCTTTTGCGCCACATACTGGACATACTTTTGGCATTTCAAAATCAATTTCATTACCTGTTCTTTTTTCTTTTTTTACTTCTACAATTTCTGGAATTACATCCCCTGCTTTTTGAATTACAACTGTATCACCAACTTTTAGGTCTTTTTCTTTAATAAAATCTTCGTTGTGCAGAGTTGTTTTAGAAATTGTTGAACCTGCTACTTTAACTGGTTCTAAAATTGCCATTGGTGTAATAACGCCTGTTCTTCCTACTTGACATATTATATCTTTTAATTTTGTTTCTTTTTGTTCTGGTGGATATTTATATGCTACTGCCCACCTAGGTGTTTTGGCGGTATTTCCTAAAATTTCTCTAAATTTTAAGTTATCTACTTTTACTACAGCTCCATCTATTCCAAATGTGAGTTTTTCTCTTTGGTCTCCTATTTTTTGAATTGCCTTTTCTATTTCTTTAATTGTTTTACAGTAAATGCGTACTGGATTTACATTAAATCCAAGTTTATTTAAATATTCTAGTTCTTCATAATGAGAATTAAATTCTTTGCCTTCTATTTTTTGTACATTAAATATATATATATCTAATGGCCTTTCTTTTGTAACATTGCTATCTAATTGTCTTAAAGAACCTGCTGCTGCATTTCTTGCATTTGCAAATAATTCTTCTTCATTATTTTCTCTTTCTTGATTCATTTTTTCAAAGTCATCTTTTGAAATAAATACTTCTCCTCTAACAGTAATGTCTATATTGTCTTGTATTTTCATTGGGATTGTTTTTATTGTTTTTAAATTTTCTGTTACATCTTCCCCTATTTGTCCATTTCCTCTTGTTGCTCCTCTTATAAACTTCCCATTTTTATATTCTAATGCTGAGGACAATCCATCAATTTTGGTTTCTACTACATATGTTACATCTTCTATGTTGTTTTCTTTTGCTTTTTCGTTTGTTTTTATAACAAAGTCTTCTACTTCTTCTAGGCTAAATACATCTTGAAGGCTTAATAAAGGTATTTCATGTGTTACTTCTTTAAATCCCTTTTTTACATGTCCGCCAACTTTTTCTGTTAAAGAATCTTTATTTTTAAGCTCAGGAAATTCTTTTTCTAAATTTCTTAGTTCTACCATTAACATGTCATATTCAAAATCAGATATTTCTGGTTTATCTTCGTCGTAATATTTTCCGGGCATAATATTCTACTTTTTTTCTGAGTTCTTTAATTCGTACTTCAGCTTGTTTTTTGTCCATTTTGACACCTCTTACATTATTTCCTTTATTATATACAATTTATTGAAAAAAATAAAGGAATTTTTAAAATTCCTTTATTTTTTTTATTTTAGTCTGCTCTGGCAAGTATTATTAATCTTGTTTTTACATTGTCTGTACAAGTTGATAATGTGATTTCTGGTTTGCCACTTGTATCTCTTTGATAGAAACTTGTATCTGTGTCTCCTGCTTCAAATTTGTTATATACAGTATAAGTTAATCTTTTTCCTTCATTGTCTGTTATATAAATTTTGTCTCCTTTTTTTAGGTTTTTATTATTTGAGAAAAATAATCCATTTCTATAATTATGTCCGATAATAACAGAATCACCTTCTTGATTTATTCCAGCTCCCCATAAGAAAGCTACTGCAACTTCTATTGATCTCTTAGTTACTTTATCTACAATTGGATATTTAATTCCAGTTGCCGGAATTTCTATTGTTCCGAACTACATTAAATCCTTGATATGTTTTGCTTGTTGTTCCTCCACCACCACTTGTGGTGTTTGCATCTTGGATACCACTAAATGGATCATCATTATTCTCCGTTGGAACAGTCTCTGGTTGCGTATCAGTTGGTTCTATATCATTTGATACTTCTCCTTGAAAATTATCAACAAATTCTGAAGTATCTTTTGTAATAATATACTTTTGGAAATAATCATATCCTAAAAAACCCAATAGTCCAACTATTGCAATAATTACTATAATTAATATTACGGTTAATACTTTACTATATTTACTCTCAAACATAATTTTTTACCTCCGTACATTTTTTCTTCTATATTTATTATACCACAATATAGCGGGATTGTACAGTTTTTTAAAGTATTTTTTCTCCTAGTTTTTTTCCTGCTAAAATGTGAAAATGTAAATGTTTTATGCTTTGTCCTCCATTTTCCCCACAATTTGTAATTACTCTATATCCATCTTCTTTAAAGCCTTGTTCTTCTGATATTTTATTTATTACACCAAATATTTTTCCAATTAAAACTTCATCTTCTTTTTTTATATATGCTAAAGATGTAATGTGCTTTTTAGGTACTACTAAAATGTGGATTGGGGCTTCTGGATTTATATCGCAAAAAGCCAAAATTTCTTCGTCTTCATATACTTTTTTTGAAGGTATTTCTCCTTTTATTATTTTACAAAATAAACAATCTTCCATTTAATTCTCCTTTTCTAAAATAGCTTTTATTCTTCTAATGCCTGATGAACTTGCTTCTTCTTTTTTTATTTTAAATTTTCCGAAGTTCTTTGGTATTATTTACATGTGGTCCTCCACATAATTCTTTTGAAACATTTCCGGATTGTATAAACTGTTACAATATCTGGATATTTTTCAATAAACATACATTCAGCACCAGATTTTATTGCATCTTCTTTTTTCATTTCTTGTTTTGTTACTTCTAATCCTTCTTGTATCCATTTGTTTACTAAATCTTCTACTTTTTGTTTTTCTTCATCTGTTAATTTATGATCACAGTTAAAGTCAAACCTCATTCTTTCTACTGTAATGTTAGAACCTCTTTGGTGTGCATCTTTTCCAATTACTTGTTTTAATGCTGCATTTAAAAGATGTGTTGCTGTATGGTAGGCAATTGTTTGTTCATTTTGTTCTGCTAAGCCACCTTTAAATTTTTGTTCTGAACCTTGTCTTGATTTTTCTTGATGCTCTTTAAATAGTTTTTCAAATTTTTCTAAATCTACTTTATATCCATGTTCTCCGTGCTAAATCTTTTGTTACCTCTGGTGGAAATCCATATGTGTCATATAATTTAAATACTACTTCTCCTGGTATTTTATTGTCATTTATATTTTTTATTTGTTTTTCAAATTCTCTTTCCCCATTTGCAAGAGTTTTTACAAATTTATTTTTTTCTTCTAATATTGTGTTTTTAATTATTTTGCTATTTTTTTCTAACTCTGGATACATTTCTTTTAAGTTTTCCACATTTATATCTATTAATGTTGATAGTTCATCTAAGTTTATTTGCAATTTATTTAAGTGTCTTATCATTCTTCTTATTAGTCTTCTTAAAACATAGCCTCTATCTATATTGCTTGGTCTACCACCATCTGATATAATCATCATACTCGAACGCAAGTGCTCTGCAATAATTCTTCTACTTTCTATGTAGTCTTCTTTTTGTAATTCTTCTAATTTTTTCATTACTGGTCTAAAAAGTTCAGTATCAAATGGTGTTTCTTTTCCTTGTAACAACATTGCCATTCTTTCTAAGCCTAATCCTGTGTCTACATTTTTTTTAGCTAGCTTTGAATATCCATTTTTATCTTTAAAATATTCCATAAATACATTGTTCCAAATTTCAACGTATTTACCACAATCACATGATGGTTGACAATCTTTAGAACATGCTGGCTTTCCTGTATCATAAAACATTTCTGTGTCTGGTCCGGCATGGTCCTTCTTCTCCTGCTATCCACCAATTGTCATCTTTTCCATAAAAATATATTCTTTCTTCTGGTATGCCTGCTTTTTTCCAGCTTTCTGCAGATACTTCGTCTCTTGGACAGTCTTTGTCTCCGGCAAAACATGTTACAGATAGTTTTTCAGCTGGTATTCCTAATTCTTTTGTTAGAAATTCAAAACTCATTGCAATTGATTCTTCTTTAAAATAATCGCCTAATGACCAGTTTCCAAGCATTTCAAAATATGTTAGATGACGGTTATCTCCTACTTCATCTATGTCATTTGTTCTTACACATTTTTGATAGTCTGTTAGCCTTGTTCCTTCTGGATGTTTTTGCCCAAGTAAGTATGGTACTAATGGTTGCATTCCTGCAGTTGTAAATAATACTGATGGGTCATTTTCTGGTATTAATGGTGCAGATGGAATTACTTTGTGACCATGGTTTTTAAAATAGTTTAAATATTTATTCCTTATTTCTATTGCTTTCATATTTTTTCCTTTCTTGCTTTCTTTGAAAGCGTTTAATTTTGCTTTAAAAATTATATATTAAAATATAAAAAAAATCAAGAAAATACTACTATTTTCTTGATTTTGGTTTTATATATCCATTTGGCTTCCTAAGAATGTTGCTGCTGATTGAGCTACCTTCTTTTCTACGTCATTCATTTTGCCATTTGGCTCTTTTGCCATTAAAATAACTGTTCCAATTGTATCTCCATTAGAAATAATAGGATATACTACTTGAGCATTATTTTTTCTTTCTTGATTATCATTTTTGGTAATTGGCATTGCTTGATTGCTATTTTCACTGCTTGTATAAACTTCTTTATCTTCCATTAGTTGTTCCAATTCTTGACTAATATCTTGCTCTAAAAATTCTTTTTTTGAACCTCCTGATACTGCTATAATTGTATCTTTATCTGTAATACAAGCAATATGTCCTGTTGTCTTTGATAATGTTTCTGCATATCCTGCTGCAAATTCTGAAAGTTCCCCAATAGGAGAATATTTTTTTAATATAACTTGCCCTTCTCTATCTGTAAATATTTCTAGTGGATCTCCTTCTTTTATTCTTAATGTCTTTCTTATTTCCTTTGGAATAACAACTCTTCCTAAATCATCTATTCTTCTTACAACTCCAGTTGCTTTCATAATTTTCCTCCTTGCTATATTTTTTGTTTATATTTTTATTATGACAAATAAGGAAAAAATTATACATAAAAATGAAGACTTTATAAAAAGTCTTCAAAATTTTGATTTTTATTCTTCTTCTAATTGTTCTTCTTTTTTAGGCAAAAAGCTCATTTTATACTTGTCTAAAATATATCCTACATCCTTTGAAAATTCCTTTAACATAACAATTTTAATACTAGGATCTTTGCCTTTTAAATAATCATCAATTATTTGTTTTAATTGTTTAATATTTTTCATTTCTGGTTCTATTTGCTTAGTATAAAGATTTGCTCTATCAATTAATTTTTCTTTAATTAATACAATATCTTCATTACTTGCACATGAAATTCTTTGAAATAATTGGAATGGATCATAATATTTAAAAATTGGTATTTCCATACATTCTTTATCAAATTTTTCATAAAATTGTTCCATTTTCATAGGGATGCATTTCATTACATCTTCTGCTTTTTCTCTATACATTTTATCTAGTAATTGGTCATTTAAAGTTTCAAAATGCTTTAAAATCTCTTCCATGTCTTCTTCAACTTCTTCGATTGCAATTTTTCCTAATTCTTCTTTAGGATTTGGACAATAATTAGATGTTAAAGATGCAATATTCATTCCATCAAAAAATAAACTTTTTAATGTTTTTAAGTCATATTCTATTAGACCTTTCCTTGAAAAATAACTAAAATAAGCAAATAATTTTACAGTATCTATTAGAGTTAGTCTTCCTTGTTTTACATCTTCTATTACTTCATGAATTACATTTGTAAATTGGTCGTCTGAAATTTTCCAATATTCTTCTGTAAGTAATCTTTTATAACCTGGTAAGTTTTCTGTATCTACTGTATTTCTTATTGTTTCCATGTTATCTTTGAACAATTTCATATCAAAAATACGTGTTCTAACATAATACTCAATAAATTTAAAGAAGCGATATTCTGATTTGAAGTTGTAATAATAATTATTATCAAATTCTTTAATATAAAATTGTCTGTTATCCATTAAAATTCTTGAAGATACTAAAATAGATTTATATTCTTCATTGTCTTTAATATTAACAAATTTATCTTTTGTTATTTTTCCTGCTTTTATTTCAAATGATACTGCTATTGTAAATATTAGCATTGTTTGCACTACTCTATGATTTGTATTTGGATAAGATTTATTTACCATTTCATAAATTTTTTTAAAGTCATTTAATGCATGTTTTAAAATTCTTAAATTTCTTGTCCCACTTTTATTAAAAGTAGATACGATTAAATTTGTGTTTTCACGCAAAAATCTAATTAAATCTGGATTGTTTTCATACCTCATTAAAATTCCGTTAATGATATAATCAAATTTTGGTGCATATTCAAAGGTTTCTCCAATTAATTTTTCTTTAATTCTTTCATAATCATTTGCTTTATCAAATACATGCTCAATTTTGTCTTGAATTTTTTCTACCATTGGTTTATCAGTTTTATTTAATTCGTCTTGTTTGTCTAAAAGATATGTTGCAATAAATGTTTTCATTTCTAGGTTAGAACTTTTTAATTTGGTAGATAATTCTTTTTCATTACATATAATTATTGTTTTTATGTGATCATGCTCTACGAAATTATTAATGTATCCTAAAATATCAATAACATCAACATTTGCTCTTTCTAAGTCATCAAAGCATAATACTTTATCATCTGTTGAAAAAAATGCGCCATAGTCAACTTTATCTCCATTTTGTGTTACACCAAAAAAGTTTGCCATATCAATTCCTGTTTTTGCATATTCTGGAATTGTTGTTTGACCATTTGCATCCATAAATTTTCTTAGGTTTTTATCCATTAATTGAGTAGTTTCTATAAATATTTTTTTACTTATTTCTTCTAGGTTTGAAATACCATATAATGACATATAAATAGTTGTGTATCTTTTTCCATTTAATTGTAAAGATTCTATTTTGTTTTTTATTTTATTATTCCAAAAATGTGTCTTACCAGAACCCCATTCACCATTAATCATAATGGCATAATCTGTGTAATCTGACCTTACATAGTCTAATATGCTTTCTACTAAATCTTCCATTTGCTCCTCCTTAGCTATTTATTATTAATCTTTGGCTATTGTAAATATTCCTATTTTTTGGGGCTTTGCTTGCATTAAAATTTTACTACATTCTTTTACTGTACTCCCAGTTGTATAAATGTCATCTATTAATAATATTTTTTTGTCTTGTAATGTTTTTTTATTAATTAATACATATGCTCCCTTTATATTTGTTTGCCTTTCTTCTTTGTTTAGTTTGCTTTGTTCTATTATATTTTTTGCTTTTAAAAGAGAATTATTATTACATTTTATTTTTAAATTTTTTGCTATTTCTTTTGCAATTAAATAACTTTGGTTATATCCTCTTTCTTTATATCTTTTTGCACTTATAGGAACTGGTATTATTGTATCATAAGATTTTAAAATTTTAAATAATTTTTCATTTTTTAACAAAAAATTCACAATTGTTTTATATAAATATGATTTATCATTAAATTTATAATTTAATATTATTTTTCTTATCATTCCCTGATATTTGAATAGATATAAATGTTCTTGGAAGTAATTATTGGAATTTTTATTTTTTTCAATTTTTAATTTGCTTTGAGTTTCTAATTGTTTTTTACATTTGTTGCATAAAAATTCTGAATTTAATTTTCCACATATTCCGACATGTTGGTGGATAAATAAGATTTAATATTTGGTCTAAAATTTTAGTTTTCTCCTTTCTCTCATTTTGTATGCTAATCCTGTATTTCTCTTTTTTATATTCGTATTTTGTATCATAAACTCAACTACTTTTTCTATTCCAACAATAATTAATAATTTTTTTGCTCTTGTAATTCCTGTATAAAGTAGATTTCTTGTCATTAACATAGGTGCTGCAGATGGCACAACCATAATAACTACATCAAATTCACTTCCGTTGTGATTTATGTATTGTTATACTATAGCTGTGTTCAATTTGCTCTAAATCAGAAAATTCATACCATGCTACTTTTTCGTCATCAAATCTAATTTCCAATTGTTTTTCTTTTTCATCTATTTTTGTAATAGTTCCTATTTCACCATTAAAAATTCCGCTTCCCATTTCTGTTTTTCCTTGATTGTACTTTTCCCAATAAATGTCGTAATTGTTCTTTATTTGCATTACTCTGTCTCCGTGCTCTATAAATAACTCCTAAACTTGATTTTTCTGGTAAATTGTTGATATTTGGATTTAATTTTTGCTGAAGCATTTTATTTAATTCTTTTGTTCCAAGTATTCCTTTTTTAGTTGGAGATAATACTTGTATGTTTTGAAAGAAATCATAATTTCCATATTTTTTTAATCTTCCTGTACAAAGTGATACTACTTCTTCTAACATTTTTTCTTCGTTGTTTCCTTTTATAAAGAAAAAGTCTTCTTTTATTTCATCTGATTGTTCTTCTTCTTTGCTTAAAAAATTTTCCCCTGCATTTACTCTATGTGCATTTAATACAATTTTACTTTTAGCTGCTTGTCTAAATATTTTATCTAAATGAATTGTTTGTATTTGTTCTGAATTAATTAAATCTTTTAGCACACTTCCAGGACCAACAGATGCTAATTGATCTACATCTCCGACTAAAATTAATTTAGTACCTTTATAAATGCATTTTAGTAAATAATTCATTAAAAACATATCTACCATTGACATTTCATCTACAATTATTATATCTGCATCAATTGGTGAGCCTTCATAATTTGTTGTGTTTTTATAAAAACTATCTTCATCAAATTTTCCAATTTCTAGTAATCTATGGAGTGTAGATGCTTCTTTTCCTGTTGTTTCTGTCATACGTTTTGCAGCTCTTCCTGTTGGTGCACATAAAACTACTTTTTTCCCTTTTGATTCATATATATCAATAATTGTTTTTATAATAGTAGTTTTTCCTGTTCCAGGTCCTCCTGTTATTATAACTACATTATTTTCATTTACTAATTTTACTGCTTCTTTTTGTCTTTCTGATAATTCTAAATCTGAATCTTTTTCTACTTTTTTTAATTCTTCCTCTATGTGAGATATTTTTTTCATATTTTTGGCTTTTTGCAAATCAGTAATTCTGTATGCTATTTCTTCTTCTACTTTATAGAATTCATAAATATATACATATTCTTCTTTTTGGCGTTCTTCTAATACAATTTCATTTTTGACTCTTAAATTTATTAATCCATCTGCTACATTTTCTGTTTGTACATCTAATAATTCAATTACATATTGAATTAAATTTTCTTTTAGTACACAACTATGTCCATTGTAAGTGCTTCTAATTAATGCATATTTTATTCCGCTTTCTACTCTTTTTTCGTTATCATAATTTATTCCTAAATCGAGTGCCATGTGATCTATTTGTTTAAAGTCTACTCCTCTTGCTATATCAATTAATATGTATGGATTTGCCTCTATTTGTTCTATTGCATTTTTTCCCAATAAATCAAATACTTTTTTAGCATGCTCTGCTCCTATTCCAAATCTTTCTAAAAATCCTACAATTTGCCATACTTCCCAGTTTTGCATAAATTCTTCTGCTATTTCTTGTGCCTTATTATAAGAAATTCCTTTTACTTGTGCTAACTTTTCTGGTTCATTTTTAAATACATTAATGGTTTCTTCTCCAAATTTATTGATAATTCTTTTTGCTAAAGCTTTTCCTAGACCTTTTATATTTGCATTTGCTAAGTATTTTTCTAATGATTCTAGTGTTTGTGGCATTATTTTTTCAAAAGTGTCTACTTTAAATTGCCTTCCATAATCTTTATGTTCTACAAATTTTCCTAATAGCTTTAAAGTATCTCCACTATTAACAAATGGTAAATAACCTACTACAGTAGTAAGTTCGTCTTCTGTTTCAAAATCTGCTATAGTATAACTATTTGTTTCGTTTCTATATATAATTGATTGTATTTCTCCTATAATTTCCATTTGTATCTCCTTATCTTTTTGTATGTATTAGTTTATCATAAAAATACTTTGATTTCAAGCCTAATTTAAATATGATATAAATTTAAAAATGATGCAAATTTAAATATAATGCAAATTAGTATCATTTTTTATTTTTGCATCATAAAATAGCATAGTAGGAGGAAATATAAACACAATGGAATTTATATCAAATATCATTTTTTGGACCTTAGCAATTTATGGATTATTTGAAATTGTTAAGAATATTATATATATTTTTACATATACAAAATTTCAATCTGATGGAATTTATTTGATTATTGCTGTTAAAAATCAAGAAGAAAAAATTGAAGGTTTTTTAAGGTCAAGTTTATTTAAAATATTGTATGGAAAAGAAGATTATTTGAAAAATATTATTGTAGCTGACTTAAAATCAGATGATAATACAAAGGAAATAGCTAAAAAATTAGAAGATGAATATGATTGTTTAAAAGTTACTTCTTGGAAAGAATGTAAAGAACTTATTGATAATGTAAATGAAAACTAGAGTCACAGTCAATATGAGTGTGGGTTTGGGGATGCGGGTTTGGGGACAGGCACAACGTTGACATTAATGTCAACGTTGTGCCTGTC
>CANQPY010000044.1 GCA_947625835.1 uncultured Clostridia bacterium | reverse complement strand
ATGCTATAATTATTATATAAATAAAAACTGCCTACTAGGAGGCGAAGAGTAAAATACCCTAGATAATCGATAAAACAGCCACCCAGTTGGCAAAGAGAAAATACACTGGTGAATAAATAAGGGAGTTTCGCACTCCCTTATTATTGTATAAGGAGCCAAATGAAAATAATTGAAGGAAAATTGTATTTTATTAAAGATGAATTTATAGAGAAGTATAATCCAAAGTATCATTTGATGGAGAATAAACAAATGGGTACAAAAAGACCAACTTATTTTTGCTTTAGAGATAAAATAGACAAAACCATACTATAGATGAATAAATAATAATTTATAAAGGAGACAAGAATAAAAATGACTATTGAAGAAGAATTATTTAGAAGAACAAAGATTGATTTTGATAAAATATCTAAATATGGATTTAAAAAACATAAATCTGTGTACAAATATTCAAAAAATATTATGGACAATACTTTTAGAGTGGATATTGAAATAAATAATGATGGAATAGTTAAAGGTAAAGTATATGATTTATCTTTTGGAGATGAATATACTAATTTTCGCATAGAAGATAGTACAGGCTCTTTTGTAGGACAAGTTAGAGATGAATTTAAAAATTTATTAAAAGATATTAGAAGTAATTGTTTTACTAGAGAAGCTTTTATATATGAACAATCAAACAGAATAACAAAAGCAATAAAGGAAAAGTATGGGGATGAACCAGAATTTGAATGGGAAAAGTTCCCTGGCTATGCTACCTTTAGGAATAAAGATAGTAAAAAATGGTATGGTATAATAATGAATCTTGATAAAAATAAATTAAAAGAAAAATCCACTGGCGAAGTAGAAATAATTAATATAAAACTAGAACCAAATGAAATAGAGTATTTACTAAAACAGGATGGTTTTTATCCCGCATATCATATGAATAAGAAAAGTTGGATTACAGTTATACTAAATAATACTATATCAGATGAAAGAATAATGAGCTTGATTGAGAAAAGTTATTCATATACAGTTACAAATAAAAATTGTGCTAAAAATGAGTGGATAGTGCCTGCAAATCCAAAATATTTTGATATAGATAAAGCATTAAAAGAAAATAATACAATAATGTGGAAGCAAAGCACAGATATTAAAATAAATGATATTGTTTATATATATGTTGGCAAGCCTTATTCATCAATTATGTATAAATTTAAAGTAATAGAAGTAAATATTCCTTACGAATATAAAGATGAAAATTTAAAAATGAAAAAAGTTATGAAAATACATTTAATAACAAGATATGAAAAAGGAAAATTATCATTTGAAAAATTAAAAGATTTTGGAATAAATGCAATTAGAAGTCAAAGATATATGCCATTAGAATTAAGCGAATATATAAACCAAAAAAGATAAATTAGAATGCAATTTGTTTCTGAGAATGAAAGAAAAATTTTAAGGAGTAGAAGATGAAAGAAAAAGTATATGAATTTTTAAAAACAATTCCGAAAGGAAAAGTAGTAACTTATGGACAAATAGCAGAATATTTAGGAAATAAGAAACTTGCAAGAGTTATTGGAAATATTCTCCATAATAATCCAGATGAAAATAATTACCCTTGCTATAAAGTAGTGGATAGTAAAGGAAATTTATCCAGACATTTTGCTTTTGGTGGAATAAAGAAGCAAAAAGAAAAATTAGAACGAGAAGGAATAGTTGTTAGTGATTATAAAGTTGATTTAGATAAATATAGAATGTAGCAAATAGTAATTTGTAGAGCTCAACTAATCGTTGTTTTCCTCAACGATTAGTATGTTTACTTTTATATATTGTGATTTTGCAATGCACTATGGAACTACTAGATATTTAAAATGCCCAAAATGTAATAAAAGAAGTTGGAATAAAAAAGTGTTAACTAAATAATAAAATTACAATTATTCAAAAAATATTGATTATTAACTAAAAATATGCTATATTTAAAATATAGAAAGCAATAAATTTATATAATTTGCATATAATATTATTGCTAGAAATAGCAAAAAGTTGGTGAATCCAGCCATAAATTGGAACTCAAAAAAGCGGTGAATCCAGCCATAAATTGGAATTTGAAAAAGCGGTGTTTCCAGCCATTAAATTGGAACTTAAAAAAGGGGGATTAGAGGTTAAACTTCTAGTCCTTTTGTATTATTGTATTTATATAAATTTTAATAATATGATACCAGTAAATGAAGATAATTACTCTTTAGTAGATTTAAACAAAGAAACTTTAACTATTGCGGAATTGAAATATCAAAAATTATTAAGAGAACAATTAGATTGGCTAAATGCAAACTATAAGCAAGTAAAAAATAAATCGTTTAAACTATATCAATTATACAATAACGGAAAATTACCAGAAAATATAAAATCAAGATGTTGCAATTTCAAATTATTAGAAGAAAAATGTGTTGAATATAATAAATAATATCTCAACGACAAATTACATGTATACTTTTAGATGTAAATAAATGAGTTTACATCTAATTTTTTTGGTTGTAAAATTAATTTACATTGTAAAAAAGCAGAAGGCAAACACTATTATGAAAGTCTAACTGCTTGTCAATAAATTTGCTAATAAAAATGATGTTATTTGTAATTATACTCCATTTGCTTTTGTGGCTATGGAAGACAATAAGTTTATTGGTATAATAACAGGAAATTCATATTATAAGGAAATACATATAAATAACTCTCTATTTGTGTCTAGTTAAATAAAATAGCAATTCGCTATTTGTGGGGTGTTAATTTTTATACTTTTTTGTTATTCTTAAAAAGCGAAAGGAGAAAAAAATTATGGATATTGTTAAAATTGGAAAATTTATCGCAGAAAAAAGAAAAGAAAAAAAATTAACACAGGAACAACTTGCAGAGAAAATAGGAGTAACATCAAAAACAATTTCGAGATGGGAAAATGGAAATTATATGCCAGACATTTCTTTACTTAAACCTTTAAGCGAAGAATTAGGTATAACATTAAATGATTTGATTAGTGGAGAAAAAGTAGATAAAGAGCATTATCAAGAAAAGTTAGAAGAAAATATTATTAGTACCATAGATTATACAAATAAAAAAGTGTATGAGAAAAATAAAATAATTGCAGGAATTTTAATGATGTTTGGAATTGGACTTACTTTTACTGCATTTACTATATTTCCATCAGAAAGTAGCTGGGGATCAATTTATTCTATATTTGGACTAATAATATCTTTAATAGGTTTTACTAAACTTAATAAGAAAAAATCATATATAAAAAGATTGTTTTTAAATTTAGGATATTTTGCCTTAGGACTAATAATATTATTAGGAATAGACTATGCAAATGTAAAATTAAATAATGTAGCACCAAGATTTTCTTACTTAATAACAACGAGTGAGAATATGATTATTTATAAAGCACCATTTTGTAATGTTTATAGAATAAATAGAAATACAAAAAATGAATATTATATCGTTGATACTAAAAAAAATTATACAGAAGAAACTGTACCTGTATCTCCATTTAACAGAGATAAGGCAGGAATTGACAATATTATAAAATTCAAAAATCAATATATAGGAAATAATAGTAATGACAGCCATTTAATAGACAGTTTGCCTCTTTCAGAGTATGGATATGTGTTTGAAATAGATTCAGAAAATCTAGGATTAACTATTGACTATCATATTACAGATTGGTATATAAATGAAAATCAATATTTAGAAAAATGTTTATTATATAACACAGTATCTATATTTTCTTTAATTGATAATGTTCAAGAAATTACATTTAATTTTAGTAGTAATTCATATAAAGTAAATAGAAAACAAATTGAAAAATTATATCCTAATTATAGTGATATAATAAGCAATGAAATAAATAGAGATAATTTTAATAAGTATTTAGAAAATAAAATGAATGATAATGAATTTATAAAAAGTATTTTTAATAAAATATTTTCTAATTAAATAACAAACCTTACAAAAATGTAAGGTTTTTGTAAGCTAAATCGATGGCAACTATCTTGAAAAGATATTATAATTAAGTTAGCTGTTGAGGCTTTGCCGATTACAGATAACTTATGCAACTGAACGAAGGGAAGTTGTAAACTTTGAGTTGAGGCTTTGAAAGGAGTTTTTTAATATGGAAAGAATTTTAGAAGTACAAAACATAGAGAAATACTATGGAAACAAATCAAACTTAACAAAGGCGATAGCGGGTATTAGCTTTAATGTTGATAAAGGAGAATTTGTAGGTATTATGGGAGCAAGTGGATCAGGAAAGACCACATTATTAAATTGTATATCTACAATAGATAGGGTAACTTGTCGGTCATATAGTTGTGAATCAAGAAGACATTACAAAGTTAAAAGGAAACAAATTAAATAAATTTAGAAGGGAAGAACTTGGATTTATTTTTCAAGATTTTAACTTATTAGATACTTTAACTTGCTATGAAAATATAGCGCTAGCACTAACAATTAAAAGAGTAAATGCAAAAGACATTGACAAAAGAGTAAATGAAATTGCAGAAAAACTAGAAATAAAAGAAATCTTAAAAAAATATCCTTATCAAGTATCTGGTCGGGCAAAAACAAAGAGTTGCCATCTGCCGAGCAATAATTACTAATCCAAAACTTGTACTTGCAGATGAGCCAACTCGGTAGCTTAGATTCAAAATCAGCAAGACAATTATTAGAAAACTTTGAATATCTTAATCAAAAATTACAAGCAACAATTTTAATGGTAACTCATGATGCTTTTACAGCTTCATATGCTAATCGAATTTTATTCATTAAGGATGGAAAAATCTTTAATGAGTTAATAAAAGGAAATGATACAAGAAAACAATTCTTTGATAAGATAATTGAAGTACAAACACTTCTTGGAGGTGATTTGAATGCTTGTTTTTAAGTTATCAATAAAAAATATAACAAAAAGTATAAAAGACTATAGCATATACTTTTTAACATTAGTTTTAGGTGTAGCAATCTTTTATATGTTTAACTCTTTAGATAGTCAACAAGCAATGCTTCAAGTATCACAATCAACACATGAAATGATTACTCTTTTGATAAATATGCTTGGGTTTGTATCTATATTTGTATCAGTAGTATTAGGATTATTAATTGTATATGCTAATAATTTTTTGATAAATAGAAGGAAAAAAGAATTTGGCATATATATGACACTTGGAATGGGCAAAAGGCAAATATCTAGAGTTATTTTATTGGAAACTATATTGGTTGGAATAATATCACTTGCAGTTCGGACTTGTAATTGGTGTATTTGCATCACAATTTATGTCTATATTAGTTGCAAAACTTTTTGAAGCCGATATGAGTGAATTTCATTTTGTATTTTCAAAAGAAGCTTGTATAAAAACTTGTATATATTTTGCAGTAATGTATCTGCTAGTTTTGATTTTTAATACAATGACAATTTCAAGATATAAATTAATTAATTTATTAAATGCCACAAAGAAAAACGAAAAAGTAAAAATGAAGAATCCTTTTTTAGCTATTTTAGTATTTATATTTGGTAGCAGTATTCTAGGCTTTGCTTATTGGAAAGTAACAGGAGATGTAGGCTCAATGAATACAGCTGAAAAGATATTACCACCTATTCTTATGGGAATTGTTGGAACTGTACTAATCTTTTGGTCTTTATCTGGATTTATAATAACAGTTATTCAAAAAATGAAAAATATTTATTTTAAAGATACAAATATGTTTGTTTTAAGACAAATAAATAATAAAATCAATACAATGGTTGCAAGTATGAGTGTTATATGCTTAATGTTATTTATGACAATTAGTATTTTATCATCTAGTTTAGCATTAAGAAATACTATGCAAAGAGAATTAGTTGAAATGACACCAGTAGATTTGAACTTATATAAAACTGCTAATTTGCCAGAAAGTTATACTAGATATGGAATAAAACATACAACTACAGAAGCACAGCGAGAAGATTCAAGACATCCTATTTACGAAACATTGATAAATAACGACTTAGATATGAATGTACTAAAAAATATTGTTGAAATTGAAATTTATACAGATAATAACTTAACTTGGAAAACATTTTTTGGAGATAAATATTCTGAAATAAAAGAGATGTTTCTAGGACTCCAATACGATAAGGCAGAAGAACTTATTAAAGTATCTGATTATAATAAAATGGCAAAATTATATGGAATAAATGAATATGAACTAAATGAAGATGAATATATTGTTCTTTGTGATTTTGATAATCAAACAGAATTAAGAAACAAAGTATTAAAAAAAGGAAATTATCCTTTAACTATTGCAGGAAAAGAATATAAGTCAAAATATAATGAATGCCAAGAAGGATATATAATGATGTCAACAAGCCATACAAATACAGGAATTATTTTAGTTCCAGATAGTTGCCCATTAACAGAAGAAATGAAAGAAATGTATTTATTATCAGCAAATTATAATGGGGCAACTGATGAGAAAAAGGAAGAAATTGAAAAAATATTTACAGGTAGTGAAAATTCTTCAAATTTTGTAAAAGCACTAAATGATAATGGAATAGAATTAGAGGGATTTACAAAAATTAGTCTAATGGAAGCAAGTATTGGTATAGCAACAATTTGCAATAACAATAATGTCAGGTTTAGCAAAATCAGATGAGTTATTACCTTCAATTATAGCAACAGTAATAATTATTGGTGTAATATATGGTTCATATTTCCTAACAACATATTTTGGTGGAAAAAATATCATCAAAGATGAGGAATAGATAATATATTATGGTTTGTCTTTAGAGACTTTTGAAAATATTTACAACCACTTGCTTTTTTGATATACTTTAATTAGATAAATAGTAAGTTGTCGTTTGGATTTAACAATAAATTTTAAAAATTCATAGATTTTTATAAGAAAAAATGTTATAATATTAATGTAAATCTATTTTGGAGGTAAAGAGAATGTCTATAGAAAAGCAAAAATTGTATAATGAAATTGAAACACTACCAGAAGAACTTACAAATCAAGTTATTAATTTTGTTGAATATTTAAAATTATCATATATAGATAAAGAAGCACCAGATAGTATTACTATAAAAAGTAAAAAAGATTTAAAAGAAAAATTACAGAAAGGACTTGAAGATATAAAAGAAAACAAAATATATTCTCTTGATGATGTTTTTATCAAAATAGAGAATATATAAAGATAGGAGCATAAGCTGTGAAAAAATATATAGTAGAAATGTCAGAAACTGCTGAACGAGACTTAGAAAATATTATTTCATATCTGAGATATGATTTAGCAGGAGATATTATAGCAGATAAATATAAACTTTTATTTAAACAAGAATTAAAGAACTTAGTAGATGTTGCTGGAAGTATGCCTGTTTTAGAAGAAAAATTAACAGGATATAAAAACATTAGAAAAATTAATGTAAGAAATTATATAATTTTTTATATTATTGATGAGAATGTGGATAAAGTTTTTGTAGTAAGAATAGGACATGCTTTTATGGATTGGGAAAAATATTTAAAAGATGAATAATTAGTTTAACATATCATTTTAAATATGGGTATAATAGGAATATTATATCCATATTTGTAAATAGAGCGAGCAAGTGAACATTTACAACCACTTGCTTTTTTGCTATAATTTTATCAAATAAATATAAAATGTAAATATACAAAGAAAGTATAAAAAATTCATGAAATTTTAATAAAAATCTTGTAACAAAATTCAATTTCAATCGTCATATATGCAAAGGAGGATAAAAGTTATGCAGAATATAGAACAAATATATGAACAATATTTTGAAACAGTAAACAAATACTTATTCTGTTTAACTCGAAATAACGATATTTCCGAAGAACTAACACAAGAAACTTTTTATAGAGCAGTAAAGAAAATAGATACATATAAAGGCGAATGTAAAATGTCAGTATGGTTGTGTCAAATCGCAAAAAATCTTTGGTATGACCAATGTAGAAAAAATAAAAAGTTAGTAAATGTAAAAGAAACTGACATATTAAATGTACAAGCATTAAATACATTAGAAGAGCAAGTCATACAAAAAGATGAAAAAATTTCACTATATAAAAAGATGCAGAATTTAGATGAAAAAACAAGAGAAGTAATGTATTTAAGAATAACAGGAGAACTTAGTTTTAAAGAAATAGGAATTATTTTGAATAAAACAGAGAACTGGGCTAGAGTAACATTTTATCGAGGAAAAAATCAATTAAAGGAGGTTGATTGATATGAAAGAGAAAAGAGATTGTAAAATTGTTCAAGATTTATTACCTAATTACATTGAAAACCTTACAAGTAAAGAAACAAATAATTTTATTGAAGAACATTTAAAAGAATGTGACGAATGTCAAAAAATATTGGAAAACATGAAAAAGGACTTACAAACAGATTCAGTAAAGCGAGATAACAGAGAAGTAAAATACATAAAAAAATATAATAGTAAATTAAAAATATTACGAAATATATTATTATTTATAATTGTACTATTTATAATAATAGTAGGAAGAAAAACATTCATACTTGTAAATTTATCAAATAAAGCAAAAACATTTGAAAATAATCAAAATTTTCATTCTAAAACAGAATTTTATGAAAAAGGAGAAATGAGAACAATAGAAGTATATAAAAAACAAGACAAAATATTAATGACATGGACAAAATATTCACAAGATAAAGACAAAATAAAGCAAATATTTTATAAATCAGGGGAAGAAAAAATTTCTCTAATAGATAACGGAAAAACCAAGACATTAACAAAAGTGCAAGACATTATAGTTGATCCAATAAGTTTTATTTCCAATAATTTTTTCATTAACTTATACACAGCAATTACCACAAATATTGATAAAGTAGACTTAAATGGAAAAAAGTGTTATATTATAAGAGATGGTAATACAGAAAAATTTGTTGATGTTGAAACTGGTATAGCCATAAAAGAAATAGACAATAAAAATAATATAACTGTTGATTATGCATATGAATTTGGAGTAGTAGAAGATTCAGATGTAATAAGACCAGATACAACAGAATATACAATAATTGAGTAATATTAAATAAGTAAAAAATTTTGTCACTTGGAAAGGAATGATAATAATTATGAACAAATACATGAAACAAGCAAAAGAAAATGCAGATAGAGGCATAAACAATGGAGAAGGTGGACCATTTGGATCAGTAATAGTAGATAGCGAGGGAAACATTATTGCAAATGGCAATAATAGAGTTCTAAAAGACAAAGATCCAACAGCCCATGCCGAAATGGTAGCAATTCGAGAAGCATGTAAAGTATTAAATACTAATGACTTATCTAAATGTACTTTATATACTTCTTGTGAGCCATGTCCAATGTGCTTATCTGCAATAATTTGGGCAAATATTAAAGAAGTATATTTTGGATGTACTAAAAATGACGCAGCCAATATTGGCTTTAGAGATAATGATATTTATGAATTTATAAAGGGCAATAACAATATACTTCATCTTAAGCAAATAGACAGAGATAAATGTATTGAAACAATGGAAAAATATCAAAAGAACGCTGGAATAATATATTAAAAAATAATCATAAATCCACTACTAAATTACTTCCATTTTGTGTTTTAGATACTACTATTTTTTTATCCAATCTTTCTTTTAATTCAGTTACATGACTAATTATACCAATTAACTTATTATCTCCAGCTAACTTAATTAAAGTATTTATTGCTTGTTCTCTAGATTCCATATCTAAAGTTCCAAATCCTTCATCTATAAATAGTGTATCAATTACTACTCCTCCTGAATAACTTTGTATAACGTCTGATAAGCCTAATGCAAGTGCAAGAGCTGCTTTGAAAGATTCCCCACCAGATAATGACTTCACATCTCTTATTTTTCCGTTATAATTATCTAAAACATCTAAGTCAAGAGCCATTTTTTCTGATATTTTATCTGATGATTTTTTTCTTAATAGAATATATCTATTATCTGTCATACTAATTAATCTCTTATTAGCCTCATTTATTATCATCTCAAAATATGTAGCTTGCACATATTGTTCAAATGCAATTCTTCTTTTACCAACTGCAGATCCACTTGCGAGTTTAGATAATTCATCAATTCTTGCAACTTTAATCATTTGTTCTTTTAATAAAGTTGCCGTTTTTTGCAAAGCTTTATCAAATTTTTCATTTGAATCTAAATTGCTTTTAAGTTGAAGTTGCTTTTTCTTTTGATCCTTTTGTTTATTTATAAAATCAGCTAATTGTTCTTCATCTTTAGATACATCTATAATCTCTTTTTTAGATATTTCCTTATCTAAAGCATCTAATTTTGTTTTATTAGATATTTTTTCTTCTTTGTAGTTTTCAATTTTTTCTTTTATTTTAGCTATTTCTTCTTCACTTAACGAATTTTCTTTATAATTTTCTTCATTTTTAAATCCAAGCTTTTTAATTGTTTCGATAAAGTCTGCATATTTTTCTTGATATTCTTTATCGTTAATTTCTTTAACATGTTTTGTATTATTAAGCAATGCTTTGTTTTTAACCATTTTATTTGCATCTTCTTTTATTCTTTTATTGAAATCATCCTTAAATTCGTCAAATTCAAATTCATTAATATCAATATATTGTTCAGTAATTTTATAATAAATAGTTGCAAATTTATCTTCTATGTTAGATTTTGTTTCATTTATTTCATTTTTTTGTTTTTGAATTTTTTCTACATATTTATCTAATTTAAAATTGCTTTCCTTACTTTCAGGAATTTCAGCAAGAATAGAAGAATATTTGGTATTTATAACTGTTATTTGCTCTTTATATTTAGAAACTTCTTTTTCGATTTTTTCTTTTTCTGCTTTTAATTCTTCTAGTTCTTCCTTTGTAAGAACACTTTTACTTTTCTTTGCTTTAGCAGGATGCTCTATACTACCACATACAGGACAAGGTTTTCCTTTTTCAAGTTTTTCTGCAATGATACCAGCTTGCTCTTTGAAAAAAGCATCTTCCTGTTTTAAATATTCTTCTACCTTATCTTGATATTTTTGATTGTTTTTTTCATATTTCTTAACAAGTATTTCTTTTTCTTTATTTAGCTTAGCTAAATCATCAAGTTTTACATTCAAATCCTGTATTTTTTTACTTTCTTCTTGTATTTTGTTATATTCCTTTACTATTGTCTTTAATTCTTCTATTTTTTTAATATTTTCATTATTTTTCTTTTCTGTTTCTTTTTCTAATTCAATTTCCTTTTCAAGTTCTTTTATTTGTTTAGTATCTCTTTTTATTTCTTCATCTAATTTTTCAAGGATTTTTTCTTTTGGAAGTACAGACGCAAGTATTTTTTCCTTTGTTTTTATTTTTTCTTCATCTTCTTTTATACTTTTTTCTTGCTTTTTTAGTTCATCTTTAATTTTTTTTAATTCTTCATATTCTTCAACTTTTTTATTTTGTTCTTTTATCTTTAATATTTTGTTTTCTAATTTTTTTGTATCTTTTCCGACTTTATCTATTTCCTTTTCAAAATCTTTATATTCTTTTTTTTGCTTTTCTATTTCCTTTGAAAGATTACTCATAATTAAATCTATATCCGCTTCAACTATTTTTTTATAATCAATTAGTTCAATGCTTATAGGTTTTTCTTTCCAGATTATATTTTCTGCGTTTGTTTCAAAAGTTGTTTTCAAACTTTCTAGATCTTCTCTATTTTTTTTCGCAAATTCATATAAATTTTTAGTTATTTTATTATATATATCTGTTTCAAATATTTTTCTAAAAACTTCAGTTCTATCATCACTTTTTGCAAATAATACATTTATAAATTCGCCTTGTGCTAGCATTGCAATTTGCTTAAACTGTTTAGAATTAATGCCAATTATTTCAATTATTTTTTCATTTACATTTGAAATTTTTGTTATTATCTTATCATCATATGCTAATAATGCATCTGCAACATTTTTTGTAACTCCTTCTCCACGACTTTTTTGTCTTTCATATGGTGGTGTTCTTTTAACAGTATATATTTTTCCTTTATGTTCAAAAACTAATTCTACATAAGTATTTTCTGTAGTCGCAAAATCACTTCTAAGTGAAGATATTGGTCTATTTGAACCACTTACATCATTAAATAACGCAAATGATATTGCATCAAATATAGTAGTCTTTCCTGCACCAGTATCTCCAGTAATCAAAAACAAACCACTATTACCTAACTTATCAAATTCTATAATCGTTTCTTCTCTATATGGTCCAAATGCAGACATTGTTAATTTAATTGGTTTCATATACACACATACTCCTATTTTTCATTTTTTGATTTTTCAATAATATCTTTTATAATCTTTTTTTGTTCATCATCTAATCTTATATTATTTTGAAATTCATAAAAGTCGTCAAATAATTCAAATTCATCTTTTTGTTTTAATTTTTCTATGCTTTCTAGTTCTAAATTTTGTATACTTGTTTTCACATTAGAAATTTCTAAACTCAAGGTGTTTGGATAAACTCTTCTAAGCTGACCTATTGCATCATATATAGGTTCTTTATTTGTAACAATAGCTTTAATGTAATCATTAGTATTTGTATCTTTATAATTTTCTTCTTTTAATAATTCTTCTATTGGGCCTTTTATTACTCTCATATCTCTCAATGGCTTTAAAGGAATTAATTGATATTTTACTGATTTATCATTTTTTATATTAATTAATACTACTGATTTATTGTGATTTGCTTCTGAAAAAGAATATTTTAGCATTGTTCCTGAATATCTTATTGCATCTTTTCCTATTTGCTGTGGACCATGAATATGACCTAAAGCAACATAGTCAAATTTATCAAAATTAGATGAATCTACATTTTCTATTCCACCAACATTTATTGTCTCTGATTCACATATTTCAGGACCGTTATTTCCAGCTGTAACAAATTGATGTGCCATTAATATATTTACTTTATTTTCATCAATTTCTTCATTTTTCATTATTAAATTCATTGCTTCGTTATAAGTATCTATTGTTTCAGTTTCAAAATATTGTTTAACTTCAACTGGTTTTATAAAAGGAAGCATATATATATTGACTTTATCTGATATTTCTACACATTTGATTTTGCCATCATAGTTTGTTTGAATATATAAGCCATCATTTTCAAATATTTTACTTCCAAAATTTAATCTTTCTTTTGAATCATGATTACCCGAAATCATAAAAACTTTAATTTTTAATATTTTAATTAATTTATTTAAGAATTCATTTAATACATCGACAGCATCTGCTGGAGGCACACTTCTATCATATATATCTCCAGATATTAAAACTGCGTCAACTTTTTCTTTTTCTGCGATTTTTACAATTTCTTTTAACATATATTCCTGATCTTCTAATAAGGATTGGTCATATATTATTTTACCTATATGTAAATCAGCTAAATGTAATAATTTCATATTTTTTCTCCATTTTAATTTAGATTTATTTTGATTATATATAAAATATATCATAATTTATTAGAATATACAATAATAATATATTTTGATTATGTATAATATAACAATTTTATAAGACATCATTTCCTAAGGAAGAAAGATATTCTTTTTTAAATAAATTAATATCATATACTAAAAGAGACTGTGCAGAACTATATTGTTTAATTAATTGCAAGACAGTTGATGGGTTTATATATGCGATAAAATATAAAAATATGATATTTATTTTATATTTAGCTATAAATAATAAAAAACGTTCTTGTGGAAATGGAAGTTATTTATTAAGATGGTATTTAGAGAAGTATCGTGATAAAAGTATTTATTTGAATATAGATAAAATTAATGAAAATGCTATTGATTATAATATAAGAAAAAAAGATTAAAATTCTATGAAAAAAATGGTTTATATTTAACACATTATCTAAGTTGTGAAAAAGATAATATATTCAATATATTATCAACAAAACAAAAATTTAATGTTAAAGAATATAAATTATTAGATAAATTTATAGCAAAATTATTAAATGAGCCGGTATCAAAAATTAATAAGATTTAACAATTATATATGGTTTTAATACAAAAATCGCTATTCGGGTTCGGATAGCGATTCCTTGGTGAGCCAAGAGGGATTCGAACCCCCGACACCAGGCTTAGAAGGCCTGTGCTCTATCCACCTGAGCTATTGACCCATATAATACCAAAGACAATAAATATAATAGCACATATTATGCTAGATGTCAAGAAAAATTAATAAAAATACTTGCAAAACCAATCAAGCCAAAAACAACAAAAAGGATATTAGACAAAATTTCAATAAACTTTTCATTTAAGTGATTACCTAAAAACTTACCACAAAAAATAGCAATACAATCACTAAGAACCATACCACAAATAGAACCTAAAATAAGAGGTAACTTTGAATTTGGATATTGAAAACCAAGACTCAAAGAAGCCAAAAAAGTTTTATCTCCTAACTCTCCCGAGTTTGCCACTTAATCGAAAAAAATTTTTTATTTTTTGCAAGTAAACACTTGCTTTTTTTGTATCTTAT